>NZ_CP040910.1:923416-1028309 GCF_013394085.1 Limosilactobacillus fermentum
TTGTAACGAGTTGGCATGTAAAAATTCCTTCCTTTTGAGAAGACGATTTATTCATTATACGCTCTCTTAAAAGTTGTCTCAGGAATCAGCTTACATCCAATATCATTGATAGAGGAATTGCTAACATATTTGGATAATCCTACTGAACTATTTTAGGTGGCATCAGTTCATACAGCCAAGTAAAGCCAATAAGGTATACCCTAGTGGCCAGATTGGTTTAGTCAAATAAAAATTTTAATTGGTTTCTCATAAGTGCATATAATTCCATTATCACTACTGTCCTGCTACAATGATGGTAAAGGTGGTGATGATTTGCGAGTTATATTTAAGGCTTTAATAGTAGTTGTTATTATCCTTGCATTTCCTTTGTCCATAGTTCTTGTCTTTAAAAATTGGTCAACGGCCATTGGCACTAGCACACCCATGCAATTAAAGTTTGATTGGTTGGATCAGTACGAACCGATATACCTTTTTTGGAGTGGGATAATTCTGGCGGCGGTGTTAATTGTTTTATTGATTATCACACTTTTTTGGCCACGGTCACAGTTATTATATCTTCATCAAAAGTCTGATGGTCAAGTTACCATCAGTAAGAAAGCTATTGAGCATTTTGCTCTTTCAGCACTTCAACATGAACCCTTTATTGGTAACCCCAAGGTATCAGCTAAGTTATCACGAAAAAGGATCACACTTAAAATATCGGGTGATCTACTAAATTCAGTCAATGCCAAGAAACAGACTGCAAATTTTCTCAATCAATTAAAAAAAGATTTGCGTATTTGTCTTGGAATTTCTGAACAGAAAAAAATAAAAATCCGACTCGTTGATTTCAATGAGTCGGACGCTAATGTGCATCAATCTCGAGTTGTCTAGGAGGTGATAACGTGACCGAACTCATTAAAGACTATTTTTGGCCACTAATTGGTGGAATTATAGGATTGCTCTTAGCGGTCCTTATCATCACTTTTGGATTTTTCAAGACGCTTTTTGTTTTGATTTTTATGGCAATCGGGATTAGCGCGGGTTATTGTATTCAAAAAACTGGTATCTTAACAAATGTTTTTAAATAACTGTTTGAATTATAAGGAGGAAAAATTATGCAGAATGGAACACCAAGTGAAAAAACAACAACTAACGAAAAGTCTGGTGTTAAAGGCAATTTAACATTTGATGATAAGGTTATTCAAAAAATCATTGGTATCTCACTTTCTGAAGTAGATGGCTTATTAACCGTAGATGGCGGCTTTTTCGCAAATGTTGCTGAAAAACTAGTTAATACTTCCGATGTCACATCAGGAATTGATGTAGAGGTTGGAAAAAAGCAGGTTGCAGTGGATCTAGACATTGTTGCTGAATACGGCATTGATATTTCTAAACTGTATGACAAGATCAAAAATGTTATCGTTCGGGAAGTAAAGAATATGACCGACTTAGAAGTAATTGAGGTAAATGTGAATGTTGTTGATGTCAAGACAAAGGAGCAACATGAAAAAGATTCGACTTCTCTGCAAGATCGCGTGAGCGATGCTACAGATAAAACGAAGGAAGCCTTTAGTAAGGGCGCAAATAAATCGAAGGAAACATTAAGTGACAGCGTTGATAAAGTAACGTCTGACAATAAATCTAGTCGTGTTAACTAAGGGAGTGAGTAAATATGGGACTTATTTGGTCATTAATCGTCGGGGCAATCATTGGTGCCATTGCTGGCGCAATCACTAACCGTGGTGCTGCTATGGGCTGGATTGCAAACATCGTAGCTGGTTTGATTGGTGCATGGATTGGCCAAGGGCTCCTTGGCACTTGGGGCCCTTCATTAGCTGGCATGGCATTGATACCATCGATCATCGGGGCAATTATTTTAGTTCTGATTGTTTCATTAGTTGTTGGTCGAACCGGTAAAAAGTAAGGGGGAATTTTATGGACGTTTTGAAAAGTGTATTTAAGTTTATGATCGCTTCTACGCTCATTGTAGGTGGTGTTCTCATCGGCGGCACCGTCTTGGCTGCTAAGAAGGTAGATGGCATTGGTGATACGTTGCAACAAAAATTACATGGATAATTAGCCAAATTATCTATATTAGTCATCTTAGAACGTAAATAATTTGACAATTAAAGGTCAGTTAATCAATATTTCAATTGTTATGATAACCTTTTATAAATATAGATGGGAATTTTTTTGATAATTGGCAGATTGTAAAATTTAAGTTGAACATTTAAGTGGACAGAAAAACCCATCAAGGTCTTTAATGGTGTTACCACAACATTCCATTAGAAAGAAGGACCTTAATGGGCACCACTATTTTATCATTCCAGAACCGTGTTGTCATTGAAACGCTTCATAATGAAGGACGTTCCTTGCGATACATCGCTAACTACTTAGGATTTAGTAAGACCACCATTTTTAACGAACTTCACCGGCTAAATAGTGAGTACCAGGCTGAGCTAGCGCAAACTGACTTTGAACGCAAGGTTAGTCAACGGGGGCGGAAGTCTTCGCTCACTAAAAACCTTAAACACTTGATCGAGGAAAAGATTCAAGTCCAGAAGTGGTCCCCTGAACAAGTTGCCCATGTAGTTGGGATTGCCTACAAGACGGTCTATAACTGGATTGATCAAGGATGGCTTGATGTACAGTTGTCCGATTTGCCTGATCATGGAATTCGTCGTCATCGTGCTAAAGAAAAGCGTGGTACGTTCAGTCACGGCCACTCAATTGAGGAGCGTCCTCATAAAGTCGAAACTCGCCAGGAATTCGGCCACTTTGAAGCTGATACCGTACTTTCTGGCAAACGTAAAGGTCAAGCTGTGGCTACTTTTGTGGAGCGTAAGAGTCGCCTGACAATTGTTAAACGGCTCCATGGTCGCGATAGTCGGTCCATGACTCAAGCCGTACTTGAACTAGCTAGTCAACTTCAAGGCAAGCTCAAGACGCTTACCGTAGACCATGGTAAAGAGTTCGCTAACTATCAGACAATTGAGCGGCGAACTGGTACACAGGTTTATTTTGCCCATGCCTATTCACCACATGAACGAGGCAGTAATGAAAATCGCAACCGAGTACTACGCCGCTTCATTCCCAAAGGTCAACCGATTGATGAGATTACCGATGATGAATTGATTCAAATTAACTGGTATTTGAATTGCCGACCACTCAAATGTTTAAATTGGCGAACACCGATTGAGATCTTTTTGCGTAATCTGCGTTACTAAATTTGTTCAAGTTATTTCTTGCAATCTGCCAATTAATAAAAGCGGCTCTACACTAAATCTTGTTGATGGATTACCATAGTGGTGATTCGTTGACAGGATTTTTTGGTTTTGAGGGCGACGAATTGTCAAATCAAGCGCAACTTTGTCCCGAAGAAAACTTCAAATGGACTCTTCCAGCCTAAGACCTTACGTGGTCGGTGATTTAAATCCCTGACAAACTTGTCGATATCTTGATCAGTTAGTTGGTCTAGGTCGGTTCCTTTGGGGAAATACTCACGGATAAGCCCGTTGGTATTCTCATTGGTTCCCCGTTGTTGGGGCGCATGGGGATCGGGAAAATAGACTGGAATGCTTAGTTCTTGGCTAACTTCACGGTATCCTGCGAATTCAGTTCCACGGTCCGGCGTAAGCGTCCGAACGCGTTTAGGCGTTACGGTATGCAGGAGGTCAATCATCGCTTGTGTGACGTTCTTGGCGTTTACTTTGAGAACGCGCTGAGATAATAAATACCGAGATTTACGGTCCACTAAGGTTACCAGGGCTGAACGCCCGGTTTTACCGCGAATTGTATCACCTTCCCAATGACCAAACCGGCTTCGATTCTCACATGAAACCGGGCGTTCATGAACGGAAGGGACGTCGTTAAATCGTCCTCGACGTTCCTTAATGGTTCCCTTGACCTTTCGGGTTTTACCACGGTGACGGAGCTTACGGGCAAAGCCACGAGCCCCGTGACTCTTACGTTTGATGCCTAAATTATCGCGTTCAATCCCACGATAAATGGTGTTATAACTGATACGCCATTCGCTGTTTTCGTGGGCTAAACGACCTGAAATCTGTTCCGGGGACCACTGACGTTGAACAATACAGTGAAGGATAAAATCCCGTAACTTCAAGTTAGTTAGAAGCCTAGGACGTCGGCTTTTTAGTCGACGTCCCTGATAGTTCTCTTGGGCCTTGACGGCTGAGTAAGCCTTACGACCGCCATTGCGTTTGATCTCGCACGATACGGTGGCTTTAGAACACCCAACCCTCTGCGCAATAACTTGATAGGTGTCCTTCAAAGTGACGCCTAATAGTATGCATTCTCGGTCTTTTAAGGTAAGATGGTTGTACGAACTCATAGCCTAAGATCTCCTTTAGATGTTTGTTGTGGTGACTTCATTTTACAGGACTCAGGCTATGAGTTCTTTTTTATTTTCTTCTTACTTGTTGCACTTCAATTGTAAATTCGTCGCACAAAAAAAGGCCCCACCAGCCTTAAAATTCTGATCATTAACTACCACGCAAATTCCAGAAAGTAAGAGGTGTGACCTTATGACTGATTATATTAAAAATATCCTTCAAATTAAAGACCCCAATCTTCATTTCACAGACGTTGTCTTTGAAAATAATGACGGATGGGAGACGCAGGTCTTCATTGGGACGGTCTCGCTTAAATTGGATCGGTGCCCACATTGCGGCTTTGCGGATACCTTCATTAAGAATGGCCATTCTTACCAAACCATTAAGTACCTCTCAATTAACGAAAGTTGTCCCACTATGTTGCGGATCGGTAAGCAACGCCTGAGATGTAAGAATTGCCAAGATTCGTTCATGGCGAAGACCAACGTCGTTGATAAATACTGTTCCATTGCCAAAGCAGTTAAACACAAGGCACTTACGATGCTTGAAAGTAATGTCTCTCAAAAGGACGTGTCTAAGTTTACCGGTGTGTCACCTAGTACCATTGGCCGACTCCTAGACAGTGATCAAGCGCTCCTTCGCTTTAATAGTCGCACTTTACCCACTAATATTGCCATTGATGAGTTCCGTGGTCCGCAGGGGAAGTATTGCTTCATTATCGTTGATAATGATACCTCACAAATCTACCAAATTCTCCCTGATCGGCTTAAGAGTAGTATTACGCATTACTTTGATCGATTCTCGCTAAAAGAGCGCAAACGAGTCAAATCAGTCTCGACAGACTTAAACAGTTACTATCAAGGCCTTGTACGCCGCTACTTCCCAAACGCAAAGCTGGTTGTGGATCGATTCCACATCGTTTCAATGCTTACGCGGGCGTTTAACCAAGTCCGGGTCGCAGTAATGAAGCAATTCGACCCTAATACGCGTGAGTATCGGGCATTGAAGAATTCGTGGCGACTGTACTTACTTAAAAGCACATCGCTTAACTACACTAAGGAGTACTATGATCGCCACTTACGACAAAAGGTAACGATGGCCGAACGGGTGGGAATTGGCCTGGACCTTGATCCCCAGTTAGCGGCCGGTTATGAACTCTTACAGGGCGCCATGACCGCTCTTGAAGAGCACGATGTTGACCAATTAATGGACGTCTTGTTCACCAAATGGGACGTGCCAGCGCCGTTCCAAACAGTTCTTAAGACCCTCCGTAAGAACAGCGAAGGAGTGTACAACGCAACCGTATTACCGTACTCCAACGGTCGGGTTGAGGGGATCAACCGCATGATCAAGTTAATTCAACGGACGGCATATGGCTTTACTAACTTTGGTCATTTCATCGCCCGGATCCGATTGCATCAAATGGGAACGGAAGCTGAAAAAAGGCGGCGCCAGGTGCAAGCACCGGCCGCCGCCTAAAATGACCCATCAACAGGATTTGACAAAGAGCCAAAAAAACCTCCAATTCTGCGGTAAAGCCCACCTGTGTTTCCACAAACGAACTTCGACCAGAATTAGAGGGAACCCCATATTATACATTCTAGCGATAGAGCTCTAGCTTTACCGACTTGTAAGATATTAATGACATTATAGCATAGTTAGGGGCGAGTAGTGTGGTATTATTTAGGGTAACAAGAACGGAGGGATTGGCATGCAAGCAGGAAGAACGGTTCACTTGATGGGGACGGTGATTACGTTGGTGATCAACGGTGGCCCCAACGCCGGGACCCTCGCCGACCAGGTGGTTGAACAATTAAGGGCGGCGGAGCACCGTTTTTCGGCCAACGATGAGTCGGCGGACCTGATGAAGATCAACGCGAGTGCTGGGCAGGGGCCAGTCGAAGCGGCGCCGGACCTTTATCAATTAATTAAGCTTGGCGTCCACTACAGCAAGTACCCCGGGGGCAACCTCAACGTGGCGATTGGCCCCCTGGTCAAGCTATGGCACATCGGCTTTCAAGACGCCCGGGTGCCCAGCCAAGCGGAGATTGACCGGGCCCTTGCTTTGACCGACCCGCGCCAAATCACCCTGGACGACGTTACCCACTCGGTCAGCCTCAACCGACCGGGCATGGAGATTGACTTAGGGGCGTTGGCCAAGGGTTTTATCGGGGACCAGGTGATCGCCTGGCTCAAGGAACAGGGGGTCGAATCGGCCCTGTTAAACCTCGGTGGGTCAACGGTGATTGGCCTGGGCGGTAACCCGGAGAATGAAGACGGGATGTGGCACGTCGGGATTCAAAACCCGGCTGACCCGGCCCAAGCTTACGGCCAGGTAGTTTCGATCAAGGACCAGGCCCTGACCACTTCGGGAGTCGCCGAGCGCAAGTTGACCACCAACGGGAAAACCTACCATCACATCCTAAACCCCCAGACCGGCTACCCGGACGAGACGACGGTGGTGTCAATGTCCTTGGTGACGCCGACCGCCTTTTTAGGGGAACTGTGGACGACGATGCTGTTTGGCAAAACCAAGGAGCAGATCGCCGCTGTCGTCAAAACCCTCGAGCAGACCGTCGGGGTGTTGATTGAAGACGACGGCACCGTTATTCAGTTGCGGTAAGGGGAAGAGAGTGGGAAATAACCTCCTTGGCAGGTCGTATGACTAAGCTAGGGCGAACGGTTGGTGCGGTACGCACCGTTCTTCGGCACTAGGCCTGCGGTTATTTACCACATTTTCTGTCTAACATTTGAGTATACAGTAAGAGGCTGGAAAAGCAGATTTTCCAGCCTCTTTTATTTTAGTTGGTTAAGGGATTTCCCTCCTACTTGCTTTTAACGGCGCTGACCTGGGGCAGGCTCGCGACGAAGTCTAAGTAGGCGGCCTGCTCGCCGGTTTCGGTCACGGTGACGTCTGCATCGGTGACCTGGGCGTCGTGGAGGGCGGCCTCGTGGACTTCAATTTGGTGGGTGAAAGTGGCGTTACCGATTAAGTCAATCGTGTAACGGGCGTCATGGTGGTGGAGGATCGTCTTGACCATGCCACCGGGGTTGTAAACGGTGATCGGGGTCTCAAAGCCAGCCTGGTCGGGGTGGGTTAGCGCGAAGGCCAGGGTCGTCGCCGACATCCCGGTCCCGCAGGCGTTGGTGAAGCCGACCCCGCGCTCATAGGTCCGGACGAAGAGTTCGTTGGGACCGAGGATGTGGGCGAAGTTGATGTTGACCCCGTCTGCAAAGTAGGGGTTCTCCCCGTTGAGGCGTTGGCCCAGTTCCCCCAATACCGGCCCGGCGAGTTCTTCGTCGCTGACAAAGGCGATCAGGTGGGGATTGGGCACCGCCAGGGCGGAGAAGCGCCAGCCGGGCACAAACTCTGGCACCAGGGTGTCTAAAAGCCGTTCGTGGCCAACCTGGTCAAAGGGAAGGGCCTCTTTGTTAAAACGGACCGGTGAAATTTCGACGGCGTAGCCCGGCACGCCGGGGAAGAAGTCGTCGTGGTAGGCCACGGTCAGGTCGGCCTTCATCGTTTCGACTTGGAAGCGGGTCTGGTTGGTTTTTTCGGCCAGGTAGCGGGCGACGGTGCGCAGGCCGTTGCCACACATAGAGGCTTCAGATCCGTCGGCGTTGATCACCCGCATTTGGCCGCTGGCGGCCGGGTTGTTGCTGTCGTTAACCACGAGCAAGCCATCGGCCCCACCTAAAATTCCGGTAGCTGGATCGCATAATTGAAGGCCCAGCGCTCTTAGTTCCGGGTCGGAAAGCGGGCGGGCAAGGGTGGTTTGGTCGAGTAAGAAGAATTGGTTTTGTGATCCGTGAACCTTTAGTAACTGTGCCATGGTTTCCTCCTGTTAGTGAATAAAGAAGCGGTCGTAGATGGCCTTGACGGTTTTGTCGGCGTCCTTGGCCCGGGTGCCGATCATAATTGAGATTTGGGAAGCCCCCTGGTTGATCATCGGCACTTCGACGTGGGCTTCTGCTAGGGGCGCCAAGACGTCCTCAATCACGCCGAGGCTGGTCCGCATTCCTTCGCCCACGATCATCGTGATGGCGTAATCGGGGATCCATTTGAGTTGGTCGGGGTTAATTTCGCATTGGATCTCGTTGCAGACCAAATCGATTTGCTCGTCGGAAATTTGGTTGCGGTTGATGATCACGGTCACGTCGTCGATTCCGGATGGCATGTGCTCGTAAGAAATCCCGTGGCGCTGCAAGATCGAAAGCAAGCGGAGGGTGAAGCCATTTTCCTTGTTGATCAAGTACTTGTGCAGATAGAGGGCGGCAAAGTGGGCGCCCCCAGCGATCCCGGTGATGATGTCCTCTGGCTTAAAGCCCTTTTCCGGTACGATCATCGTTCCCGGCTTTTGCGGGGCGTTGGTGTTTTTAACGTTAATCGGCACCTGGCCTTGAATTGCCGGAATCAAGGCCTCGTCTTGAAAGACCGAAAAGCCGGCGTAGGAAAGTTCCCGCATCTCCCGGTAGGTCATCTGACGAATTGGCTGCGGGTTGTCCACGATGTTGGGGTTAGCGGTGTAAATGGCGTCCACGTCGGTAAAGTTTTCGTATAAGCGGGCCCGCAGACCGCAAGCTAGGATCGCCCCGGTCGTGTCGGAACCGCCGCGGGCAAAGGTCGCAATCCGGCCGGCCGGCGTGAAGCCGAAAAAGCCTGGGAAGACGAGGCGCTGGTTGGAATCGTACTTAAAGGCGTGCAAGTTGCCGTAAGTGTGTGGACTAACGGTAGCGTCGTTGGGCGTCCCGGTCACCTCAAGGCCACACTCGCTGGGGTCAACGAAGCGGGCGGGCATCCCCACGTGGGTCAGCACCAACGCCATTAAGCGGGCGTTGAGGCGCTCACCGTGGGCCTTGAAGGCGGCCATTAGGTAATCTTGGTTGGGATAGTCTTGCTTGGGTAAGTCCTCTAGGGCCGCTTGCAGCGGGGTGAGGGCCACGGCGGGTAAACCGAAGTGAGTCGCGATTTCCGAATAGCGGCCGAGGATTTCCTTAACGGTGGCCGTGGCGTCTTCGCCTTGGCAAACCTGGTTAGCGTAACGAATCAAAAGGTCGGTTACCTTAATGTCGCCCTGAAACCGTTTCCCCGGGGCGGAGGTGACAATCACCGTCCGTTCGGGATCGTCTTGAATAATCTTAACGACCTTTTCGTAGGCCGCTCCGTCGGCGAGGGAGGTTCCCCCAAATTTTACAACCTTCATAAAAATACTCCTTTTGCCAGTTTAGGGCGTTGATTTTTAATTGGATTTTAACACGGCTCCTAATTGACGCAAGTCCTAAATCTTTTTGCAATCTTCGCTAATACGGCTTTAGGCGCGGTTTATCAAGGGGTGAAAGTACTTATGGATGAGAATAAAATTAAAAAACCTTGACGGCAGGGGTAAATAATTATAAACTACCAATAAATTGAAGAGGCGCAACCAACATGAGTAGCTACCAAGAGCCGGGTCAGGCAAGGAGGGGGAGTGAAAGGGGCGGTTGCCGAAGCACGGGGAAGTGACCGTTCCCTGGGGCTGGGGCGTGGCTTAAGAGGCTGCGGACTGTCGCGGGACAATGAGAGCCTGCGGTGCGCTATCAATTACGGCTGAATAAACCACCCTGGGTGGTTGAGCTCTGGATGCGCACCGCACCCAGAGCCTTTTTTCATACCGATAAAGAAACGGGGAACTAAGATGAATTCACAGATTGAACCAGAACAGATTAACGATCAGGGGCACCTAACGATTGGCGGCGTTGACAGCCTTGAATTAGCGGCCAAGTACCAAACGCCCCTGGTCGTGTACGACGTAGCGGCGATTCGCCATCAAATCCGCGCCTTTAAAAAGGTCTTTGCCAAAAACCAGGTGGCAGCGGAGGTCTCTTACGCCAGCAAGGCCTTTAGCGCCATCGCCATTTACCAGGTGGTGGCCCAAGAGGATGGCCACATTGACGTGGTCTCCGGTGGCGAATTAACAACGGCCATCAAGGCGCACTTCCCGATGGAAAAGGTTAGTTTCCACGGTAACAACAAGTCTAAAGAAGAGCTGGAATTGGCCGTCCAAAACGGGGTCGGGATGATCATCATCGATAACTTCCACGAGATCGACTTGCTGGGCGAGGTCTTAGATGAACAAGACGCCACCGCGACCGTTAGCCTGCGGATCACCCCCGGGATTGCCGCCCACACCAATGAGTACATTCAAACCGGCCAGGTAGATTCCAAGTTTGGCTTTGACCTGGAATCGGGGCAAGCGGACCGGGCCCTAGAAGAGGTCTTGGCCAACCCCCGGCTCAAGGTGGTCGGCCTCCACGCCCACATCGGCTCCCAAATCTTTGAGGTCGTGGGCTTTGAAGGGGTGGCCAAGAAGTTAGTGGACGTCGCCGAGCACTGGCACGAGGAGTTTGGCTTTCAAACGCGGGTCTTAAACGTCGGCGGTGGCTTTGGAATCCGCTACGTTCAAGAAGACCAACCGCTCCCGCCGGAAGAATTTGTCGATGCAATCATCAAGGCCGTTAAAAAGGAGGTCGCCAAAAAGGGCCTGTCAATGCCGGCGATTTGGATTGAGCCGGGGCGCTCGATCGTTGGACCGGCCGGCTACAGCCTGTACACGGTTGGTTCACGAAAAGACCTCCCGGGCTACCAGCCCTTCGTGACCGTTGACGGTGGGATGGGGGACAACATCCGCCCGGCCCTTTACCAGGCCGCTTACGAAACGGTGTACGCTAAAGACCCCCGTCAAAAACCGGAAGAGACCGTCAGGATTGCCGGTAAGTATTGCGAATCCGGCGACATCTTAGCAAGGGATCAGGCCCTCCCTAAAACCAAGCCGGGCGACCTCTTGGTAATGCTAGACACCGGAGCGTACGGGTACGCGATGGCCTCTAACTACAACCGGAACCCCCGCCCGGCGGTGGTCTTCGTTGAAAACGGCCACGCTCAACTGGTCATCCAACGCGAAAGCTGGGCGGATACCTGCCGGCTCGACTTACCGCTCGCAAGTGAAGATAAATAATAGGAAGAAAAAGGAGAAATTCACATGGCACAATTAGACGCGCAAGCAATCATTAACTACATCGGTACCGCGCCCAAGAAGACCCCCGTTAAGGTCTACGTTAAGGGGACTGACTTAAAAGCACTTACGTTTCCCGCTGAAGTGGAGGCCTTCGTGGAACAAACTACCGGGGTCCTGTTTGGCGACTGGCAGGTCTTAAAGCCCTTCTTAGCCGAGCACGAAGCGGACTTTGCGGCGGTCCGGGTGGAAAATGCGGCCCGTAATTCCGCCGTACCGTTGCTGGACCTAAAGGAAGTTAACGCCCGGATTGAACCGGGGGCCACGATTCGCGACCAGGTTTTAATTGGCGATAACGCGGTCATCATGATGGGCGCCGTCATCAACATCGGGGCCGAAATCGGGGAGGGAACCATGATCGACATGGGGGCAATCCTCGGTGGCCGCGCCCTGGTCGGTAAGCACTGCCACATCGGTGCCGGAACCGTTTTGGCGGGGGTGGTTGAACCGGCGTCGGCCGAACCAGTCCGGATTGATGACGACGTGCTGATCGGGGCCAACGCGGTCGTGATCGAAGGAGTTCACGTCGGGGAAGGGGCCGTGGTGGCCGCCGGGGCGGTCGTGACCCAAGACGTAGCGCCGCACACGGTGGTGGCCGGGGTGCCCGCCCGCTACATTAAGGACGTTGACGAACAGACCGATTCCAAGACCGGGCTGGAAGACGATTTGAGGAAGCTCTAATGTTAGGCACGGAGGAGTTAATTCAGATTCGCCGCCACTTACACCAGATTCCCGAACTAGCCCTACAGGAAACTGAGACTCACGCCTACCTAATGGAGGTGATCGGGAAGATGGAGCAAGATCACCTGGAAATCTTGGAACCGGAGGACTTACCGACCGCCATTTTGGTCCGGGTGAACGGTACGGCGCCCGTCCGAACGATTGGTTACCGCACCGATATTGACGCCCTACCGGTTCAAGAGGAGACCGGCTTACCCTACGCCTCTACCCACTCCGGGGTGATGCACGCCTGCGGCCACGACGTCCACATGACCGTGGCGCTGGGGGTCTTGGACTACTTTGCCAGCCACCAACCCAAGGATAACCTGCTCTTTTTCTTCCAACCGGCCGAAGAGAGTGAGGCGGGGGGCCAGCGGGCCTATGAGCTGGGGCTATTTGAAGGTAAGTGGCGCCCCGACGAATTTTACGGTCTGCACGATAACCCGGCTTTGAAAACCGGGGTGATTGGCTGCCGGCTGGGGACCCTGTTTGCCGGGACGACCGAAGTTGACATTGACGTCCTAGGTAAGGACGGCCACGCCGCCTTCCCCCAGGAGGCCAACGACGCGGTGGTGGCCGCCGCGGCCCTAATCATGCAGGTGCAAACGATTATCTCTCGTTCGATTAACCCGGTCGAAGCCGGGGTGATCACCCTGGGTAAGTTAGAGGCCGGAACCATCCGCAACGTAATTGCCGGCCACGCCCGGATCGAAGGGACGATCCGCGGGTTGACCCAGGAAATGATCGAAACGATTGACCGACGCCTGCAAGACGTCTGTGAGGGGATTGCCAAGAGTTTTGGCGTCACGGTCAACTTGACCCTGAACCAGGGCGGTTACCTGCCGGTTGAAAACGACCCCGCCCTGACCAAACGTTTCATTAACTTCATGCAAAACAACCCGGCCGTTGACTACGTGGAAACGGCGCCGGCGATGACCGGGGAGGATTTTGGCTACTTGTTGTCCAAGTTTCCCGGGACGATGTTTTGGCTGGGGGTTGAAGACGATGCCCAGCTTCACCAAGCTACTCTGACCCCCAATGAAGGGGCGATTCAAAAGGGAATTGATGCGCTAACCAGCTTTATCACCTACCGCAGCCAAGCAGAGGAGGACTAATCATGACAGAACTTACCAACGCCGATCTTTTAACCGCCATCGTTACCCCGTTTACCGACGAGGGGACGATTGACTACCCGGCCCTGGACCAATTAACTGAGCACCTGTTGCAGGCCGGTAACAACGGTTTCGTCGTCGGGGGGACAACCGGGGAGACGCCAACCCTGTCCCACGACGAAAAGATTGAACTCTACACCCACTTCGGTCGGTTGATTGCCGGTCGGGTACCGGTGATTGCCGGGACCGGGTCTAACAACACGGCCGAAACGATCGCCTTCACCAACGAGGTGGCCCAAATCGAGGGGATTGACTACGCTCTAGTGGTGGTGCCACCGTACAACAAGCCCAACCAACGGGGAATGTTAGCCCACTTCACGGCCGTTGCCGACGCGGTCGAATTGCCACTGATCATTTACAACATTCCGGGGCGGACCGGGGTCAAGATGGAAACTTCAACCGTCTTAACCCTGGCTGAACACCCCAACATCGCCGGGATCAAGCAGTGTGCCAGCCTGGAAGAATTCCAGACCCTGGTGGAAAACCGGCCGGCCGGCTTTGCCGTTTACACCGGTGAAGACGCCCAGGCCCTGACCACTAAGGTACTAGGGGGGGACGGGGTTATCTCCGTGGCCGCCCACAACTATGCGCCGCAGATGCGGGCCATGTACGACGCCCTTAGTGCGGGTAACTACCAAGTGGCCGCTAAGCTCCAACGCTGGTTGACCCCGCGGATGGCGGCCCTGTTCATGTTCCCGTCGCCTTCCCCGGTCAAGGCCGTTTTGGCGGCCCAGGGGTTGGCCACCGACCACTGCCGCCTGCCGATTTGCGACCTGACCGGAGAAGAAAAGGAGCAATTGGCAACCGCCCTGGGGTTACCTAGCGACGCCTTGGCGGGTCAATTACCAACCGACTTAGGGGAGGGACTGACCAATGACTAAAGTATTAATTGCCGGTTTTGCTGGGGCGATGGGCCAACAGGCCGTCACATTAGTAAAATCGCTCCCCGGCTTTGAATTGAGCGCCGTGGTTGGGCACCACTTGACCGACCTGGATCCGACAAGCTACGGCCTTGAAAATTCAACGACCGTTTACGCCGACCGCGAGCAGGTTGAAACGGGGGCGGCCGACATCTGGTTGGATTTTACGGTGCCAGCGGCGGTGTTTGAAAACGTCTCGTACGCCCTGCGCCACGGGATGGCCCCGGTGGTGGGGACGACCGGGCTGAGTGACGAACAGGTCGAAGAACTACAGCAACTGGCCAAGCAAAACGGGCTGGGGGGCTTGATTGCACCCAACTTCGGGATGTCGGCGGTCCTCTTGATGAAGTTTGCCAAGGAAGCCGCCGCCTACTTCCCAGAAGTCGAAATCATCGAAATGCACCACGAAGACAAAAAGGATGCCCCGTCCGGGACGGCGCTGGCGACCGCCAAGCTGATTAGCGAAAACCGACCGGCCCACGAAACGGCGCCGGACTCAACCGAAAGCCTGCCGGGGGCCCGTGGCGGCGATTACCAAGGAATTAAGCTCCACGCGGTCCGCTTGCCGGGCTACGTGGCCCACGAACAGGTCTTGTTTGGGGGCAGTGGCGAAGCCTTAACCATTCGCCAAGACTCCTTTGATCGCTCGTCGTTTATGAGCGGGGTCAAGGTGGGTTTGGAAAAGGTCGGCACCCTGACGGAATTGGTCGTCGGTTTAGAAAACGTCTTGTAAACGAGTGAAAAGAGAGGAACAGAGATGCCAGAAGTGATTCAAGAACTAACCGGGTTGCAAAATCAAAAGCTCACCCAGGTGCCACCGTCGGCAATTCGGGCCTTTGACAACGAGATTTCCGCCGTCGACGGGATCATCAAGCTAACCCTGGGGGAACCGGACTTTGCCACCCCCGAACACGTCAAGGAGGCTGCCATCAAGAGCATCCAAGACGACGATTCTCACTACGCCCCTTCAGCCGGCAAGCCGGAATTGCGCCAGGCAATTGCCAAGGTGTTAAAAAAGACCCGTGGCGTGGACTACGACTGGGCGAGTGAGGTAACGGTCACCGTGGGGGCAACGGAGGCGTTGACGGCGACGACCTTTGGCCTCTTGAATCCCGGCGATAAGGTTTTGGTCCCGACCCCGGTCTTTTCCCTTTACTTTCCGATCATTTCCTTAACGGGGGCAATCCCGGTGATGGTGAACACGGCCGACGATGGCTTTGTTTTAACCCCACAGCGGCTAGAGACGGTCTTAAAAGAGGAAGGGTCGGCCGTCAAGGCGATCCTCTTAAACTACCCGTCTAACCCAACCGGACGCTCGTACGGGGCGGAATTGATTGACCAGTTGGCCAAGGTCTTACAAGAACACCACCTCTTGGTGATTGCCGATGAGATATACTCTGATTTGGTGTACGACCAGGAACACGCCTCCTTGGCCACCCGGCTGCCGGAACAAACGATTCTGATTTCCGGTTTATCTAAGTCCCACGCCATGACCGGCTACCGGCTTGGTTACCTGGCGGGCCCGGCCAGCTTAATGGCCCCGATCACTAAGATGCACTCGTTTATGGTGACCTGCGTTAACGACGCCGCCCAGGCCGCCGCGGTCGAGGCCCTGGAAAACGGCCAAGACGACCCGCTTGAATTCCGTGAGGCCTACCGGCACCGGCGGGACTTGATGGTGAGCCGGATGCGTAAGATGGGATTTGAAATGGCCACCCCGCAGGGCGCCTTTTACGTTTTTGCTAAGATCCCGGCCGCCTTTGGTAGCGATGACTTTGCCTTTGCTAAGCGCCTAGCCAAGGAAGGGCGGTTCGGCCTAATCCCCGGCTCCGTCTTTGGTGACGGGGGTGAAGGTTACGTTCGCTTATCATACGCCGCTGCTGATGAAAAGATTGAAGAGGCGATGAACCGCCTCGAAGCATTTGTTCAAACGATTAACTAAGGGAGGAAGATACTATGTCAAAGGAATACACGGTCGCAATTTTAGGAGCCACGGGGGCGGTTGGGAACCGCATGATCCAACAACTAGAACAATCATCGATCCCGGTCAAGGAGCTGCACTTACTCGCTTCGGCCCGGTCGGCGGGGAAGACCCTGACCTTCCGGGGTCAGGAGGTGGAGGTTGAAGAAACCACCCCGGACTCCTTTGAAGGGGTCGACCTGGTGCTTTCTTCTGCCGGGGGGAGCACCTCCAAGAAGTTCTTGCCCGAAGCCGTCAAGCGCGGGGCGGTCTGCGTTGATAACACTTCGGCTTACCGGATGGATCCGGACGTGCCGTTGGTGGTACCGGAAGTCAACCCGGAGGCCTTAGATAACCACCACGGCATCATCGCCAACCCGAACTGCTCAACGATTCAAATGGTGGTGGCTCTGGAGCCGATCCGTCAGGCCTTTGGGCTCAAGCAAGTGATCGTGTCTACCTACCAGGCCGCTTCCGGGGCCGGTCAGTCGGCACTCAATGAATTCTACCAACAAGCGCAAGACTACCTGGCTGGTAAGAAAATGACGGCTGAGATTTTACCGACCAAGGGCGACAAGCGCCACTACCCGTTGGCCTTTAACCTCCTACCGCAAATCGACGTCCTGGAAGACTCCGGCTACTCCCACGAAGAATGGAAGATGATCCACGAAACCAAGAAGATCATGGTCGGGGACATGGACGCGGCTGAGCCAAAGGTGACGGCCACTTGCGTCCGGGTACCGGTGGGGATTTCCCACGGGGAATCGGTCTACTTTGAAGTCGAAGACCAAAGCGCCACGGCTGATCAAATTAAGGAACTGCTGCAAAACGCGCCGGGCGTTGTGCTCCAAGACGACCTTGCTAACCAGGTTTACCCACAGCCACTGACCGCAGAGGGGAAGCGCGACGTCTTCGTTGGCCGGGTCCGTCCCGATTACGAAAACAAGGGCGCCTTTAACATGTGGATCGTGGCCGATAACCTCTTGAAGGGGGCGGCGTGGAACGCGGTCCAAAACGCCGAATGCTTAGTTGAACGGGGCTTAATCTAATAGTAGCTTGATAAGTCAACTGGGGCGGGAGAAGCAATTTTCCCGCCCCTTTTTATGGTCTTTGATCGCGGCGGTCAATTGACGTTGGCCGGGTAAATGAGTAATAATAGGGGCTAAAAGAAGGGCGGTCCGGTCGTGGTTGAAATCAAAAATCATCAGTTATCCTTTCCCAAGTTGTTAACGCTGGGCTTTTTAATTGTGATCTTGGTGGGGACGGGGCTGTTGATGTTGCCCTTGGCCACCCGGGGAGCGCGGGCTCCATTTATTACGGCCCTGTTCACGTCGACGAGCGCCACTTGCGTTACCGGCCTCTCCTTGGTTGACACCGCTAGCTTTTGGTCGCCCTTTGGTCAAGCGGTGATTGCCGTCCTAATGGAAGTCGGGGGGCTGGGCTTTATGACCTTTACCGTCATGGCGTCGATGCTGATTCGGCGCCGGATGAAGATGTCAACGCGCCTGTTGGCCCAAGAAGCCCTCAACTTAGACCACCTTTCGCAATTGAAGGTGGTAGGGTTGATCATCCGCTTGTCGGTATTGATTCAAGTGGTCGGCGCCCTGCTCTTGTGGTGTGACTTAGGGCCCCGCTACGGATTATTGAAGGGGCTTTGGTACAGCGTTTTTCACGCCATCGCCGCCTTTTGTAACGCCGGGTTCGACCTCTTTGGTAACTCGCTAGCCAACTTCCGCCAGGATCCCTACTTGCTAACGGTGGTCGCCCTGTTAATTATCGCCGGCTCGTTTGGCTTCTTGGTCTGGGATGACCTGTTGACCTTCCGGCGCCACCGCCAAATGTCTTTGCACACCCAGTTGGCCCTGCGCACCGGGGCGGTCATCATGGTGGGGTCCGTGATCGTCTACTTAATTACGGAACGCAACCTCCACCAGTTCGCCGGCCAAATGGATGGCTTTAACCGCTTTGTCAACACGGTGTTCATGGCGATCACCCCGCGGACGGCCGGGTTAACGACCTTTTCGTACACCCAACTGTCGGCAGCCGGCTTGGCCTTCACCGTTTTGCTGATGTTTATCGGGGGGACGCCAGGTTCGACGGCCGGCGGGATCAAGACCACCACGGTGGGGCTCTTGGCCCTCCAGACACTCGCGACCCTGCGTGGGCGCCGCGACACCACCTTAGCCCACCGCCGTTTTGCTCAGGAAAACGTCTTCCGGGCCCTGACCCTGGTCTTTATCTCCTTAGTGATCCTATCCGGGGCAATTTTCCTGCTGGCCGAAACCCAGCCCTTGCCGAGCCACGATGCTCTGTCTTTAGTCACCTTTGAGGCGGTGTCGGCCTTTGGGACGACCGGGATCTCGGTGGGAATGGCGAGCCAGTTTAACTTTTTAGGCAAAATGATTTTGATCGCCCTGATGTTCATCGGGCGGGTGGGAATTTACACGGTGATGTTCTCGATCTTTAACGCCCAGCCCCACCGTCAAACGTATCGGTACCCAGAGGAGCGTGTTCTAATTGGATAAAACAGAAAGCTTTGCCGTGATCGGCATTGGCCAGTTTGGCTCGGCGCTGTGCGAGGCCCTGGTCGAAGCGGGGCAAGAAGTCCTAGCCATTGATTCTAACGAAGAAGTAATCAATGACTTAGCCGGCTCGGTAATGCGGGCGGTGATTGCCGACGCCCAAGACGAAGAGGCCTTAAAGGACCTTTCAATCGGCACCTTTGACCACGTGTACGTTTCGATTGGCAAGGACATTGAAGCCTCGATCATGGCGACCCTAATCGCTAAGGACCTGGGGGCAAAAGACGTTATCTGCCGGGCGGAGAACCGTAACCACGCCCGGGTTTTACAGCGGGTCGGCGCCGACCTGGTCGTTCGTCCCGAGCACGATTTGGCCAAGCGCTTGATCTTTGCTAAGCTCAACCCGTCCCTGATCGATTACGTTCACATCAGCGACGACACAACGATTGCCGAGGTAACCGTTGTCAACCCCCGCTTCTTTAACAAGACACTCAGCGAGCTGGACTTTCGGAATCGTTACCAAGTCAACGTGATCGCCATCGTCACTAAAGACGACCAGGCCAACACACTGCCGGCTGGTGAAGACCGGGTTGAAAAGGGCAACCGGATTACCGTCCTGGGTAAAACGGAAAACATACAACATTTAAACGAAATTATTGGTGAAGGGTAGGAAATTTAATGGATGCACAGAACTTATCAAAGCGCTTAGCCGCCGTGGCAGCACAAGTTCCCAAGGGGAGCCGTCTGGCCGACATTGGGTCCGATCACGCGTACTTGCCAGCCCATTTGTTGATGGCTCAGCAAATCGATTTTGCCGTCGCCGGGGAAGTAGTCGAAGGACCCTTTGAAAACATGCTAAAAGAAGTGGAGCACCGCGGCCTAGCTGACCACTTGCTTCCCCGCCTCGCCAACGGCCTGGACGCAATTCGAAAAGAAGACCGGATTGACACGATTACGATTGCCGGGATGGGGGGGACTTTGATCACCAAGATCTTGGACGCCGGCCAGGAGAAGTTGGAAGGGGTCAAGCGCTTGATCCTCCAGCCAAACGTTGGCGAAGAGGGGTTGCGCCTTTGGTTGGCTAAGCACCACTTTGAAATTATCCACGAAGAGATCCTAGAAGAAGATGACCACGTTTACGAAATCATCGTGGCCACCCCGACGCCTAACCCGGTGGCCTACAACCAACGCGAGGCCCTGTTTGGTCCCCTGTTAATTCAAGCGGGGGGGCCGGTCTTCGTTAAAAAGTGGCAAAAGGAACTAGCCCGGGATCAGTACGCCATCGAGCAAATGCGCGGGGCCAAGGAGGTTCCGGCCGACCGTTTGGCCGCTTACGAAGCCCGGGTGGCGCTAATAAAGGGGGTTTTAGAAGATGACTAAGGGAACCGAAATCATTGCCCGCTTTGAGCGCTTTGCCAGCCCACAACTGGCCGAAAGTTGGGATCATAGTGGCCTGCAAATTGGTAACCCTGATCAACCGGTGCACAAAGTGATGACCACCCTCGACGTTCGGCCGGCAGTCGTCGACGAAGCAATTGACCAGGGGGTGGACTTCATCTTTGCCCACCACCCGGTCATGTTTAAGCCGGCCAAGGACTTAGATACCCGGAACCCACAAAACGCCATGTACGCTAAGCTCTTAGCCCATCAAATTACGGTTTACGCCGCCCACACCAACCTCGATACCGTCAACGGGGGCATGAATGACTGGCTCGCCGATCAGTTGGGGTTAAATAACACGACCCCCCTGGTGGAGGCCGGCTACGACCCCATTACCGGTCAACCAGTTGGGATGGGCCGGATCGGTGACCTTAAGGAGTCGCTTAGCGTCAGTGACTTTGCTAAGCACTGCCTAACCAGTTTTGGGGTGACCGGCTTACGGGTGGTTACGCCGACACCGGCCCCCGCGTCGATCAAACGGGTGGCAATTTTGGGGGGCTCGGGGAGTGAGTTTTACTTAAACGCCCAGCAAAAGGGCGCCCAAGCTTACGTGACCGGGGACGTTTCCTACCACACCGCCCACGATGCCCAGGCAAGCGGGGTGGTGTTAGTTGACCCCGGCCACCACATTGAAGCGGTCGCCATTGACCAATTGGCTAACTTGTTGCAAAATTGGCAACAAGAGCACCAGTGGTCAATCACGCTTTACCGCTCCCGAGTCAACACCGAGCCGTTTCAGTTTGTCACAAAGTAGTTAGAAGGGAAGCATCAAGATGACAGATTCAAAGTACCCAGGATTATTGGAACGTTTCATTAAGTACGCCAAGGTGGAAACCCGCTCAGACGACCAATCGAAAACGGTACCGTCTAGCCCTAAGGAAACGGCCTTTTTAAAGCAGCTAGCAGCCGAGCTGACGGAATTGGGGCTTGAAAACGTGCGGATTCACCCCCAAAACTCCTACCTGTTAGCCACCATCCCCGCCAACATCGACCGACCGGTGCCGGTGATGGGGCTCCTCGCCCACGTTGATACGGCGGACTTTAACGCCGAAAACGTTAACCCCCAGGTGGTGGAAGACTACGACGGCCAGAGTGACATTCCCCTGGGTGATTCGGGTTACAAGTTGACGATTGACGAATTTCCCTCCCTCAAGAAGTACGCCGGTCAAACCCTGGTGACCACCGACGGGACGACCCTGCTCGGGGCCGACGACAAGGCCGGGGTGGCCGAAATCATTACCCTGGCGGCCTACCTAAAGGAACACCCGGAAATTAAGCACGGTCAGATCCAAATCGGCTTGGGCCCGGACGAAGAAATCGGGACCGGGGCCGATCACTTCGACGTTAAAGACTTTGGTGCCGACTTTGCCTACACGATTGACGGCGGCCCGCTGGGGGAACTAGAGGACGAAACCTTCAACGCCGCTCAAGCCGAGATCGACATCCAGGGTAAGGACGTTCACACCGGCACGGCCAAGGACACGATGGTCAACGCCATTCAGGTGGGGATCGACTTACAAAACCAACTGCCGGTGCACGACCGGCCGGAAAAGACGGCCGACCGGGAGGGCTTTTACCACCTTTACAAGTTCGATGGCACGGTTGACCACGCCCGCTTAGTCTACCTGATTCGCGACCACGACAAGAAGCTCTTTGAGGCGCGCAAGGAGGCCTTACGGGCGATCGTGCGCGACCTAAACGCTAACCTTGGTGAGGACCGGATCAGCCTTAACTTGTACGATCAGTACTATAACTTAAAGGACGCCTTGAAGGGTCACGAAGACGTGGTTGAACTGGCCAAAAAGGCGATGGAAGACCTGGGCATCAAGCCCGACATTTACCCGGTGCGGGGCGGGACGGACGGCTCCACGATTTCTTACCTGGGCCTACCAACGCCAAACCTCTTTGCCGGGGGTGAAAACATGCACAGCCGCTTCGAATACGTTTCCGTCCAAACGATGGAAAAAGCGGTGGACGTCTTGTTGAAAATGATCGCCTTAAACGCCGAAGAATAAGGCCAACAAAAAAAGGGAACGAACTGGGCAGCACCCAAGTTCGTTCCCTTTTTGAGTTGATTGTTGACCGGCTAGTTAGTGTGGCGTGACGGGTCAGCGTGACTAGTCATCCAAGACATCACGTTAACGAAGATCAAGGCTACCACCCCACCAAGGATCGCTGCGGTGGTGAAGTTAGTGGTCGCCGATTCAAGTTGACCAGCGATGTAACCAATCACCAGCCCGAAGATGACGCCCCAAAAGACGGCCATTACATTTTGCATTACTAATTTCATGAAGTTCACCCCTTTAAAGTACACTGGTATTTTAGCACAAAATGAAGGGGGAGAACAGTGAAGTTATTAACTTGCCCTGTGGTAAGATAAGTAAGAAGAAAAGGAGGGGTTGAAATGGGCTTTGTACCCTTAGCCGTTAAGAGTATGTACTCCCTACTAGAGGCGCCGGTTCGCCCCGCGGAGCTGGTGGCGGTAGCTAAAGAGCGGGGCTACCAGGCGGTCGGCCTTGTTGATGCGCGGGTCTTGTACGGGGCGGTCAACTTCGTTCGCCGGGCCAACCAAGCCGGGCTACACCCGGTGATCGGCGTCAGCCTACCGCTCACCTTTGCGGAGGGAACCTTAGACGTCACCCTGCTGGCCAAGGGGGCGGTGGGCTACCAAAACCTAACCCGCCTCTCGACCAGGGCGATGACCGACCGGGCCAACCAACCACTAACCATCGAAGATTTACGGGAGGTTTCAGACGACCTGGTCGTGATCGTGGCCCCGCAGTTGATGTTATTGGGCGTTAGTGAGCAAACGTACGCCCAGCTCGGAGAAGTGGCCGACTACCTGGGGATTAACCTCGATTTCACGGCGGCCGAGCGCCAGGACTTACAAGCCGTCGCCGAGCGCTGTGGGCTGCCCCTAATTGCCTTCGAGCCGGTCGAGTACCTCAACGAGGATGATTACTTTGCCACCCAGGTCTTACGGGCAATCAAGGCCGGCCACACGATTGAAGACCCCCTCAAGGCCAGTCAGCGAACGGGTCGGCACTGGTTGCGGCCGGCTGAAGAGGTGGCGGCGGCCTACCGGGCGGCGGGGCTTGCGGAAGCAGCGGCCCAAACGGTGGCGGTGGCCGAACGGTGCCAGGTCCACTTTGCCGATCAAACGCCGGTCCTACCCGCTTTTCCGACTCCGGCCGGCCAGGGCGTGGCTGACTACCTACGCGAACTGTGTCAACGGGGGTTGGCTAAGCGAAAGTTGGCCGGTGATCCCGCCGAGTACCAGGCCCGCTTGGAGCATGAATTAACCGTCATTCACCAGATGGGCTTTGACAACTACTTTTTGATTGTCTGGGACTTGATGAACTTTGCGCACCAACACCAGATCCTGACCGGACCTGGCCGGGGGTCGGCGGCCGGGTCCTTGGTGGCTTACGCCCTGGCAATTACCGACGTCGACCCACTCCAATACGGGCTGTTGTTTGAACGGTTCTTGAACCCGGAGCGCGCCCAGATGCCAGATATCGATTTGGACCTGCCGGATAACCGGCGCGAGGAGGTCTTAAACTACCTCCACCACCACTACGGTCACGAACGAGTTGCCCAAATCATCACCTTCGGCAGCTTGGGGACCAAGCAAGTCCTGCGCGACGTCAGCCGGGTCTTTAACTTACCCAAGTATCAGGTCGACTCGCTCAGCCAGGTGATCGACCGGGTTAAGGGGCCCCACCAGACCCTCGCCGACCTGTTGGAAAGCGCCCAGCCGGTCCAAAACCTGGCCCGCGATTCCAAGCTCGTGGCCTGCCTGCTGGAAGTGGCGGCCAAGCTAGAGGGCTTACCCCGCCACGATTCGATTCACGCCGCCGGAGTTGTCTTGGCCGCCGAACCTTTGATCAAGACGGTGCCCCTGCAGGCCGGTAACGAGCCGGGGGCGATGCTCGTGACCCAGTTTGAAAAAGACACCGTCGAATCACTGGGGCTACTCAAAATTGACCTGCTGGGTTTGCGTAACTTAACGACGGTGGAAACGGCGCTTAACTTGATCCACCAGCACCAGCCGGACTTTGACCTCACCCACATTGCTTTAAATGACCGACCGACGCTGGCCCTTTTTGACCGCGGCCAGACCAGTGGGATCTTTCAGTTTGAATCAAGTGGGATCCGCCAAACCTTGGTCAACTTGCACCCGGATAACTTTGAAGAGATTGTCGCCGTCAACGCCCTTTACCGGCCGGGCCCAATGGACAACATCAACCACTTCATCGCCAGAAAGAAGGGCCAAGAGGCGGTTAACTTGCCGGCTAAGGAACTAGCCCCGATTCTTGCACCGACCTACGGAATCTTGGTTTACCAAGAACAGGTCATGCAGGTGGCGGCGGTGATGGGGGGCTTTAGCCTGGGCGAGGCCGACTTGTTACGCCGGGCGATGAGCAAAAAGAAACTAGCGACCATGGCGAGCATGAAGGAGGCCTTCTTAGCCGGGGCCAACAAGCGGGGCTACTCGAACGCCGTTGCCGAACAGGTCTTTGCCTACATCGACCAGTTTGCCAACTACGGTTTTAACCGCTCCCACGCGGTTGCCTATTCGAAGATGGCCTTTGAAATGGCCTACTTAAAGGTCCACTTCCCGGCCGAATTCCTAGCGGCCCTGATGGAAACCGACCCGGATACCAGTAAGGTCTGGGCCTACTTTAGCGAGGCTAAGCAACTAGGGATTACCACCCACGGACCGGCGATCAACCAGAGCCAAGAACGGGTGAGCCTAGTCGACCAGGAGTTGTGGCTGGGGTTAGACATGATTAAAGGCCTGCGCCGTGACTTTATTCGGGCAATCATTGAAGAACGCAACCAACACGGCCCCTACCAGGACTTGCCCGACCTGGTCAACCGCCTCGACGCCAAGTGGCACAAGGAAGCCCTCTTTGTACCCCTGATTGACGCGGGGGCCTTGGATCACCTTGGTTACAACCGAGCTGAGATGGCCGAGGGTTTAAAGGCGATTTTGGAGGGCGCCGAGTACGCCGGTTTGGGCTTGGGGATGGCACCCGTGGTTGCCCAACGCAATGAGTACCCGCTCGCCGTTCGCCTGGCCCGCGAACACGCGGTCCTCGGAACTTACCTTTCGGGGCACCCGGTTAGTCAGTACCAAGACCTCCGAACCAAGTTAAAGTTACCAACCGTGGCCCAGCTACGGCCTAACCAGCGGGTACGGTTGGTTTTAATGGTGACCCGAATGCGAAAGGTAACGACCAAGCGCGAGCACAAACCAATGGCCTTTTTAACCGCTAGTGACGAAACCGGGGCAGTTGAAGTGACGATCTTTAACCGCCTCTTCACCCAGCTCGAAGGTGAGTTAAGGGTCAACGGGATTTACTTGATTACGGCCAAGACCGAGCAACGAGAGGGCCAGGTCCAACTCTTAGCCGATCAAGTGACCGACGCCCAGGTGGTCAACCGGGAATTACACCCGGCCGACCACCGTTGGGTACTCCGCTTACCTAGTGGGGTTGCGCAGACCACGGTGACCGACGGGATCAAGGCCTTGGCTAAGGAACACGCCGGCAACGTCCCAGTGGTGATTTACGACCCGGTCACTCAAAAAGCCACTCAACTGCCCGGGCAACTGTGGTTAGCTAAGCAACGGGTGGTCCAAGAGGGTTTGATTAACCTGGTGGGGAGGAGCAATTTGGCCTTCCAAGCGTTAAGTTAGGTAAACCAAATCAAGAAACCGTTTACAGCGAAAAATGCCGGAAATATACAAGACACCCACCCCAAAAGGTGCTATGATAGGCAATGTGAAAAAAGGGACTAACTAGTCCGGAAAACGCAAAAGGAGAGATGTCACTTATGAAGAAGACCAAGATTGTCAGCACTTTGGGGCCGGCAAGTACGGATGTTGACACGATTGTAAAGTTAATTAACGCCGGGGCGAACATTTTCCGGTTTAACTTCTCCCACGGTGATCACCCAGAACACCTCGGGCGGATTGAAAACGTCCACAAGGCCGAAGAAATTACTGGCAAGCACGTTGGAATCATGCTTGATACCAAGGGGGCTGAAATTCGGACGACCGTTCAAAAGGAAGGGAAGATCGAATTCAACATCGGCGACAAGGTTCGGATCTCCATGGACGACAGCCTGGAAGGGACGAAGGAAAAGATCGCCGTTACCTACGCCGGTTTATTTGACGACGTTCACGAAGGCGGCCACGTTCTCTTTGATGATGGCCTGCTCGACATGTTGGTGGACGAAAAGGATGAAGCAAACAAGGAACTTGTCTGCCACGTCTTGAACCACGGAATCCTCGGTTCCCGCAAGGGGGTTAACGCACCGGGCGTTTCCATCAACTTGCCAGGGATCACCGAAAAGGATACTAGTGACATCAACTTTGGTCTGGACAACGGGATCAACTTCATCGCCGCTTCCTTCGTTCGGAAGCCACAAGACATCGAAGACATTCGGGTCTTGCTGCGCGAAAAGAACATGGAAGACGTTCAAATCTTCCCGAAGATCGAATCCCAAGAAGGGATTGACAACTTCGAAGCGATTATCGAAGTCGCTGATGGTCTGATGGTTCCGCGTGGGGACATGGGGGTCGAAATTCCGGCCGAAAACGTTCCGCTGGTTCAAAAGAACATGATTCGTCGTTGTAACGAACTGGGCAAGCCGGTCATCACCGCCACCCAAATGTTAGACTCGATGCAAGAAAACCCACGGCCAACCCGGGCGGAAGTTTCCGACGTTGCCAACGCGGTCTTTGACGGCACCGACGCAACGATGCTGTCTGGTGAATCCGCTAACGGGGACTACCCAGTTGAATCAGTTGCCACTATGAACCGGATCGACATCAAGGCCGAAAACAACCTGGACAAGTTTGGCCGGGAAGTCTTTGACTTTGACAAGTCTGACGTAACTGAAACGATCGGTTCCGCCGTTGCCACGGCTGCCCGTGACTTAGGGGTAAAGGCAATCGTTGCCGCTACCGCTTCTGGTTACACGGCCCGGATGATCTCTAAGTACCGTCCTTCCGCTGACATCTTGGCGCTCACCTTTGATGAACGCACGGAACGCGGCCTGATGATCAACTGGGGGGTTCAACCGTACGTGGTTGAAAAGCCAACCAGCACCGATGAAATGTTTGAATTAGCATCCAAGGAAGCCAAGGACTTAGGCTTTGCCAACGTTGGTGACAAGATCATCGTTGTGGCCGGTTTGCCAATCGGTCAACACGGGACGACCAACATGATGCGGGTGCAAGAAGTTAAGTAAGCAATTCAACTGGGGAACGTAAGCGAGCACGGGTCCCGGTTAAGTGCTTGGAGCGTGATGCGGAGTCAACCGGCTTCGCCACGCTCCTTTTCTTTTGGCGTAAATTTTTGTATTATAGGTTGTTAGTTAAGCACTAGGTAAGCGGAGGAAATGAAATGAACCAAGCACTTGGTAAAGTCGTGACGGCAGTCATGATTGATGAAAACGACCAGGACTACTTTGTCCAACCGGATCGCAACGGGCAGACCTACCGTCTCCCCAAGGATGAAGCCCCCCAGGTCCTCCACATTGGCGGATCGGTCTCCGGCTTCGTTTATGAAAACGACCAGCACCAGCTCCAGATGACGTGTCAACACATCCCAACCGTTGCCGTCGATCACTATGACTTCGGAACGGTGGTGGCGGTGCGCCGCGACCTGGGGGTCTTTGTTGACATTGGCTTGCCCAACAAGGACGTGGTGGTTTCCTTGGACGAACTGCCGACTTTAAAGCACCTCTGGCCCCAACCGGGCGATCGCCTCTTGATCGCCTTGCGCGTCGATGACCACGACCGCCTGTGGGGGACCCTCGCGGACGAAGCGATTTTTGCAACGATCGCCAACCGCCCCGAAAAGAAGATGGTCAATTGGAACGTTAAGGCGACCGTCTACCGGTTGAAGATGGCCGGTACCCTCGTTTTGACCGATAATTACTGCCTGGGCTTTATTCACCCCAGCGAGCGGGACCAGGAACCGCGCTTGGGTCAAGTGGTTAACGCACGGGTGATTGGTTTGTCCGGCCACGGTAGCCTGAACCTGTCCTTAAAGCCCCGGGCCTACCAGGCAATCGATGATGACGCCAAGCAGATCCTGGAGCTGTTGAAACGTGCACCGCAAAAGCAGCTCCCCCTGACCGATAAGAGTTCACCAGAAGAAATCAAGGAGCTGTTAGGGATTTCCAAGGGGCAGTTTAAGCGGGCGGTTGGCCACCTTTTAAAGGCCCGCTTGGTCAGCCAGGTCAACGGCCGGCTAATTTTAATCAAAGAGGCGCCAGTAAATGAATAAGGGGTCAGACGCCCTGCAAGCTTCACTAGTCAGCTACCAGGAGTGGTTGACTAAAAAGGGGGGCGCCAAGTTGACTATCGCCAGTTACTTGACGGATCTGCGGGATACGGCCGCCTATTTAACCAGTCGGGGGGTCACTAATTGGCAGCAAGTGGACCGGGCCACTTTAACGGCGTACTTACAATCGTTAAACGATAAGGGCCGGCGAACAACGACGATTCAGCGCCGGATTAGCAGCCTACGTCGCTTTTATGCGTACTTACAGGTGACGGGGCAGGTCAACCACGATCCGGTCGCCTTGCTGAAGGCTAAGCAAACGCCCCGGTTGGCCCCGGTCGGGTTAACGCCGCAAGAGGCGGATTTGCTACCTGATCACGTCCCGGGCAAGGGGGTGGCTAGGGAACGCAACCGCGCCTTAGTTGCACTCTTGGTGGCGACCGGGGCGCGGGCTAACGAACTTCGGGACCTGCAAACGGGTGACCTCGACCTGGAACTGGGGGTCGTCTACCTGGGGCAGTCCTCCCGGCGCTTGGTCCCGCTCAACGAACAGGCCCAAACGTACTTGACGACCTACTTAACCGCCAGGGCCGACCAGTCGGCGACCGATGAGGGATACGTCTTTTTAAATAACCGGGGCCAGCCCCTATCGCGCCAGTCAATCTGGGAGATTGTGAACGCAACTGGGCAGCGGGCCAACATTGAGGGGGCCGTAACCCCCCAGCGGGTCCGGGATGGCTTTGCCTACCGCCTGCTAGCCCACGGTGCTGATTTAAGCCTTGTTCAGCAACTGATGGGGCACCAAAGCATCCTGACGACCCAAGTGTACTTAGAGCAAGCAAAGGAGGGGCACCATGCTGATTGCTTACCGTAAGGACTACCAAAAGATTGCGATGGGGTTACTGTCACTGTTGCCCCCCTTTAAGGATTACCACCGGCTAAAAGCGGCGATTGACTGGTCGGGGGAGTCCGATCAGCTGATTTACCTGTGGCAAAACGAAACGATTGGCCAATTCACCGGGATCGTCGTGGTTTCCGTTGGCCAAGACTACGTGTTAGTCCGGCACCTTTCCATTACGCCCAGTGACCGGGCGGGCAAAAACGTGTTTGCCTTGCTAGCGGCCCTGCAGGAGAGGTACCCCCAAAAACGGATTATGGGAACCTTGACCACCCAGGGGGTAGTGACCAACTGGGCCCGTGATCGCTACTACCGCCAGGGAGGGGATTTAAATGGCTGAACAAGAACTGGCCCGCTTGGTGGGGCAACCGACGCTGGTTTTAGGTGACTTTGAGGGACCGCTAGACCTCTTGTTACACCTGATCAAAAAGGCCGAAGTCGACATCTACGACATTCCAATCGCCAAGATTACCAACCAGTACGTTGAATTTTTGCACCAACAGGAGCAAAACCAGCTCAACATCGCCGGGGAGTACTTTGTGATGGCGGCGACCTTAATGTCAATCAAGAGTGCGATGCTATTACCGAGCCCCCCGGTGGTTGAAGATGAGCTACCACCTGAAGAAGAGGATCCCCGGGCGGAATTGGTGGCGCAACTTTTAGAGTACCAACGCTACAAAAAGGCAGCGGCGGCCCTAAAGGATAAAGAAGAATACCGGCAGCGGGAGTACACCAGAGAAGCAATGGCGGTGCCAAAGAACCTGGTAGAGACCCGCTTTGCCCCGGGGGTTGGCATTGAAGAGTTACAACGGGCCTTTGAAGACGTGGTCAAGCGCCACCACTTTCACGAACCGATTACCCAAACCGTCGATCCCGACCCGGTGACGGTTGCCGAGCGGATTGAACACGTGATTACCGTGGTGACCAAGCCAACCCGCTTTGAGGACCTGTTTGAAAATGATTGGACCAAAGACAGTCTGGTAACGACCTTCTTGGCGGTCTTGGACCTGACTAAACACCAGGTGATTGCCTTGGCCCAATCTGAACGCTTCGGCCCGCTGATTGTAATGCCGGGCCCACGAAACGAGGAATACCGAAATGGAGAATATCGCACAAATTGAGGGCTTGCTCTTCATCGCTGGTGACGAGGGGATCAGTGTTGCTGACCTGGCCCGGATCACCGGGTTTATGAAACCAGCCGTCAACGAACTATTAACGCGCCTACAAGAAAAGTACCAGGCCGACCCCCAGACCGCTTTAACCCTGCTTAATAGCGGGGAGGTCTTTCGTTTGGCCACCAAAGCGGAACTGGCGCCGGTTATGAAAACTTACTTTGAGGTTCCACTAACCACCCCACTGTCGCAAGCCGTCTTGGAGGTCTTGGCCATTGTCGCCTACAAGCAGCCACTAACCCGCTTGGAAATCGACGACATCCGTGGCGTGCAAAGCTCGGGGTCGCTGCAAAAACTCGTGGTGCGGGGACTGGTCCAGACCCACGGCCGGCTCGAAGTACCCGGCCGCCCCTTCAGGTACGTCACAACCCCGGCCTTTTTGGACTATTTTGGCCTGCAGTCGTTAGCGGACCTGCCACCGTTGCAAACCGACTTGACCGAAGACGACCTGGACGGGGACGTCTTCTTACGGGCGCTACAATCACGAACTGAAGAAGGAAAGGAAAACGAATAGATGGCAAAAGAACGTCTGCAAAAGGTGATCGCCCACGCCGGGGTTGCCTCCAGAAGGGCTGCGGAGGGCCTAATTCTCGCCGGCAAGGTGAAGGTCAATGGTCAGGTAGTAACCGAGCTGGGGACCAAAGTTGATGGCAACGATGAGGTGATGGTCAACGGCGAACCGGTCGAACAAGAGCAACACGAGTACTATTTGCTCGATAAGCCACGCGGGGTCATTTCTTCGGCCCACGATGATAAGGGGCGCAAGACGGTGGTCGATATCTTAAAAAACGAAGGGGTGCAAACGCGGGTCTACCCGGTGGGGCGCCTCGATTACGACACCACCGGCCTCTTGGTGATGACTAACGACGGGGAATTAGCCAACCGGTTAATGCACCCCCGCTTTGAAGTCGATAAGGTCTACATCGCCAAGGTCAAAGGCCTCGTTTCAAACGATGAGATGCGGCTGCTCCGCGAAGGGGTTAAAATTGATGGCAAAAAGAGCCAACCGGCCCGGACCAAACTACTCGAAGCAAACCAACGCCAAAAGACCTCGGTGGTTAAGTTAACCATTCACGAGGGTCACTACCATCAGGTTAAAAAGATGATGGAAGCGGTCGGCCACCCCGTGCTTAAGTTGCACCGGGAAAGTTATGGACCGCTGACTCTAGCTGGGCTCAATCCAGGCCAGTTCCGTAAGCTCAAGGTCGATGAGGTGCGAGCCCTACGCAAGTTGTATTAATTTGAAATACAGAGCTGGGTGGGTTATAATGGTTAAGAATTAAATAAATTAATAGGTTTGTCTTCAAGGCAGGGTGTAATTCCCGACCGGCGGTATAGCCCGCAACCCGCACACGCGGTGGAACCCGGTGAAATTCCGGGTGCCGACAGTAAAGTCTGGTATGTAGAAGATCATCACAACGATGTTTCAACCGGGAGACGCCCTGATGGTGTCCCCGGTTTTTTCGTGGTAGTGGTTGAAACCAAGAAGATGACCTCTTGGAGGTTATACTATGTCTCTTACCCATACCCGCGTTCAGCGCCTAGCCGTCTTGGCATGCATGAGTGCCTTGGCCTTTGTCTTAATGCTGTTTGAGTTCCCGGTCATTCCGGTTGTGTCGTATTTGAAAATGGACTTTTCCGACCTGCCGGTTTTGATCGCCACTTGGCTCTACGGTCCGGTGGCCGGGATCATCGTGGCGGCCATCAAGTGCCTCTTGCACGGCTTGATGTACGGGATGTCGGTTGGCGAGCTACTGGGTGTTTTGTCCAACCTGCTGTCGTCAATGTCGCTCTTGTTGCCGTTTGCTTGGTTCCTTCGCCGGGGCAAGGGAAGTTTGAAGCGGCGCCTCTTCTTTGGTGGCCTATGGGCAACGGTAGCCCTAACGGTGGTAATGTCTTTATTAAACTACTTTGTTTTAACGCCGGCCTACATGGCCCTGTGGGGGTGGAAACCAAGCTTACCACTGCCAGAGCTAGTAGCAATCGGGGTGGTGCCCTTCAACCTGATTAAGGGAATCTTGTTGAGCTTGATCTTTGGTTTCTTGGCTTGGAGCCTGCGGGATTGGGTGGCCGCCCGGTTAGACCGTTAATTGGAGCGCATTTGAAAATCACTAGGGAGTGGGAAATGACCCTCGAAAAAGACCGTACCTAGACTTAGGTCTGAGGTCACTTTCCGTCCAATATTTATGAATCCAGTCAGGGGTTGGGAGAAAAACGTCTTTTCTCCTGGTCCTTTTTCTTATGGTAAGGGCTGTTTATAGGTGCTTGTCAGGCTTGGCAAAACACCGTATGCTAAGTGTAAAAGGGGGGCTAGCAGTGAACGATTACTGGTTGGTTTTATTTGATCAGGAACCGCGGCGGTTTCGAGTAATTGAAAACCTGTTAAAAAACCGTTTGTCAGAGGCGACGATGTTCTGGGCGATGGTCTACGGAATTCAGGAGGCCGTCGCCGGTCAACGTCAGTTAAAGCGGGCGGAGTTTGACAAATGGATGAACCAGCAGGTCACGGCGGGGCTAATGGTGCAAGAAGAAGGCCAGGCCTGGTTGACCACCGCGGGGTTAGTCGAAAAGCAACGCTTATTGACTGAACACTACCAACCCCGTTTCGGTAACTGGGGGTGGCGAATTAACCCGGAACGCTTGGCCAACCGGCTCCTATTGGGGATTCAAGTGGTTTCCGAGTTTGCCCACCATAATCGTCGCTACCGTCCCTTAAACCTTGGTAACTACGAGCTGGGAACCGTTAAGCAGTGGCTCCTCAAGAGTGGGCGGGGGATCCAAGGGGCCGTTGAACAGCAGGTTACCGCCGCCTTTGCTGCCCTAGAAAAAGTGGATCCCCGCTTGCCCCAGGTGCTAGCGGCCCTGTTAATCGGTCACCAGACCAGCGGGGCAACGCTTGGTCAGTTAGCGCGTGAGCTCCGGGTGAGTGAGGGCGAAACGGTGATCATTATCCATGACGCCTGGCTAGGGTTAGGAGCCTACTTAGCCACCACCCCCGGGCCGCTCAGTCAGTTGGTGGGTCCCCTAATTTCTAACAGCCCGTTGACGACCAGCGCCCAGCAGACGGTCGCCGATTTTTTGACCGGTCAAAGCCCCGTGGCAATTAGTCGTCGTCGCCACCGTAAATTGTCGACGATCCGTGATCACCTGTTAACCGCCGCCATTTTGACCCCCGGGATGGCGGACTGGCGCACCCTCTTTCCGGCCGGGATGCTAGAAGAGTTGGCAAATCGCTATCAAGGACCGGTGGCGAGTTGGCAGTTCGTGGCGACCCACCCGGACCTGGACTTAAACCAGGAGTTTTTCTTGTTTCGCTTGTACCAAATCATGAGGTGTCAAAACAGTGACCATTGATGAACAACAAGTCCGCACCGCACTGAAACGGTTTTTCGGTTTCGCTGACTTTCGTCCCGGACAAAGGGAGACGATTGAAGCGACGTTGGCGGGGAAGCCAACCCTGGCCGTCTTGCCAACCGGGGCCGGCAAAACCCTCCTTTACCAACTCCCGGGGGTAATGTTAGACGGCTTGGTGGTGGTCATCGCCCCCCTGATTTCCTTGATGCAAGATCAAGTTGATCGCCTGCGTAGCGATGGCTTAGGGCCGGTGGCGAGCCTCAATTCTAGCCTCGATTACCAAGAGCAACAGTGGGTGCTGAGCCACCTAGGGGAGCTTAAGTTTTTGTTTACTTCCCCGGAGACCTTGCTCAAGCCCGCCGTATTAAGGGCGTTGCACCGTCAACCGATTAGCCTGTTTGTCGTCGATGAGGCCCATTGCGTTTCCCAGTGGGGCCCTGATTTTCGTCCGGAATACCTCCGGGTTGCCCAGGCCATTCAAGCGGTCAACCCCGCGCGGCTATTGATGCTGACGGCTACGGCCACCCCCGCAATCCAAGATGATATCATTCAGCGTCTAGGCCTCAATCCGGCCGCGGTGGTGCGGGTCGTTAAATCGGTTAATCGCCCCAATATTTTCCTGGCCGTCCAAAAACTAGCTGACCAAGACGAAAAGCGGCGCCGCCTTCTCGAACTGGTCAACCAATTAGGGCCCAGTGGGGTGGTCTACCTCTCCAGCCGTGAGGGGGCCAACCAATTGGCGGACTGGTTAAATCAACAAGCCAACTTACGGGTGGCGGCTTACCACGCCGGGGTTGACCCCGTTGACCGCTACCGAATTCAGCAGCAGTTCTTAGGTGGAGAATTGGACCTAGTGGTGGCCACGTCGGCCTTTGGGATGGGGATTGATAAACAAGACATCCGTTACGTGATCCACTTTCAGATGCCGGGGAGTTTAGAAGCGTACGTCCAAGAGATTGGTCGGGCTGGTAGAGATGGCCGCCAGTCCTTAGCCGTGCTCTTATATTGTCACGGTGATGAGCAGTTGCCACTCTTGTTAAACCACGTCGATTTACCAAGCCCCGCCGTCTTAGATCAAATCAAGGCGGGCAAGGTGAAGGCCGATCTTTTAGGGGAGGCTAAGCGCGTGGTCACCTACTACCTGGACCAGGGAATGGACGGGCAGGCGGTGTGGCGCTTTTTTGCGGACCTAGAACAAAAGCGGGGCCGCCAGGTGCAACGGATGTTAAGTTACGTCGAGGAAGACAAGTGCCGGCGAACTAATTTACTAGCCTACTTTGGCCAAGCAAGTCTGGAGGCGGAGGTCGAGTGGTGTTGTGACCTGACCAACCGGGACTGGACGGTGACCGCTTTGCAACTGCCCGCGGTCAAACGGCGAGTGGCTTCGTCCGTCCTCGATTGGCGAAACCGGGTCGCAACTTTGTTCAACCGACAGGGGTTGGGCTAGACACACGGCGCTTTGATGCGCTACAATCGTTGATGAAATCTACTTAAGGGGGTGTGGCACATGGCTCAACGCCGGGAAGATCAACGGAACGAAAAGCTCTGGGATAAGACCTTTACCGATAACCAAGACATCGATAAAGAAGGGCACCTATCGCGGATGGCACACCGCAAGCAAAGTACGCACAACGCCCAAATCACCACGATTTTAATCGTCTTGATCATTATTTTGGCGGCGACCCCGGTTTTATACTGGGTTAACCACCAGCAGTCATTTAATCACCCGCAACGAACGGTGAAGGTGGCGTCATCTTCGACAGCAACGTCTAAAAAAAAAGCCAGCTCAACCAGTTCATCAGCTAGCGTGAGTAAGGGGAAACAGGCCAGTAGCAGTTCTTCTGTAAGTAAGGCGGCCAGCACCTCTAGTTCATCCGCGTTGGCAAGTTCTTCGAGTGCTAGCAGTTCGTCAACGACGGCTGTTTACACAACTGTTGAGTCCGGACAAGGGATTTACCGGGTGGCCAAGGATAATGGCTTGACGGTGGCTGAGTTAGCCTCTTTAAACGGCATCACCACTACCACGGCAATTCATCCCGGTGAACGGTTGCGGGTTAAGTAATATTTAGGAGTGAACATTTTTATATGGTAAAGGGAATTCAAGTTGCAATTGACGGGCCGGCTTCGGCGGGAAAGAGTACGGTCGCCAAGCTCGTGGCCAAGCGCTTCGGGTACATTTACTGTGACACCGGGGCGATGTACCGGTCGGTAACCCTGGCCGCTTTAGAGCGGGGAATTGATTTAAGCCAAGATGACTTGGTGAGTGAACTGGCTAACCAAATCACGATCACCTTCGCCCCCGGCGACCCACAAAAGGTCTTCATCGACGGGCATGAGGTTACCCAGGCGATTCGGTCGACGGAAGTGGCTCAGCACGTTTCGACGGTGGCCGCCATTCCAGCCGTGCGGAGCCGGATGGTGGAATTGCAACGTCAAATTGCCCAAGAGGGCGGGATCGTGATGGACGGCCGTGACATTGGGACGACCGTCCTCCCGGATGCCCCGGTCAAAATCTTTATGGTGGCCTCGGCACACGAACGGGCCCGGCGCCGCTTCTTGGATAACCAAGAGCGGGGGATCGACGGTGGTTCAATTGAAGAACTCCAACGGGCGATCGAACTACGGGATCAAAAGGATTCCACCCGGGCGGTTTCTCCGCTCGTTAAAGCCGCGGACGCCTATCAACTCGACACCACTCACCTGACCATTGAGCAAGTGGTCGATCAGATTGCCGGTCGAATTGAAAAAACACTGGAACAAAAATAGTAAAAGACTAGCAATGTCAGTTCGGATCCTGTAGAATGGTGTTTAGAGTTGATTGTTGCAAGGAGGATATTTTTAGATGGCTGAAAACGAAAACAATAACGCTATGTTAGAAGCACTTGACTCCATCAAGACGGTAAACGTCGGTGATGTTGTTAAGGGGAGGGTATTACAAATCGACGACGACCGCCAAGCGATCGTTGGGATCGAAGACTCTGGTGTGGAAGGGGTTGTCCCAGCCAACCAACTGTCTACCAAGCCCGTTGACAACATCAATGATGTTGTCAAGGTTGGTGACGAACTTGACCTGGTTGTTATCTCCAAGATCGGGAGCGACAAGGAAAATGGTTCTTACCTGCTTTCTCATCGGCGCTTAGAAGCCATGAAGGTTTGGAACGAAATCCAAAAGAAGTTTGACGATGGCGAAACCATCACCGCTACGGTTACGCAAGCCGTTAAGGGTGGGTTGGTTGTTGACGCCGGCGTCCGTGGGTTCGTTCCGGCCTCAATGATTACTGACCACTACGTTGAAGATCTGAACCAATTCAAGGGCGAAGAACTTGAATTCAAGATCATTGAAATCGAACCAAGTGAAAACCGCCTGATCCTTTCCCACAAGGAAATCGTTCAAGCACAACACGAAGAAGCTGCCAAGAAGATCTTCTCTGAATTGGCTGCTGGTGACGTGGTTGAAGGTAAGGTTGCCCGGATGACTAACTTCGGGGCCTTCATCGACCTTGGCGGTGTTGACGGGTTAGTTCACGTTTCCGAAATTTCTTACGACCACGTTGACAAGCCAGCCGACGTTCTGGAAGTTGGTCAAGAAGTTAAGGTGAAGGTCTTAAACGTTGACCCAGAACGCGAACGGATTTCCCTTTCGATCAAGCAAACCTTGCCTGGCCCATGGGATGACATCGAAGAAAAGGCTGCCGTTGGTACTGTCCTGACTGGGACGGTTAAGCGTCTGACTAGCTTTGGTGCCTTTGTGGAAGTCTTCCCTGGCGTTGAAGGTTTGGTACACATTTCCCAAATCTCCCACAAGCACATTGCTACGCCAGCTGACGTGCTTGAAGCAGGGCAAGAAGTTAAGGTGAAGGTCTTAAACGTTGACCCTGAACGTCAACGTTTGGGTCTGTCCATCAAGGCGCTTGAAGAAGCTCCGGCGGGCAGTGACAACAACAATAACAACAACGGTGGTTCCCGTCGTCCGCGTCGTCGTAACAACAACTACATCGCAGACGCACCGGAAGAAGAAAGTGGTTTCAACTTGGGTGACCTGCTTGGTGACCAATTGAAGAACTTCGACAAGTAATCATAACCATCAATAAGCAGGGCCGGGAGTAATCCCGGCTTTGTTTTTGCCAAAATTTATTGAAGGGAGGAAACTTCATGGCAAATCCAGTAGTAGCGATTGTCGGACGCCCGAACGTGGGGAAGTCGACCCTCTTTAACCGGATCGCCGGGGAGCGGATCGCAATCGTTGAAGACACCCCCGGAGTAACCCGGGATCGCCTCTACGCCCACGGGGAATGGCTGGGCAAAAACTTTTCGATGATTGACACCGGGGGGATTGAAATGTCCGATCAACCCCTCTTAACGCAGATCCGGCAACAGGCTGAAATCGCGATTGAAGAAGCCGATGTGATCATCATGGTCGTTAACGTTGAAAACGGGGTGACCGATGCCGACGAGCAGGTGGCCCAAATTCTCTACCGGTCCAACAAGCCGGTCGTCTTGGCCGTCAATAAGGTTGATAACCCCGAGCGGCGGCTCGACGTTTATGACTTTTACCAACTTGGTTTGGGTGAACCGTACCCGGTTTCGTCCGTTCACGGGGTTGGCCTTGGTGATATGCTCGACGCCGTGATTGAAAACTTTGCCGAAAAGGACGCCGAAGAAGAGAACGACCGGATTCGCTTTTCCTTTATCGGGCGGCCCAACGTCGGTAAGTCCTCGCTCGTTAACGCCATCCTAGGCGAAAACCGGGTGATCGTTTCGGACATGGCCGGGACGACCCGTGATGCGATTAACACCCAGTTTACGGCGAAGGACGGTCGCGAATTCACGATGGTCGACACGGCGGGGATCAAAAAGAAGGGCAAACTCTACGAAAATACCGAGCGTTACGCCCTAATGCGCTCAATGCGGGCGATCGATGACTCCGACGTCGTCTTAGTCGTGTTAAACGCCGAAGAGGGGATCCGGGAACTCGATAAGCACATTGCCGGCTACGCTCACGAGGCGGGACGGGCGGTGATCATCGTCGTCAATAAGTGGGACACGATCCCGGACCGGGACCAACGGACGATGACCGACTTTACCAACCTGATCCGTCACGAATTCCAGTACCTTAGTTACGCCCCGATCGTGTTTGTGTCGGCTAAGACCAAGCAACGGCTGTCCCGTTTACCGGAGATGATTGAAGAGGCCTACGATCACCAACACCGGCGGATTCAATCGGCGGTCTTAAACGACGTCTTGATGGATGCCCTGGCCGCTAACCCAACCCCATCGTCCAACGGCCGGCGCCTGCGGGTTTACTACGCAACTCAGGTTGCCGTGGCGCCGCCGACCTTCGTGATCTTCGTTAACGATCCGGACCTGATGCACTTTTCATATGCCCGCTACTTAGAGAACCGGATCCGGGCGGCCTTTGACTTTACCGGGACCCCAATTCGCTTAATCAAACGCCGGCGCAAGTAGGAAGAAACCGCTTGCGCAAGGATTGAGGGCGGAAATTTCCCGGAAAATGGCAAAAATGGTAAAAACCCCGGGAAATGCCTTGCTAACGGGGTTTTACTATGCTAATCTAGTTTTTGAAATAATGCGAAGGTTCGTCATTGTTTCGTTAATTTTGGACCACTCAAAATTAACAATCACTGGATCACCCCCCGTGGAGTGATCGTTAGTGGGAGGTGAAAGTGACATGGCAAACAAGGCAGAATTAGTTACCAACGTTGCAACTGCAACCGGTCTGACTAAGAAGGATGCAACCGCAGCTGTTGACGCAGTTTTCAGCTCCATCCAAGCTTCCTTGGCTAAGGGTGAAAAGGTTCAACTGATCGGCTTTGGTAACTTCGAAGTTCGTGAACGTGCTGCCCGCAAGGGTCGTAACCCACAAACTGGTCAAGAAATCCAAATTCCTGCAAGCAAGGTTCCGGCATTCAAGCCAGGAAAGGCGCTTAAGGACGCCGTTAAGTAAGCTTTACTTAGCGTAAACGAGGGGCTGTGACAAGTACGTCACAGCCCCTTTTAAGGTCAATTAGAAAGGGGTAACAACGTGACCTATTCAGAACAAATGTTAGACCACATTGAAGAAGGTACCATGGACCAGGCCCAAAAAGACTTCGCCTGGGCCCTGCGGAAGGATGACGATGACACCCTCTACAGCTTGGCGGAAGAGCTTTACGCACTCGGGTTGACCAACCAGGCCCAGCGAACCTATTTAAAGCTTTTGGACCGCTACCCACAAGAGGATGAGTTACGAACCGCCTTAGCCGAAATTGCCATCGACAATGGCGACAATGACGAGGCCCTTTCCTACCTATCCCAAATTCAACCCAGCTCGCCGGCTTACCTGCAGTCGCTGCTGGTGCAAGCCGACCTCTACCAAACCGAGGAGCAATTTGAAATTACGGAGGCCAAGTTAAACGAGGCCTACCGGATGGCGCCCGACGAACCCGCCGTCTTGTTTGCCCTGGCCGAGTACTACTACCTAATCGGTAAGTTTCAAGAGGCCATTCCCTTTTACTTCGCCCTGATTAAGGCGGGCCACCTCGAATTCGCGAAGGTTGACATTGCCGGACGGTTGGGGACCGCTTACGCCCAGCTCGGTAAGTTTGATCAGGCACTGGGTTACTTAAATCAGGTAGCGCCTGGTTATCAAACCAGTGACATCCGGTTTCAGACCGGGTTGACCCAGTTAGCCCTCCACCAGCTCAAGGAGGCCATCATCACCTTCAAGGAGCTAGCAGAAGACGATGGCCAATACGCCTCGGTCTACCCGGCCCTGGCCCAAGCGTACGCCGAAGAGCACCACTACGCCCAGGCCCTGACCACCCTGCAAGAAGGATTAGCGGTTGACCAGTACAATGAGCACCTGTACGCCCAAGCAGCCGAGATGGCTAGCCACGTTGGCGATACGGAATTAATGGCGACCTACTTGAAGCGGGCCCACGAACTGGATCCGGATAACCAAACCATTACCCTCCAGTATTCCAACTTCTTGCTTCACCAAGGTCAAGACGACGAGAACCTCGCCCTCTTGGCACCGCTGGTGGACGAAAACGATGATCCCCAAGTTGAGTGGAATCTGGCCCAGTCGTACTTGCACAAAGAGGACTTTGACGGGGCCAAGCAAGCTTTTGAAGCGGCCGCCCCGGCCCTGAGGGATAACCCAACCTTCTTGCGTCAGTTGATTGAGTTTTACCAGGAAATGGGGATGCGCCCGCAGTTGCGGGAGGCCGTTGAGCACTACCTGGCGATTGATCCGGCCGATAGCGAACTACAAGAACTCCTAGAACAACTGGACGAAGACTACTAACCAGATAACGGAAACCCGTGAGAAACGGGGCATAAAGCAAAGCAGAGCCCAAGAGAAAGCGCCGCTTCCTCTTGGGCTCTGCTTGTATTTCCAAACGTTAGTGGCCAATTACCCTAGTCTTTTTCCGCCGATTGTTCCGCCCTGTCTTGATTAAACAAGAGCCGGCGGTAGTAGAGCAAGGAGGCCGGGTCAATGCGCAGGACCTCCATTAATTGCTGGTCCGACCAGTCCCGGTGGAGGCGGAGTTGGTTTAAGACGTAACCCTGGTGGAGGTTACGGGGGGCCAGCGAGAAGTTGGTTAACGACTCGTCGGCCTTGAGGTACTTGTGCAAACCGGCGTTGGTAAGGCGTGGCTGATTGTGGTTAAGCCGGGTTTTTAAAAAGGGATCCGTGCACCCCTGCAGGTCCGCGAGGGGTTGGTGGAAAACGTTAAAGGCGACTAAAAAGTTCTTCTCGGCCTTAGTAGTGGGGCTCAGTCGCCGCAGTTGTTGGCCAAAGTCGGGGGCCAAGAATTCGCCGACCGTGTAGCCTTTGGCCGAGAGGAATAGGGTTAAACGGGTGTAGAAGTGGAGTTGGTCACTTTCCAATAATTGGTCGAGTTGGTTAACCCACTTGGGGCTGACCTTCACCGCCGGGCGGGGGAGGGCCCCGTGCAGGGTCAGGGTCGGGTAACCATGGATCAGTTGGTGAGTGAAGAGGTAGCGAAAGTAACGGTTGAGGTGGGATAAAATCTTATTGGTGGTCGCCAGCGTCGCCGTCCGGTCGTCTTTGAGGTAGTTAAAAAAGGCCCGGACGTCGGTTTCGGTGACCGCGTCCACCTGGGGGTCGTGGGCAAAGGCGGGGCGGTTAGCACGCAAGAAGTCAAAGAAGCTGGTAAGGCTGGTGGCATAAGTTGCCACCGTCAGCGGCGCCAGTCCCTGTTGGATTAAAAAATTTTCAAACGGTTGTTGGTAGGGGTAATGGTCTGCCATAAGAACACCTCCAAGTAAGCAGATATTTACTATAACTATACACCCACTCAAACAAATCGCCAACACCCTAACACGACCAGCCAAAATTTGCTAGAATAGATTAATTGGGTGCCGAGCAAGTAGTAATTGTCCGCACCTTAAATTTGGACGAAACGGGGCTTCACCATGAAAATTGAGACGCTGCCGGCGGAATTTGAACCGGCCCGCCCAATCCTTTCGCGCATTGAAGAAGCTGGCTTTGAGGCATACTTTGTCGGCGGCTGTGTTCGCGATACGATTTTAAACTTACCCATTCATGACATTGACATCGCCACCTCGGCCTACCCGGCGGAGATCAAACAGATCTTTTCGCGGACGGTAGACACCGGGATTGAACACGGGACGGTGATGATTTTAGATCACGGGACTGGTTATGAGACGACCACCTTCCGGACCGAGTCGGGTTACCAAGATTTCCGGCGTCCGGATTCCGTTACCTTCGTGCGGTCTTTAAAAGAAGACTTACAGCGCCGGGATTTTACGATTAACGCCTTGGCTTTAAAAGAGGACGGGACGGTGGTGGACCTTTTTGACGGGTTAGGGGATTTAAAGCGCCACTTGATCAAGGCGGTTGGTGATCCGGCCGAGCGGTTTCACGAGGATGCCTTGCGAATGATGCGGGCAGCCCGGTTTGCCGCCAAGCTTGGTTTTCAAATCGAGCCGGGCACGCTGGCCGGGATGTCACAAAACGCGGCCCTGTTGGAAAAGATCGCCGTTGAACGGATCCAGGTCGAATTCGAAAAGTTACTCCTTGGTAAGGCGGTCCAAAACGGTTTGGCTACCATGTTAGACACCAAGCTGTACCTGCATTGTCCAGGACTGAAGGAGGGTGGCCAAGGGCTCCAATATTTGGCTCAGCAACCACTGACGTTAAACAACGCCACGCAGGCTTGGGGAGCACTTGCAATCTGCTTGGGCCTTGATAAAAACCAGCTGCGCCCCTTCTTAAAGGGGTGGAAGCTATCGAATGGTTTGATTACCGCCGTTTCTCGGGCCGTTCCACTGGTGGAAAAACTGACGACTAAGGCGGCTGGGGCAAGCGATCTTTACCAGGCGGGTCAGCAAGCGGTGGCAGACGCCGTCGTGATCGCCAACTCCCTGGGTGGTCAGGTCGATCCACAGGCGGTTCAAGCAGCGTACCAGGCTCTACCAATTAAGGAGAGCGGCGAATTGGCCTTAAACGGGGGCGACCTAATTAAAGCGGGGTTTAAGCCGGGGCCAGCAATGGGCAAGGCCCTCACCACCCTGACTAAACAAGTGGTTGAAGGTCAGCTGGCCAATGATTACCAGACCCTATTAAAGGCGGCGGGCGAGCTGTTAAAGGCGTAGTAAGGAGGAAACATGCAGACATTACGTGCGGATAATTTAACGAGTCGTTACGGCGAAAAGGTGCTCTTTGAAGACGTGTCCTTTTTGATTAACGAGGGCGATCGGATCGGCCTGATCGGTACTAACGGTAGTGGGAAGACCAGCCTCTTGAACGTGATTGCCGGTCAAACTGGTGCCGATGCCGGCCAGATCACTAAGCCGGGGGACTACACGATTGGCTACCTGATGCAGCAGCCGAGTTTTGACCCGGATTTATCGATTACCGATGCGGTTTTTGCGGGCAGCCAGCGGGTCTTTCAAACAATTCGCAGCTATGAAGCGGCCCTCACGGAGTACACTAACCACCCCGAAGATGCGGCGGCGGCCGATCGCTTTGCCAAGCTGCAAGCGTCCATGGACCAAGAGGACGCGTGGGACGCGGATTCCCGGATTAAGACGATCCTGACCCAACTTAAAATCACCGACATGGACCAGAAGATGGGGGAACTGTCGGGGGGACAAGTGAAACGGGTTGGCCTAGCGCAGGTCCTGATTCAAGAACCGGACCTCCTGATGCTTGATGAACCGACCAACCACCTGGACCTGGCCTCAATCGTGTGGCTTCAAGAATACCTAGCCTCGTACAAGGGGGCTGTTTTGGTGGTCACCCACGACCGTTACTTCTTGGATCAAGTTACTAACCACATTTGGGAATTGGCCTACGGGGTCATGCACCACTACGACGGTAACTACCAAGCCTTCGTCGAAAAGAAGGCCGAACGCCTCGAACTCTCCCAGGCTAGTGAACGCAAGAAGCAAAACCTGTATAGAAAGGAACTGGCTTGGATGCGCCACGGCGCCAAGGCTCGTTCCACCAAGCAAAAGGGGCGGATCAACCGCTTTAACGAGCTCAAGGACTCCCTGGGCCAGGTGGAAACGGACGAGGACATCGCCATTGACCTGGGTTCACAACGGCTCGGGAAGGACGTCATCGAACTAAAGGGCGCCAACCTGTCCCTTGGCGAACACCACATCTTACAGGACTTCAACCTGCTGGTTCAGGGTGGCGATCGGATTGGGATCACCGGTGAAAACGGGGCCGGGAAAACCAGCCTCCTCAATGTCATCGCGGGGCGGGTTCCGCTGGCTTCCGGGGTCTTAAAGATTGGCGAGACCGTTAACCTAGGTTATTACACCCAGCAAACCGAGGGGGTCGACGACGATAAACGGGTGATCTCTTATTTAACCGAAATTGCCGACAACGTGGTCGATAAGTACGGTCAGCGCGTTGACGTGACGAAGTTACTGGAACGCTTCTTGTTCCCCCGCTTCATGCACGGGACCCTAATTCGGAAGTTATCCGGGGGTGAAAAGCGGCGCCTCTACCTGTTAAAAATCCTGATGCAACAACCAAACGTCTTACTCTTGGACGAACCGACGAATGACCTAGACATCGGCACCCTGACCGTCTTAGAGGATTACCTAGACGATTTTAGTGGTACCGTGATCACGGTCTCGCACGACCGCTACTTCTTGGATCGGGTGGCCGACGACCTGTTGATTTTCAAGGGGCAGGGGCAAATTGAGCGCTACACCGGGCGTTTTACCGATTACCTAGCTAATCAGGTTCAAACGACGGTCCCGGCTAAAAAGGCGCCGGTAGAGAAAAAGCCGGTTGCCAAACAAGCGGAGAAAAAGGAAAAAACCAAGTTGACCTACGCCGAACAACTGGAGTGGGAAAAGATTAACGAACAAATCGACCAGTTAGCCAGTCAACAAGAAGAGATTGAAACGGCAATGGCCGCAAATGGTGATAACTACGAGAAACTGGCTAAGTTACAGGCCCAGTTAAACCAGGTTACTAAGGAGCTCGATGATAAGACGGCCCGCTGGGAATACCTAAGTGATTACGTGGATTAGAGTTGCCGGTAATCCGGTTGAGATCTGTTACAATTAGACCCAATTGAATAAAAGGAGCGATTGCAATGACGGTAAATCATAATGAAGAACAGTACCTAGACCTGGCGCGCCACGTCCTGGAATTCGGTGACCAAAAGGGGGACCGGACCGGAACCGGAACTAAGTCGGTCTTCGGCTACCAGATGCGCTTTAACCTGCAGGAAGGTTTCCCGATCCTGACGACCAAGAAGGTGGCCTTTGGGCTGGTCAAAAGCGAGCTCCTCTGGTTCTTGCGCGGCGACACCAACATCCGCTTTCTCTTGGAACACAAAAACCACATCTGGGACGAGTGGGCCTTTAAGAAGTGGGTCGAAAGCGACGAGTATACGGGCCCGGACATGACCGACTTTGGCCGCCGTTCCTTGGTGGATGCCGCATTTAACGAAGAGTACAAAAAGGAAAAGCGGGCCTTTTGCCAGCGGATCTTAGAGGATGACGACTTTGCTAAGCAGTACGGCAACCTAGGTTTGGTGTACGGCTCCCAGTGGCGGAGTTGGCAAACGCCAAACGGCCCGGTTGACCAAATCAAAAAGGTGATCGAGCAGATTAAGACCAATCCCGATTCTCGGCGGTTGATCGTAACGGCTTGGAACCCGGCCGACGTCGATAACATGGCCCTGCCACCGTGCCACACAATGTTCCAGTTTTACGTGAACAACGGCAAGCTGTCTTGCCAGCTTTACCAGCGCAGTGCCGACATCTTCTTAGGGGTACCGTTTAACATCGCCTCTTACGCCTTACTGACCCACATGATTGCGCACCAGTGCGGGCTGGAAGTTGGGGAATTTGTCCACACCTTGGGGGACGCTCACATCTACTTAAACCACCTCGATCAGATTAAAGAACAGCTCAGCCGCCCAGTTCACCAGGCACCGCAGCTGATCTTGCCGGCGGAGGCCAAGCCAATTGACGAGTACCAAATGGAAGACATCAAGCTGGAGGGCTACGAACACGAAGACGCCATTAAGGCCCCGGTAGCGGTCTAAGGAGGAACAGCATGGTTAAGATTGCCTTTATTTGGGCGGAAGATGAGGCGGGCTGGATTGGCAAGGACAATGACATGCCCTGGCACCTGTCAGCCGACTTAAAGCACTTTAAACACCTCACCAGTGGTCACCCGGTCATCATGGGGAAAAACACCTACTTGTCCTTGGGGCGGCCGCTACCTAAGCGGACCAACATCGTCGTGACCCGACAAACGACGCCAATTGAAGGAGTCACCCTGGTTAACGGGGTCAACGCCCTGACCGACTTGTTAGCCAATTACGGTGAAGACGAGGAGGTCTTCATCATTGGGGGCGCCCACCTCTTTGCCAGTACCATGTCTTTAGCGACCGTCTTGTACCGAACGGTTGTTGAAGGAGACCACCACGGCGACGTAAAAATGGCGCCCATCGACTATCGCACCTGGCAAAAAGTCGCTGAGCGCCATCTTCAAGCGACCGAGTCGGACCCGGCCTGCACCTTTGAAAAGTGGGTCTTAAACGTAAAGCAAAATTGAAAAATACATCAGGATCGTGCCACCTAAAACGAAGAGGTGCCAGATCAAGTGGGTGTATTGGGTGGGAAAGCTGTACAAAACTGCGCCCAGCGTGAAGGTAATCCCACCAGCCAAAAGTAAGCCAAAGCCAACCGGCCCTAGGGCGTGGTAAAGTGGGATGATGGCAAACAAGCACATCCAGCCCATGATCACGTAAATGACCGTTGACCAGAAGCTCTTTTTGTTTAGCCACAGCGCCTTGTAAATAACGCCGCCGATGGCCATTAACCAAATGACCGTTAAAAGGCTGATCCCCAGCCACCCTCTAATCGCCACTAGGCAGTAAGGGGTGTAAGAACCCGCGATTAAAAGGTAGATCATGGAGTGGTCAAAGACTTGAAAGACGTGGCGGGCCCGGGTGAAGATCAGCGAGTGAAACAGGGTCGAGGCCAGGTAAAAGAGCACTAGAACGGTACCGTAGATAATAAAGGCCACTAACTTGAGCGGGCTGTGGGCATTAACGGCGGTAATGATTAAGGCGATCATCCCCACGATTGACAGGCCGACGCCCAGCCCATGGGTAACGGCGTTGCCAATTTCAATTAACAGATTCGGTTGTTGACGATGCATGATGGACTCCTTTGGGGCAAGGAGAAGCAGTGAAATCAAGGGTAACTTTTGTTATACTGATTTACGAAGGCAAACTCCTCGCAAGTTTGTGATATTATGATAACGTAATCTAGTTTTAAAGACTAGATTAATTATACCAAATTTTTCAGGAAGAGTGATAAATTCCATGGCAAAGATTAAAATTGTGGCGGACTCCTCCGCCGGCTTAACCGAAGCGGAAATCAAAGAGCACGACATCACGATCATCCCCTTATCCGTGATGATCGACGGGACGGTTTACGTTGAACGCGAAACGATTACCAACGACCAGTTTCCCGACATGATGGAAAAGGCCAGCTCCTTGCCAAAGACCTCCCAGCCGCCAATCGGTAAGTTCACCGAGGCCTTTGATCGACTGGGCGAAGATGGCGCTGAAGTCCTCTGTGTCTGCATGATGGAATCAATTTCCGGTACCGTTCACGCAGCGGAGCAGGCGGCTAGTTTGACTAAGACACCGGTCCGGGTGATTGATTGTCAAACCACCGACCGGGCGATGGCCTTCCAGATTTTAGAGGCCGCTAAGGTAATCGAAGCCGGCGGGACCATGGATGAGGCCGTGGCGAAGATGAAGGAAGTCTTTGACCACCACAAGCTGTACCTGGCGATTGACAACCTGGATAACCTGGTGGCCGGGGGCCGGATTTCCCGCTTTGCCGGTACAATTTCTAGCCTGTTTAACATTAAGGTGATGCTGGAAGTAGCGGGTGGTCAAATCCACATCGCCATGAAGGGCCGGGGAATTAAGGCCATCCACAAAGAATGGGACAAGATCTTAGACCAGATGGCTAATGGTCCCAAGGTGAAAGGGATCGGGATTTCCCACGTCAAGGCCGATAAGGAAGTTGCCCGCTTAAAGGGAAAATTAAACGAGTTGTTCCCGGGGATCGAGGTCACGGTGCGGGAAACGGTGCCCGTGATCGCCACCCATACCGGGTTGGGCGCTTGCTGCCTGACTTACTACACGGAATAACGGTGGGTGGTAACCAACCCATTCGACTTACTTAGCTATTAGGTCTGCGGTTATTTCCTACTTTCCAATCAAAAACCGGCCAATTACGCAACCAAGGTTGCGTAATTGGCCGGTTTGTTGATTTAAGGGGAGCTTATAGCTCTGGGTTCATAGATGGGTTGGTTAAGAAGCGGAAGCGAATGATGTCACCGTGGTCTTGTAAGAGTTGACGTAAGTTGGCGATTTCCGCTTGGCTGAGCACACTGAGGTCGGTGTTGATCAGGGCGTAACTGTAGCCGTTTTTGGCGTTGCTCGTCATTTCCTTGACCGTTAAGCCCTGGTCAGTTAAAAGTTGGACGAAATCGAGCCACAGGTTGGCCCGGTCCTTGTAAAAGAGGGTGATTCGGTGGGGGGTGTCAAAGGGGAGGTCGACGCGCGGAAAGTTGACGGAGGTCCGGACGCTACCGTTCTCTAAGAAGTTAAGCAGGTTTTGTAAGGCCATATCGGTGCTAAAGGTCAGGGCCTCTTCGGTGTTGCCACCGATGTGAGGGAGGAGGGTGACCCCCGGTTGGTTTTGCAGGTCGCTAGCTGGAAAGTCACTAACGTAGCCGGCCAGCTCGCCATTGGCCAGTGCTTCGAGGAGGTCTTGGTTATTAACGATTTCGCCGCGGCCAAAGTTCAGGAGGTAGGCGTCCGGTTTTAGCTGTTGGAGCCGTTCCCGGTTGATCAGGCCGGTGGTTTCTTCGGTCAGGGGTAGCATGACGACCACAAAGTCGGCTAATGACATGACCTCTTCAATTGTCGGTAGTTGAACGACGTGGGGGAGGTTCTTGGGACTACGGTTATAACCCAAGACTTGCATCCCGAGGTGGTAACTAGCTTCGGCAACCCGTTGGCCAATTGCCCCGAGGCCTAAAATCCCAATCGTCTTCCCGTATAATTCGCGGCCGATAAATTCCTTGCGCGTCGCCTCGGCCAGCACTTGGAGGTCAGCTCCCGGTTCGGCCGTCAGGTCTTTGACGGTTGCAATCGCCCGGTCAATTGGGCGCACGCAACGGAAGAGGGCTTGGATGATCAATTCCTTAACGGCGTTGGCGTTAGCACCGGGGGTGTTTAAGACGACGGTGCCGTTTTCGGTGCAGGCGTTGACGTTGATGGTATTGGTACCAATCCCGGCCCGGGTGATCGCCAGCAGTTGGTCGTTGATCAGGGCATCGTCAACCTGGGAGCTACGAACCAACAGGGCGTTCGGAGCGTCCGTGTCAGAAATTTGAAGTAGATCGTGGGCAAAATCGCTTAATTCAAATTTATCAATTGTTTTTACTTGGTACATAATTGCTCATTCCTTTAAGATGGATTATAAAGTAAGTATAAACCAAACCGAAAAGAGGGAATTACTAAAATGCACATCGAATTTCCAAAGTTAAAGCGAGACGAACCAACCCTGGGTGAAGGGGCCCAGGTTAACAAGACCACCTTTGGCCAGTGGGTGGAACTAGGCGACCGGACGTTAGCCGATAACTGCACGATTGGGGACTACACCTACACCGGGCAAAATTGTTACCTGCAAAACAGCGACTTGAAGCGTTTCATTAGCATTGCCGCCCAGGTGCGGATTGGGCCAACCAATCACCCTTACAACCGGGCTTCCCAACACGTCTTTGCCTACAACGGGACGACCTTTGGCTTTGACCAGCCCGACGTTGAGTTCTTGGCTAACCGCAAGCAGGTCCGGACCACGATTGGTAACGATGTTTGGATTGGGCACGGTGCCATCATTCAAGCGGGCCTAACGGTCGGCGACGGGGCGGTGATTGGCTCCGGGGCCGTGGTCACCCATGACGTGGAACCCTACACGATCGTCGGCGGGGTCTCGGCCAAGAAGATCAAGGACCGCTTCCCCGACGAGATTAAGGCGGACCTAGAAAAGATCGCTTGGTGGGATTGGTCACGGGAACAATTAGAGGCTAACTACCTCGACTTCCGTTTACCAATTGAGGAATTTGTCCAAAAACACCTTCACGCTTAATTTAAGCGGTGCCGGGAAGTGTGCTACAATGGTTAGCGACTAACCTTTGGTGGGCACGGTGATGTCTCACCGCCCCGGTAAAATAAGGGGACGACCAAAGCGGCCGTCCCTTTTTAATGGAGGAAGCGTTTTGAGCAAGAAAGTATGGCGCTGGTTGTTGTTAATTGTCGCCCTGATCGCCATTGGTGGTGGGGCAGCTTGGTACTTGCGTGGTGAACCGTCCCTCGTCGCCAACCAAGAGCAACAACGGATTTTAAAGAAGAAAATTCTCTTGGTTGCCCTAGGGGACTCGTTGACCCACGGCCAGGGGGATGAAAAAAAGCAGGGTGGTTACGTGGGGCAAATTAAGACCCGCTTGGAAGATAAGTATGGCAACCAGGTGACCACCGAAAACTTTGGTGTCACCGGGGACCGGTCCGATCAAATTAAGGCCCGGCTCGATAGCCAAAGGGAAATCCAAACCGGACTCAAGAGCGCCGACGTGATCGTGATGACCGTTGGGGGCAATGACCTGATGCAAACGTTAGAAAAGGCCGCCTTTTCGACGTCCTCGGTAACGGTGGAAAAAGACGTGAATGCGGCGGGTAAGCTTTATCAGACTAAGCTTACGGCCCTCTTTAAAGACGTCCGAAAGTATAACCCAAACGCCCAGCTTTTCGTGTTCTCGATCTATAATCCTTTTTACACCTACTTTCCGAACGTGACGGTGATTTCCAAGTCGGTTGCCAAGTGGAACCAGTTGACTAAGCGGCTGGTTGCCAAGTACCAACCAGCAACCTTTGTGGACATCAACCACACCCTTTCTTATGGTCAATACACGACCCGGGCGGCCCGCCAGCAATTGGTCAGTCAGGCGAAAAAATCCAATAACGATCAGATCACCCAAGCGGCGGTTCTTGCAATCATGAACAACAAGGACCATAACCTAAACAACTACATTTCGACGTCAGATAACTTCCACCCCAATCACCTGGGTTACACCAAGATGACCGAGAAACTCTTTGACGCGATGGTGAAAAATAACAACTTTGAGTACCAAACGAGGTAGAATATGCACAGACAACCAAGAAAACGGAACCCGTGGAAGTGGGCCTTTCTCATTTTGGCCACTTTGGTCGTGATTTTCATTGGGGTGGTGATCGATAAAACGACCGCCCCGGTCTCCGTTCCCAAAGAGATCAGTGCCACCAAACAGGCGGACACCTCGGTGGAGGTAACCTTAAACCGCAAGCAAGTTAACGCCCTGTCGGCTAACTACTTGAATAAGTTCTTAAAGGACTCCAAGGTGAAGTACCGCTTCGTCGTCGGTAAAAAGTACGCGACCGTCATTGGCCGGACTAAATTTTTGGGGGCAACGGTGCAGTTTTCTTTGAACTTCATCCCGCAAAAAACTAGTCAGGGTAACGTTTTGTTGCGCGCCAAGGGATTAGCGGTTGGACGACTAAACCTGCCGATCCGGTTTGTGATGGCCTTTTTAAAGAAGAACTATAAGCTGCCCCAGTGGGTTAGTTTAAACGTGAAAAAAGAAACGATCCTGCTGGATTTAAATAAGTACAGCCAGGATAAATCCGTGCAATATACCGCCAAAGAAATCAACATGACCAACGGCACCTTCCGCTTTTTGATTACGATTCCAACTAAATAGGAGGCCCCCATGTACCGCGAGAGTTTTTACCACTTTTTGATGACCCAACGAAACCCCAACCAACCCGATGAGGTGGAGCAGTTTGCCAATAACGCCTTTTATGACTCCGCCTTTCCCAAGCAGTCACAAGATTTTGACGAGATTTCTAAGTACTTAGAAGAAAACGCCGAGTACCTACCGTCAATGCTGATCTTTGATGACGCTTGGCGCCGCTACGAACAGAAGATGAATTAGGAGGAAAATGATGGCAACGATTCAATGGTTCCCCGGCCATATGGCCAAGGCCCTGCGCCAAATTAAAGAACAAATGCCCTTAGTCGACATCGTCTTTGAACTGGTCGACGCCCGCGTTCCGTATTCAACGCAAAACCCGGAGATTAACCGGATGGCCGGCGACAAACCCCGCCTGTTAATCATGACCAAAACCGACCTGGCCGACCCGACGACAACGGCCCACTGGATCGACTACTTTGAACAAAACGGTCAACCGGTCTTGGCGCTCGATTCCAGGGCCCACCAGGTTGCTAAACAGGTGACCGTAAAGGCCCAACAGATTCTAAAGGACCAGTTGGCCGCCGAGCGAGCAAAGGGGATGCAAAAGCGGGCGATCCGGGCGATGTGCGTCGGGGTTCCCAACGTTGGTAAGTCCACCTTGCTCAACCACTTGGTGAAAAAAAACGTTGCCGCGACCGGGAACCGGCCAGGGGTGACGACCGGCCAACAATGGCTACGTTCCTCGGCCGACTTGGAACTGTTAGACACCCCCGGGGTCTTATGGCCTAAGTTTGCCACCCAAACCCAGGCCAAGATGTTGGCCCTGTCCGGGGCGATCAAGGACTCGCTGTACCCTAAAGACGACGTGGCGATCTTTGCCCTGGATTACTTACGGGCCCACCGTACCCAAGAGCTCATGACCCGCTACCGGTTGAGCCCGGCTAGTCTTGAAGACGGTGTGACCACCCCAGACCTGTTGTTAGAAATCACCAAGAAAATGGGGATGAAAGACGATTACGACCGGGCCAGCGAGCGGCTGATTTTTGAAATGCGGCGGGGTAAATTGGGAACCTTTACCCTTGAAGACCCCACCGATTTGGAAGCGGGGGACGAAGATGAGTAAGCAATCGGTGGCCCAGGTCAGGGCATTGCTTTCGTCAATCACCGATCCCCAGGACCCCCGACTGGCAGAGTTCAAGGACGACCCGCGTAAGGGCGTTCAGGCCGCGTTAAACCAGTTCGCCAAGCGGCTGGAAAAAAGGGCCAAGGCGCGGGCCGCCTTTTTGAACCGCTTCCGCTACGAAAACCAGCTTTGGCAGGCCGGTCACCAGTACGTCGCCGGAATCGACGAGGTCGGGCGTGGCCCACTGGCTGGCCCGGTGGTGACTTGCGCCGTGGTCTTAGACAGCCAGTTTGACCTAGTTGGCGTGACCGATTCAAAGCAGTTAAGCCGCCACGAGCGCGAACAGTTGTACCTGCGGATCCTCGATGAAGCCGTTGAGGTTTCCCTAGCGGTCAGTCCGGCTCAAGAAATTGACCGGCTTAACATCTATGCGGCCACCCAGGCGGCGATGATTCGCTCGGTCAAAGCACTCCACCACCAGCCCAGCCACCTGATTGTCGATGCGGTCCCGTTAGACATTCCGGTACCCCAAACGACGTTAATCAAGGGGGATCAAAAGAGCATCTCGGTGGCAGCCGCCTCGATTGTGGCTAAGGAGTACCGGGACCACCTGATGGCAATTTACGATCGTCTGTATCCCGGCTACGGCTTTAAGGACAACATGGGTTACGGCACGGCGGCCCACCTAGCTGGCTTAGAGCAGCTGGGGGCCTGCCCGATCCACCGGCGGACCTTCCGACCGGTGCCAGATTACGTCAATTAATTTCGTCACCATTACCGATTCCTCCGTACTTAACAGTAGGGAGGAATTTTTTATGCAACCACGAGAATTTATCTTTCGCTTAAGCCTCTGTCCCGGCCTCGGTCCGTTAAGCCGGGTGCGCCTGTGGCGAGTTGCCGAGCAAAACTACTGCTTTGACAATTTGGAATTACTCACCAGCCAGTCGCAGATTACACCACGGGTCAAGGAAAGCTTGCTAAAAAACTGGGCGAGCCCCTATTTGGACCGGTTGGTTGAACAAAATTACCGGGTCCCCCAAATTACCCTGCTGGATCCCGATTACCCAGCAATCTTACGGGAAATCTACTGCCCACCCCTGGTTTTGTACTACCAGGGCAACCGGGACCTATTCAAAATGCCGGCCCTGGCGGTGGTCGGGTCTCGTCAGGCAACTAGCTACGGCTTCACCGTCTTAGAGAAACTGATTCCCAGCGTCGTTAACCACCGGATTGCCATTGTGTCGGGGCTGGCGAGGGGGATCGATTCGCGGAGTCACGAGCAGGCCCTGGCAAGCGGGGGCGCCGTGATCGGGGTGATCGGGACCGGCCTGGACCAAACTTACCCCCGATCAAACGGTGCCTTGCAGGCCCAAGTGGCCGACCAAGGCCTCTTGTTAACCGAGTACCCCCTGCAAACCCCGCCCTTGCCGAGCCACTTTCCCGCCCGCAACCGGATCATCGCCGGGCTTTGCCAAACTTGTTTGGTGGTGGAAGCAAAGCAGCAGAGTGGCAGTTTGATCACCGCTAACTTAGCCCTGCAGGAGAACCGCAATGTTTGTGCGGTCCCCGGCCCCATTACCAGCCTGACCTCGCTTGGCACCAACGAATTAATTAGTGAAGGGGCGCAACCAATCTTAAACAGCAAGGACTTGTTAGCGGAGTTTGACCCCTGGTTTGAAGCCGAAGCTTAGTTTAACTTTGCATCTTTCATTTGACAGCAGGGCGCCCGTGCATTAATAATAAATGGAATAGATTATTAAATGACAGGAGCCGATGAGTTTGGCAACTAAACAAGAAAGCACAACAAAGAAAAAAACCACCCGGCGCAAAGTTAGCCGGACCAACCAAAAGAAGCTGGTCATCGTTGAATCGCCTTCCAAGGCCAAGACGATTGGTAAGTACCTCGGACGGACTTACAAGGTCGTCGCAAGCCTCGGCCACGTCCGCGACCTCCCCAAGTCGCGGATGGGGGTCGATATTGACCACGATTACCAACCCGATTACATTTCGATCCGGGGTAAGGGGGACGTGATTAAGGAATTGCGCAAGGACGCCAAGGCGGCCAAGGCCGTCTACCTGGCTTCCGACCCGGACCGTGAAGGGGAAGCCATCGCTTGGCACGTGGCGAACCTCTTGAAGATGGACCCGACCGAAAAGAACCGGGTCACCTTCCACGAAATCACCAAGGATGCCGTTAAAGAGGCCTTTAAAGAACCTCGCACGATTAACATGGACCTAGTGGACGCTCAGCAGGCCCGCCGGGTGCTCGACCGCTTAGTGGGGTACTCGATTTCGCCAATCCTCTGGAAAAAGGTTAAAAAGGGCCTGTCGGCGGGGCGGGTGCAATCCGTCGCCTTGAACCTCATCATCCAGCGCGAAAACGAGATTCGGAATTTCGTTCCCGAAGAATACTGGACGATTGACGCCGACTTCAAAAAGGGCCGAGAAAAGTTCCAAGCGAGCTTCTACGGCCAAAACGGTAAGAAGGCCAACCTGAAGAACCAAGAAGCCGTCCAAGCGGTTCTACAACAACTCGACCGCCAGCAGGACTTTTCAATTACCAAAGTTGACCGGCGGGAACGGCGCCGGATGCCGCAACCACCGTTTACCACCTCGACAATGCAACAGGATGCCAACCGCCGTTTAAACTTCCGGACCCGTAAAACGATGATGGCCGCCCAACAACTGTACGAAGGGATTAACATCGGCCAGGGCGCCGCCGTCGGGCTAATTACCTACATGCGGACCGACTCCACCCGGATTGCTGGGGTGGCTAAGCACGAGGCTTCCACTTTCATCCACGAACACTACGGGGCGGAATACGCCGCCACCAAGCCGGTCAAGGGGAAGCTACAAGAAGGGGCCCAAGATGCCCACGAAGCAATTCGGCCGACCTCAGTTAACCGGACCCCGGCCGAGATGAAGGAGTTTTTGACCCCTGACCAATACAAACTCTACAACCTGATCTGGTCGCGCTTTGTCGCCAGTCAGATGACCCCGCAAGTGACGGACACGATGGCCGTCACCATCACCCAAAATGGGGTCGACTTCCGCGCCAACGGGTCGAAGGTTAAGTTTGATGGTTTTACTAAGGTCTACAAGGGGAGCCAGGGTAAGGATAATATCTTACCTAACCTAGAAGAGGGCGACGCCGTCAAGATGGTCGCCGACAATCCGGCCCAACATTTCACCCAGCCACCGGCTCGCTTCACCGAAGCCACCCTGGTTAAGACGCTGGAAGAAAACGGGGTTGGGCGCCCGTCCACCTACGCGCCAACCTTAGATACGATCCAACGCCGCTACTACGTCAAGCTAGAATCTCGTCACTTTGAACCAACTGAACTTGGGGAAATCGTTAACGATTTGATTGCCAAGCAGTTCCCGGACATCGTCAACGTCAAGTTTACCGCCGAGGTGGAAGACTCACTTGATAAGATCGAAGAGGGCAAGGAAAACTGGGTGCAAGTCGTTGATGGCTTCTACAAGCCGTTCTCAAAGGAAGTGGCCACGGCCGAAGAGCAGGTGGCTAAGATTGAGATGAAGGATGAACTAGCCGGGTCCAATTGCGAGATTTGTGGTGCCCCGATGGTCATTAAGATGGGGAAGTACGGTAAGTTTTACGCTTGTTCCCGCTTTCCGAACTGCCGTAACACCAAGGCGATCGTTAAAGACACCGGGGTCGAATGCCCACTTTGCCACCAGGGAACGGTGGTGGAACGTAAGTCCAAGAAGAACCGGGTCTTTTACGGTTGTTCTCGGTACCCGGACTGTGACTTCCTGTCTTGGGACCGGCCAATTGGTCGCGACTGCCCAAAGGATGGGCACTTCTTGGTTGAAAAAAAGGTCAAGGGGGGCAAGCAAGTCCTCTGTCCAAACGGGGATTACAAGGAAGAAGTTCAAAAATAATCTAATTGACGCCTGCCTAAGATGGTGGGCGTTTTTAGACGATTTTTACGAAAGGGTTTCCATTTCCGATTTTCTTGCGATATTTACTATGTTATAATTTTTTTAAAGTTTTGTCGGGAGGGGATCATTTGGTAATGGATGAAGAATTAGAAGCGTCCTTTTTAAAGGAACAGGAAAGACGACTCGCCGCATCAACCATCGCGGGGTACGGTCGCAACCTCAACTTTGTTCGCCGGTCTTACCAGGGCGAGTGGCCGGGGTGGGTCCACCTTTCGACCGCCCAAATTCGCGCCTTTTTCGTTCGCCGGCAAAAAGAGGGGGTTAGCGTGGCCACTACCCGTTATCAGGCCACGACCCTCCGCCGGTTTTACCACTACTTACTGGAGCAGGGGTTGGTGGACCAAAATCCCCTGGTCGGGATCCAATTTGACGAGGTCGGTGGTGCCAGGGGCAACCTGCCCAACTACCAATTGTTGATGGAATCGATCGAGCAAAACAGCAAGCGGGCGACCCTCTTAGAACGGGTCGCCACCTACTTGGTAATCGAGACTGGCATGCGAACGGGCGAGCTAATCGCCCTATGTTGGGGGCAGGTGGACGTAACCATGAAAATGGTCCTGATTAAAGGCGAGGACCAAACCGAGCGCTACGTTCCCTTGCCTGATGACCTGTTAGGCTTATTAAGCCAGTTAGAAGCGGCTTATGCGACGCCACCGACGGTCAGGGAACGGGTGCTGACGTTGGCGAATGGGAAACCGGTTAGCCGTTCTTGGGTTGAACGAACCGTCCGCCGGGTTAGCGGAGGCGCCACGCCCGCGAACCTACGCCATGCCTATTTGAACAAGGTCGTGTTAGAACAACGCCTGGAAGACGCCAACCGGTTGGCGGGCCATAAGACCCTAGTGGCCACGGCGGGTTACCAACAAGGGCAGGTTCAGGATTTGAAGAAGAAGTATCAACAGTATTTCTAGAGAGGAAGAGCAACGATGATTACGATCACAAACGAGCGTTTAATGGTCCAAATTGACCCCCTGGGGGCGCAGATGCACAGCATTAAGCGGCGGGGTGAGGACACTGAGTACTTGTGGCAAGGGGACGCCCAGTCCTGGTCACGCCAGGCCCCGGTCCTGTTTCCCTTCGTAGGGCGTTTGAAAGATGATCACTACGGCTTTGAAGGACGAGATTTTCACCAAACCCAGCACGGCTTTGCCCGCGGTCGGGAATTTAAACTGGTTAACCAGGCCGCTGATTTAGCGGTTTTTGAGTTAGAAAGCGATGAACAAACACGGACCGTTTACCCCTTTGAATTCCGCCTGACGATCACTTACGCTTTGGTGGAAGATCAGTTAGTGATCAGCTACCAGGTGGCTAACCCCGCAAGTGAGCAGGTATTACGCTACGCTTTGGGGGCCCACCCGGGATTCAACGTTCCGTTAACGGCGGCTGGTCAGTTTGAAACGGCGACTTTGACGGCTGACCCGGCTAAAGTTTACCCCCAAATTCCTTTGGTGGGGCCATACAGCGACCTTGGTCACCCCAAGGAACTGGACGCCCGGCGGCCAATTCAGTTAAACCACGACCTCTTTGACCATGACGCCTTAGTTTTCGCCCCTTATGGTGCCGACCTGTCCTTAACCCTAACCGAACCGGAGAGCGGCCACGGGGTTACGGTTCTCACCAGTGGCAACCCCTTCGTGGGGGTTTGGTCGCAATACCCTAACACCGGGAACTTCTTGTGCATCGAACCGTGGTGGGGCTTAGCCGATGGGGTTGATAGTGACGGTCAATTGACCCATAAGCCGGCCATGAACCAGTTAGCTCCGGGAGGCGTTGCCAACTACCAATTCAGCATCCGTCCCTTTTAAATCAGTAACTAAAAAAAGACCTTCTGCCCAGGGAAACACCTAGGAGAAGGTCTTTTCAATTGCCAGTCTACTTGCGGTTCTTGAGGTAGTGGCCCAGGCCGAAGGAAACCATCGATTCTTGGCCGTGGATGATCCGGTTGATGTTGCTACGGTGGCGGTAAATGACCACCGCCGTTAAAATACCAGCCACGGTCGCTAAGATATAGTCGTGCATCACCAGGGCGATCACGAAGATGCTGGTAATCCCAATGATTGAGGCCGCCGAAGCCATCGAGGTGATTAGCAACACCGCTACGAAGATGGCGGAGGCCAGGAGAAACATTGGCGGATTGTAGGCCAAGAGGATCCCAGCCGAGGTGGCCACGGCCTTGCCGCCGTGGAAGTGGTCGAAGATAGAAACCGTGTGACCAAGGGAAGCAAAGATCCCAATCAACAAAGGGTTGATGTTGCTGTGGAAGAGGTAGGGTTGGCTAGCCGCCAAGGTCCCCTTTAAAATGTCCATGACCAAGACCACCGTTCCCGCCTTGGGACCGAGGACCCGGTAGGTATTGGTGGTGCCAATGTTACCACTGCCTAACTGGCGGATGTCTTTATTATAGAAGTGTTGGCCGATCCAAAGCCCCGAGGGGATTGAGCCCAGTAAATAGGCAATGACGACCATCAGAATAATTTTTAGCATACAGACGCTCCTTTGAATTATAGCTCACCTATCATAGCACCTTTTACTAGGTTCGACCATAAGGGAACGGGTGTTTGATTAAAATGGGCAGGGTGTGCTACACTAATTAAGTGTAATTCAGCTGGGCGCCGGCTGGTCAATTCAAAAGATGATTTGAAATTGCGGCCGGAGTTAGCTATGATAAAAAATCGAATGCAAAAATGCAAATCCAAAATGTGAGGGGGCCCCTTTGTGGCACAAGAAGAATACAAGTACGACGCATCCTCGATCAAAATCCTGAAGGGACTGGAGGCGGTTCGCAAGCGGCCAGGGATGTACATTGGCTCGACCGATGCCCACGGGCTTCACCACCTAGTGTACGAAATCGTTGATAACGCCGTCGATGAAGCCCTGTCCGGTTTTGGTGACGAGATCAACGTGACGATTGAACCAGACAACGCCATTACGGTACAAGACCATGGGCGGGGGATGCCAGTGGGGATGCACGAAAGCGGCAAGCCCACCCCGGAAGTCATCATGACCATCCTTCACGCCGGGGGAAAATTCGGCCAAGCGGATGGCTACAAGAGCTCCGGGGGCCTGCACGGGGTTGGGGCCTCCGTAGTTAACGCCCTGTCTTCGAAGTTAACCCTAACGATCGTGCGGGACCACGTCCGCTACCAAGAGAAGTTTCGTGATGGTGGTCAACCAATCGGCACCCTAAAGGAACTGGGCAAGACCCGGGAAGGATCGGGAACCACGGTCACCTTTAAACCGGATCCCACGATCTTTTCGACCACCGTTTACGACTACCAAACCTTGGCAAGGCGCCTGCGCGAGTCCGCCTTCTTACTCAAGGGGGTTAAGATCACCCTGACCGACAAGCGGGAAGGAATGGAGCAAGAAGAGGTCTTTCAGTTTGAAAACGGGATTGAAGACTTCGTGGCCTACCTCAACGAAGATAAGGACACCCTCGGGAAGGTCTTTTCCTTTACCGGCACCCAAGACGGGGTCGAAGTCGACGTGGCCGCCCAGTACAACGATGGGTACACCGAAAACCTACTGAGCTTCGTCAACAACGTCCGTACCCCGGGTGGTGGGACCCACGAGGTCGGTTTCCGTGGTGCTTGGACCAAAACCTTTAACGATTACGCCCGCAAGGTGGGGCTTTTAAAGGAGCGCGATAAGAACCTGGAGGGGACCGACGTCCGAGAGGGGCTGACCGCCGTTGTTTCCGTCCGGATTCCGGAGCGGATCCTGCAGTTTGAGGGGCAAACCAAGGGGAAGTTAGGGACGCCAGAGGCGCGCAAGATTGTTGATACGATCGTGTCCGAACAGTTAGGCTACGCCCTGATGGAAAACAGTGACCTCGCCCAGTCACTAATTAAAAAAGCCTTACGGGCCCGGCAAGCCCGGGAAGCAGCCCGTAAGGCCCGCAACCAGTCCCGGTCTGGCAAGCGTAAGGGACGCAAGGAGCGTAACTTGTCCGGCAAGTTAACCCCCGCCCAATCTAAAAACAGCGCCAAAAACGAGCTGTTCTTAGTCGAAGGGGATTCGGCCGGTGGGAGTGCCAAGCAGGGGCGGGACCGCAAGTTCCAAGCCATCCTACCACTGCGCGGGAAGGTCTTAAACACCGAAAAGGCCAAGCTCGATGACGTGATGAAAAACGAGGAGCTTAACACGATCATTTACACGGTCGGGGCCGGGGTTGGAACCGAATTTAAGGTTGAAGACGCTAATTACGACAAGATCATCATTATGACCGATGCCGACGACGACGGCGCCCACATCCAAATCCTCTTATTGACCTTCTTTTACAAGTACATGCGGCCAATGATTGAAGCAGGGCGGGTCTACATTGCCATGCCACCTCTGTACCGCCTACAAAAAGGGCGCGGTAAAAACACCAAGATCACCTACGCTTGGACCAATGATGAACTGACTAAGTTGACCAAAAAGGGCAGCAAGGGGACGTCTTTGCAGCGCTTTAAGGGGCTGGGGGAAATGAACGCCGACCAATTATGGGAGACGACGATGAACCCGGAAACCAGGACCCTGATTCGGGTGCGGATTGAAGACGCCGAATTAGCCGAAAAGCGAATTACCACTCTAATGGGTAACAAGGTTGAACCGCGGCGGGAGTGGATCGATCAAAATGTCCACTTCACCATTAGCGACGACCAAGAAGCGGATGCCTTAGTGGAAGCTAAGGGCCAAGTGAGCCCCACGGTGACGACTTGGAACGAGTAAAGAAAGGATGACGCCAGTGGCTGATACACGCATTGAAGAATTAACCCTCGAACAAATTATGGGCGACCGCTTTGGCCGCTACTCTAAGTCCATCATTCAAGAACGGGCCCTCCCCGATATTCGCGATGGGCTCAAGCCGGTTCAGCGCCGGATCCTGTTTGCCATGAACAAGGATGGCAATACTTACGATAAGGGCTTTCGCAAGTCGGCCAAGGCGGTCGGGAACGTGATGGGGAACTTCCACCCCCACGGTGATTCATCGATCTACGAGGCCCTAGTCCGGTTAAGTCAGGACTGGAAGTTACGGGAACCTTTAATTGAAATGCACGGGAATAACGGGTCAATGGACGGTGACCCGGCTGCCGCCATGCGCTACACCGAGGCCCGCTTATCAAAGATCGCCGGGCGGATGCTCGAAGACATTGACAAAGACACCGTTGAAATGACTTTGAACTTTGACGACACCGAAAAGGAACCGGTCGTTTTACCCGCCCGGATCCCCAACCTCTTCGTCAACGGGGCGACCGGGATTTCCGCCGGGTACGCCACCGAAATTCCCACCCATAACCTAGGCGAATTAATCGACGCTTTAATTTACCTGTTGGCCCACCCGGCTGCCAGCCTCGATGACCTAATGAAGTTTGTTCCCGGACCGGATTTTCCGACCGGGGCGATTATTCAAGGAAAAGACGGGATCAAGAAGGCTTACGAAACCGGACGCGGACGAGTAGTTGTGCGGGCTAAAACCAGCATCGAAACCCTTCGCGGGGGCCGGGAACAAATCGTGGTGACCGAAATCCCCTACGAAGTCAATAAGGCTCAGTTAATGAAGCGGATCACCGACCTGCGCTTAAACAAAAAGGTCGAGGGGATTGCCGACGCCCGCGACGAAACCGACCGGACCGGGTTAAGGATCGCCATTGAGCTCAAGCGAGGCGTTGATGCCCAGGGGGTCTTGAACTACCTACTCAAAAACACCGACCTGCAAATCAATTACAACTTCAACATGGTGGCCATTGATGACCAACGTCCGGTCCGGGTGGGGCTAAAGCACTACTTGGCTTCTTACCTCGCCTTTCAAAAGGAGGTCATTACTCGCCGGACCCGCTTCGACTTACGGCGGGCCCAGAGCCGCCTCCACATCGTCGAAGGTTTAATCAAGGCCCTGTCGATTTTAGACCAGGTGATTGCGACCATCCGGGCCTCCAAGAACCGCAAGGACGCCCAGCAAAACTTGGTGGCGGCCTACGACTTTACCCCGACGCAGGCAGAAGCGATTGTCGCCTTGCAACTCTACCGGTTGACCAACACCGACGTTACCGCCTTAGAACAAGAGCAAGCCAAGTTAACCGAGCGAATCGAAAACTTCAAGCGGATCCTGACGGACGAAAAAACCTTGGACCGGGTCTTGAAACGGGAGATGCAGGCGATCAAAAAGGAATTTGCCAACCCACGGCGGACCCAGATCGAGGACACCGTCCAAAAGTTGACTGTTGACACCCGGGTGACGGTCGCCGATGAAGAAGTGATCGTTTTAGTGTCGGCGGCTGGCTACATCAAGCGCTCGTCGATTCGTTCCTTTAAGGCCTCTGAAGTGGGAGATAACGGGTTACGGGAAGACGATTACCCACTCCTCTTGGAGCAAACGACCACCCTGAGCCACCTCTACATGTTTACCAACCAGGGCCGCTTTATTTACCGGCCGGTTCACGAACTGACCGACGCCCGTTGGAAGGACACTGGTGAGCACCTATCGCAGACGATTGACTTGGACGACGATGAGGTAATCGTCAAGGCCATGCTGTTGGATAAGCTCGACTTACCAGGGACCTTCATTTTTGCCACCTCCGATGGGCAAGTTAAGCAGAGCGCCCTAAGTGATTACCAACCGGGTTCGCGCTACAAGACCCACGCCTCGGTAGCGATCAAGCTTCGTGAAGGGGCACAGGTCGTCAGCGTGGACTACTTTGAACCTGAACAAGCCGGCCAGTCCGTTCTCGCCATTAGCCGGGAGGGTTACGCCCTGCGGTTTGCCGTTGAAGACGTGCCGGTCACTGGGGTTCGGACCGCCGGGGTTCGGGCCATTAACCTCAAGGAGGACGACCAACTGGTGGGGATCTCCTTGGCTGGCGACGGGGACCACTTAGGGCTGGTCACCCAGCGGGGCGCCTTCAAGGAAATGGCGGTCAGCGACCTCGAAGTCGGCGCCCGGGCAAGGCGGGGGAACCTGGTCTTGCACCGCTTGAAGAAGAATCCGCACCAAGTGGTTGCCTTTGTTACCCACCCCGCTGATTTTACCGGCGCCCTTGAGATTATCACCAACCGCCCGGCCTTCCAGGACGTTTTAGTGGCTGAACAACGGTTGGGGACCACCCAGTCTAATGGGAGCTTCGTGGTTGACACGGACACCCAAGGCGTTCCGGTCACCCTGCGCGAAAAGCTGATTGCCAAGGTGTCGGAGGGCGAAGAAATCGAATTACTGTAAACCACCCCTAAAAACGCCTATAATAATGGTGTGTAATCGCTCAATTTAGACGAGAGGTGTTAAACATGAAAAAGAACTTTAACTTAAAGGCCGCCATCAAGGCGGGGACGGCAGCGGGGCTAATTTCCGGGCTGGTTAAATTAGGCTGGGAAGACGTCTTACCACCACGGACACCGGAACGCAACGCCACCAACCCACCCCAACGCTTGTTAGAGCAACTGGGGATGTCACCGAACCTCACCCACTCGACCTACACTTATTCTGACCAGGAAATGCCGTGGGTATCGTTTATCGTCCACTTCGGCTTTTCGGTCTCCTTTGGGATCATTTACGAGGTGTTGGTCGAAAACTCTCAGTACCTAAAGAAGGGCTACGGGACCATCTTCGGCTTGGCGGTCTGGGTGGCCTTCCACCTCGGGATTATGCCAGCAATGGGGACCGTCCCGTCGGCGAAGGAACAGCCTAAAGAAGAGCACCTGTCGGAAGCCTTGGGTCACATCGCTTGGATGTGGACTAATGACATTGTCGGCCGCGAACTTTACCGGCGCCTAACCGAAGCCAAGCAAGAACAAAAGGCCTAGGGGTGTAGCGGTAGCTTTTTTGAAAAAGCCATGCACGCCCCGGGGCTGCATGCTAAAATATGTAATATCAGCGAAGTGAAATTCGTTAAATTTGAGGAGGAATCCTAGACATGAGTAAAGAGTTAGTTTTTGGACACCAAAAGCCGGATACGGACACGATCGCCGCTGCAATGGCCTTTTCTTACTACCAAAACCAATTGGGGTACGAAACGGAAGCCGTTGCCCTCGGCGAAGTCAATGACGAAACCAAGTTCGCCCTGAATAAGTTCGGGATGCAAGCACCACGGGTGGTTGAAACGGTGGCTAATGAAGTTGACGCCGTAATGTTGGTTGACCACAACGAACCAGCCCAAAGCGTTGCCGACTTGGATCAAGTAACGGTTACCCACCTGATTGACCACCACCGTTTGAACGGCTTTAACACCGCCCAACCGCTGTGGGCAACCCTACGGCCGTACGGGTGTGTTTCCACGATCATCACGGAACTGTTCCAAGACGCCCACATTGACATTCCGCAAAACCTGGCCGGGATGATGCTTTCGGCCATCATTTCCGACACGCTCTTGCTCAAGTCACCAACCACGACCGACCACGATGGGGAAGCCGTTAAGCACTTAGCTAAGGTTGCGGGGGTTGATTACGAAGAATACGGCCTGCAAATGTTAAAGGCCGGCACCAACCTGGCTGCCAAGAGTGACGAAGCAATCGTTGACGGCGACGCCAAGACCTTTGAACTGGCGGACAGCAAGGTGCGGATTGGGCAAGTTAACACGGTTGACTTAGACGATGTCTTCTCCCGCCAAGAGGGAATCGAAGCCGCTATGCAAGCCCTGATGGACGAAAACGGTTACGACACCTTTGTTCTGATCGTGACCAACATCTTGAACAGCGACTCCGACCTCTTGGCCCTCGGTGCCAACCTTGACAAGGTGGAAGCCGCCTTTGACAAGAAGTTAAATGACCAAAAGCGGATGAACCTGCCGGGCGTAGTTTCCCGTAAGAAGCAAGTTGTTCCACCGTTGACTAAGGCCTTCGAAGGCTAGTAGTACATTAAAATGAACCTAGGGGCTTGGAGAACGAGGCATTCTCCAAGCCCCTTATTCGTTTACCGCTTTTTCGGTGCGCGAGCCGGGAAGGACCTCGGTGGTTGGTGAGCATTAAAGTTGTGCTTACTTAAAATAAGGGTAAAATAAAGACAATTGCATGGATGCCTGAACGAATAAAGGAGTGATTAGCGTGGATCTGACTTTTACTGAGGCGGCAAAGGAACGGGTGGCCCGTTACCTTTCCCCCGACAAGAAGATTATCTTAGATTACGATGACGGTGTAGGTCCGTTTTCCAAGCTGGGCGATTGTTCGCTTGCGGCCAACTACAAGCTGATCTTTGTGGATAAGGATGCTGATTTACCGGACTTTGACGCCCACTTCCCGTCCAACCTCGGTGACGTGTACTACAAGGGCTTTGACGCCCCACAATACACCGACGGGATGGAACTACGTTTTAACCCGACTTACTTTGTGATGTCCTTGACCTCGCCACACGGGGTTTTAACTGATAGCGTGGAGATCCTCGACGTTACCGAACCAGTCAACGCCAACGCCACCCAGGGCACGACCCACGATTGCTAGGAGGACGCAATGGAAGACAAGCAAGCAGCGCTAAAGAAGCTGACGCCGACCCAGTTTGCGGTTACCCAAGAGGCGGCCACCGAACGCCCCTTCACCGGTAAGTACGATGATTTTTATGAAGAGGGATTGTATGTCGACGTTGTGTCGGGGGAACCGCTCTTCTCGTCTAAGGATAAGTATGACGCCGGCTGCGGTTGGCCGTCCTTTACTAAACCGGTCACGAAGCTCACCATGAACCGCGACCAGTCGTTTGGCATGGAACGGACTGAGGTGCGCTCTAAGGAGGCCGATTCCCACCTGGGTCACGTCTTTACCGATGGTCCGGTCGACCGAGGCGGCCTCCGCTACTGCATCAATTCGGCGGCCCTGCGCTTCATCCCGGTTGCTGAGTTAGAAGAAGCCGGTTACGGTCAGTACCGATCATTGTTTGAATAGTACAGGAGTGAAAGGGAACTGGGTTCGTTTGGCCCAGGGCCCTTTTTAAATTTCAGCTACTGGAAAACTGTAGGCCTAAATTAACTAGCCCTTTCCTTTTGACCCGGTCAGCGTATAATTAACAAGAAATAATGAATAAAGGGGGACCGTTGATGATTAATTTTCGTCAAGCAACGCTAGCCGACTTACCAACCATTGTCGCAATCTACAACCAAACCATTGCCCCCCACGCGGTGACGGCGGACATGGAGCCCGTGACGGTCGAACAGCGGCGGGGGTGGTTTAACTCCTTTAGCGACGATCACCCGCTCTGGGTCGTTGAAGATGGTGGCCAAGTGATTGGGTGGGTGGGTCTGGAGCCCTTTTATGGACGGGCCGCCTACCGCCACACCGCCGAGGTGGCAATTTACTTTGACCAGGCCGTTCGCCACCAGGGGTTAGGCACTAAGGCGCTGGCCTTTATGGAAAGCCAACTAGCCGCCTGCGAGATCACGGCGGTGGTCGCTTACATCTTTGGCACCAATCAGGCTAGCCAGGCCCTCTTCAAGAAGTTCGGCTACCAAAAGTGGGGGGCCTTTCCGGGGGTGGCTAGCTTCCCGGACAAAACTCAGGACCTGGTTTTCTTTGGCAAGCGTTACGATGAGGAAAAAAATGATGAGTAAACAAGCAGATTACCAATTACTTTACCAGCAAGCCTTAGCCCTCTTTGAAGGGGAAACCGATTGGATCGCCAACGCCAGTAACCTGGCGGCCCTCCTCTATAACGGCTTAGCTGACGTTAACTTCGCCGGCTTTTACCGCGTTCAGGACGGTGAATTGATCTTGGGTCCCTTCCAAGGACAGGTGGCTTGCGTGCACATCGCCTTTGGTAGCGGGGTTTGCGGGACTGCCGCCCAAATGGGGAAAACCCAATTGGTGAAAGATGTCCACCAGTTTGCCGGCCACATTGCCTGTGACGCTGCCTCAAACTCGGAAATTGTGGTGCCAATTTATCAGGGCGACAAACTCTGGGGGGTCTTAGACATTGACAGCCCTAAGCTCGCCCGGTTTGATCAGGAGGACCAAGCCGGTCTGGAAAGGTTAGCACCCCTCTTTTTGCCCGGCGCCTGATTGACAACCGGCGGGGGACTGTTATAATTGAATAAACGAAAATACGAAAGTCTTTAACGACGTCCAGAGAGGCGGCGAAGACGACAAAGGATGGGTGTAGTCCCGTCATTTAGAATCCTCGCCACCCGGGCGGGGATTTTTTTGAAGGAGAACAAAATGGAAACAAAGCAAAAAGAGGTCATGATCGAGCGGATCCCAATGGAAGCGCGCCACACTAACTGGTGGGACATGTTTGCCACCTGGGTGGGGGCCAACGCCAACAACGGGACTTGGTTTGTCGGTGGGGTGCTCGCCGCCTGCGGTTTTGCCGTCGCCATGAACGTGCTGGTGATTTCATCGGCCTTATCCTACGTCTTTTTGAGCCTGGTTGGTTATATGGGCTACAAAACTGGTCTGTCGACGATGAGCCTGTCACGGGCCTCCTTTGGCGAGCGGGGGAGCTACTTACCATCCCTGGTGAACATTACCCAATTCATCGGCTGGACGGCCGTCAACACCTTCATCGCCGCCCAGTCGGTCGGGTTAATCTTAACCCAGCTGCTGGGGTGGCCAAGTTTCGGTCAACCCGGGGGTGCCAAGGGCCTTGTGGTGGGGATCATCGTGATGAGCATCTTGCACATCCTGTCGGTGTCGGCCGGGTCCCGTTCGATTCAGATGATTGAACGGCTGGGCATTATTTTGGTGCTGGTCTTTGTGATTTGGGAATCGGTGGCCGTCTTCAAGACGGTCTCCCTGACCGAAATCGCTCACTGGCAAGTACCGGCCAAGGCGAGAATGACGACCGGGGCAGCAATTGACTACGTGGCCGCCTTCAACTTGGCCTGGGTAACGGCGGGAGCCGACTTCACCCGCTTTACGCCGAGCCGGGCTAATTCGGTGGTCTCTCCCTTCGTCGGCGCCATGGTGGGGGTGCTCTGGTTTGCCTTCATCGGCCTGATTTCAACGATTTCGATTGCCATCACTTCCGGGGCCTACAACGCTAATAACTCCGACCCCAGCACGATCGCGGCCAAGCTCGGCCTCGGGGTGATCGCCCTGTTGGTAATCGTCTTGACCTCCATGACCGCCAACGCCGTTAACCTCTTGGGGGCGGGGTCGGCCCTGTCCAACATCTTCCCCAAGCTAAACCTGAAGCTCGCCCTCTGGATAGTGGTGATTTTGGCAACGGTGGTGACCTTAATCCCGATGTTTGTCGGTTCTTTTTTAGACACCTTCGAAAGCTTTCTGGATTACGTGGCGATGGTCCTCGGACCCACGATTGCCATCATTTGTACCGACTTTTACTGGAAGGCAAAGCGCCACTACCAGGTCGAAGAATTTGGCCGGGTTAAGGGGCGTTATTGGTACAAGGGCGGGGTTAACCCGGCGGCGATCATCACCTTCGTGGTGGGGGTGGTCATCTTCTTGGCCTGCCAAAAACAAACGTTCTTCGTTAACACGGTGGGGATCACCTTTATCGACATGGTAGTCTCCAGCCTCTTGTACATGGTCCTGTCAAAATTACAAAGGAGTTAATCATGCTAATTAAAAACGTCCACGTTAACAACCAACCCGAACTCGTTGACGTCGCGATTACCGACGGCAAGTTTACCGCTATTGAAGCCGGGCTAACTCCCAAGCCCGGCGAGCAGGTAATCGAGGGGAACGGGAAACTTTTGTTGCCACCCTTCATTGATTCCCACGTCCACTTGGATGCGACTTTGACGGCGGGGCAGCCCGAGTTTAACGAATCCGGGACCCTCTTTGACGGGATCCGAATCTGGAGCGAGCGTAAAAAGTTGCTAACCAAAGAAGACGTCAAGAAGCGGGCTAAGCAGACGATCATGAAGATGGTTGGCCACGGAATCCAACACGTCCGCTCCCACGTTGACGTGACCGACCCGCACCTGATCGCCGCCCAGGCCCTCTTGGAACTCAAACACGACTTAAAAGACCAGGTTGACCTGCAGTTGGTGGCCTTCCCCCAGGAGGGGATCTTAAGCTTCCCGCACGGCAAGGAATTAATGGAACAAGCGGTCAAAGAGGGGCTCGATGTGGTCGGGGGGATCCCGCACTTTGAGTTTTCGACCGAGTACGGTTGGCAATCGGTCCACTTCTTAATGGCCCTAGCCGACAAGTACGGTAAGCTAGTTGACGTGCACTGCGACGAAATTGACGACCCAATGTCGCGCCACCTAGAAGTGCTGGCGACCGAAGCGTACGAACGGCAAATGGGCGACCGCGTGACGGCGAGCCACACCACGGCGATGGGTTCGTATAACGACGCGTACACCTACAAGTTGTTCCGACTCTTGAAGATGAGCGGGGTTAACTTCGTGGCTAACCCGCTGGTGAACGTTCACCTGGGCGGGCGCTTTGATACCTACCCGAAGCGGCGTGGCGTCACCCGGGTCAAGGAGCTCGACGCCGCCGGGATCAACGTTTCCTTTGGTGAAGATGACGTCCAGGACCCGTGGAACCCGCTGGGTGATGGTAACATGCTCGACGCCGTGACGATGGGGGTCTACATTGCCCACCTGATGGGTTATTCCCAGTTGCAAGACTCGTTTAAGTTTGTGACGACCAACGCGGCCAGGACCCTGCACATCGAGGACCAGTACGGGATTGAGGTCGGTAAGCCCGGCGACTGCATCTTATTAAACGGTCAGGACTTCTACCAGGCCCTAAACCAACACGCCGAAGTCCTGTACAACATCCGCCACGGACGTGTTCTGGCCCAAACTAAGCCGGCCGAGACGACGATCCACTTAAATTAGGGCGTTCGGAAATGACGCCGCCGATCCGTTGAATGATCTAATGGTAAGCGGTTTCTTTGATTAGACGGATTGTAATAAAATTGCAAAAAGTTGCATTTTAGCAACGCCAAGCCTAAATGAGAATGTTATAATGTTTCCATAGCTAAGATGAAAGGAAGACGAATGTTTATGACAGAAACTCACCAATCCGTTCGTACTAACGCCCTATATATGAATCCTGACCGGGGGATTGCCACCCTCGACTTCAGTAAATACTATGTTAACAACTTCTATAATCTCATCAATTCGAAGGGATTAGTTGAGATCATCCGTCTTTACCTGACCTCATCGCACCACACTAAGGACGCAAATGGGATCGAAAACGTCTCCGCCGAAGAGTACGTGGCGATCCTAAAGAAGGTCTTCATCAACGACGACCACGCCTACGATGACTTTACGCCTCAAGAAATCCTGGCCTCCTTTGAATCACTGTACTCCTTTTACCGGAGTTTCCTGCGGGTTTCAATCACTAACTTCAACGACAACTCGGTGATTACCCACTCCTTTAAGGAAGCCGACGCCCGGTTCAACGATTTAGTGATCCGCAACTACCGGATCATCGAAGAAAAGCTCCAGGGCTTTGTTAACAACGTTTACCGTCAGGTTAACGCCGGGACTAACGCTACCCTGCTGGTTCGCGACCACCAATGGCCGGCACCAAAGGGTTACGAATCCTTGACCGACGTAACCTTCATTGACAAGGTCATGTTGCAGCCGCCAATGCTGATGCACACCAAGTCCAACAAGCGGGAAGGGGTCTTTTCCGCCGTAGATTACAATCCGGTTGACCACTTTGCCGGCCAGCGTCAAGAATGGCTGTGCTACCCGGCTAAGGTCGGTGAAAGCCTGATCTTTATTTACTTCCACGTCGATTACATGGTTAACGGGCTCGCCCTTTCTAACTTGTTTGAATTGGCAACGGCAGAAGAAGTTGAGGGGCAAAAGCCCGATGCCATCTTGATTTTTGGCCAAGAAAAGACGGCGGGCGATGTATCGCACTACCACTACGACAGCGACAACAACCTTTGGGTCGGCGAAGTCCCGTACAACGACAAGACGACCTACTTTGGTTACATGAAGAAGATGTGCCTAACCCTGCACAACTTACACCAAATCTACAGCGGCAAGCTGCCAATCCACGGGTCGATGGTGCGGATTAAGTTCACCAACGGCAAGGACAAGACGGTGGTCTTCTTCGGGGATTCCGGCGCCGGGAAGTCCGAATCGCTAGAAGCCCTGCAGGAAATCGCCGATGAACAAATCGTGGAAATGGAAACCATCTTCGACGACATGGGCTCCTTTATCCTGGATGACCAGGCCAAGGGCGGGATCTACGCCCAGGGGACCGAAACCGGAGCCTTTGTCCGCCTCGACGATTTGTCTTCTTCCGTGGCCTTTAGCAACATGGACCGTGGGGTCTTCTTGAACCCAGAACGGAAAAACGCCCGGGTGATCATCCCGGCCGACGCGTACGAAAACGTGGTGGCCCACCACGAAATCGACATGTGGGTGTACGCCAATAACTACTCCGACGGGATTGGGGTCCACCAATTTGAAAACGAAGAGGAAGCCAAGGAAGTCTTTATCGCCGGTAAGCGCAAGGCCCTTGGGACGACCGATGAAGTCGGGATGTCTTCCACCTTCTTCGCGAACCCGTTCGGCCCGGTTCAAGAACCGGAACGGACCAAGCCGATCATCGACGAAGTCTTCAAGCGCCTCTTTAAGGACGGCGTTTACGTGGGCGAGGTTTACACCCACCTAGGGACCGACAAGTCTAAAGACGCCCTGCACGAATCGGCCCAGGAACTGCTAGACCAGTTAATGAACTCTTAATTGTTTAACGTATCCAATATCAGGGACCGGGAGCAACTCACAGTTCTCCCGGCCCTTTTTGTTTTTGGAGCGCCTGATTTGTTACAATAGGGGAAATGTTAAAAGGGGGCAGCAAATTGGAAAAACAAGAACCAGAAGAAACGGTTGAGGAGCGCCTAGTTCGCTTAGTTAACCAAAATCAAAACCGGGCCCGGGCTTATTGGCTGGCAACACCGGAACTAACTAGGCAGTACTTTTGGGGCCTGATGACCTGGTCGAATGGTAACTACCCCGGCCTGTCGCAAACGGAGCTTTGGGTCGTTAACCAACGGGAGATGGACTGGGACGACTTTTTAGACCAGGTGGCAACCCTGATCAAAGACCACCCGCTACCAATTTATTACAACCACCGGATGACTGAGGACGACATCAGGGCCGTCAAACAACACTTTCCAACCGCCACGGTTGACCGGGCGGTGCTGAATTAGGGGGCGCACGCACGATGGAACAGGAATCACTCTTTTCCGCTAGTGGTCAGGGTGGTGCGACGCCCTTAGCTAACCGGGTACGGCCCAGGGAGTTGGCGGAGTTCTTTGGCCAAGACCAGCTGGTCGGCACGGGAAAGGTCTTAAGCGAGCTGATTGAACAAGACCGGTTGCCGTCCCTGATCTTGTGGGGGCCACCGGGGGTGGGGAAAACCACCCTGGCCGAAATCATTGCCCAAAAGACCAAGGCCAAGTTCATTACTTTTTCGGCGGTTAATTCGTCGATCAAAGACATCAAGCAGGTGATGGAAGCGGCGACCGCTAACCACCAGTTTGGGGAGCGGACGGTGGTCTTTATTGACGAAATTCACCGTTTTAACAAGGCCCAACAAGACGCCTTTTTACCCTACGTGGAGCGGGGGGAGATCATCTTAATCGGGGCGACCACGGAAAACCCGTCCTTTGAACTAAACGCCGCCCTTTTATCGCGGTGCAAGGTCTTTGTATTAAGGGCGCTCGATAAAGGGGCCCTGGTTAAAATTTTGCACCGGGCCTTACACCACCCGAATGGCTTTGCCGACTTGGAGATTACGGTTGAAGACGGGGTGTTAGAAGCGATTGCCAACTTTGCCAACGGTGACGCCCGGATGGCCCTTAACACCTTGGAAATGGCGGTGCTAAATGGTCAACGCAACGGTCACCAGGTTAAATTAACTAACGCCGACCTGACCCAATTAACCAGCACCCGTTCGTTACGCTACGACCGGGCCGGTGACGAGCACTACGACTTGATCTCGGCGTTGCATAAGTCAATGCGCAACAGCGACGTTGACGCTGCCGTTTACTGGTGCTCACGGATGCTGGCCGGGGGCGAGGAGCCGCTTTACATTGCCCGCCGCTTGGTTCGCTTTGCCGCCGAAGACGTTGGCCTCGCCGACGCAAACGCCCTCCAAGTGGCCACCAACACCTTTCAGGCCTGCCAGTTCTTGGGGATGCCGGAGTGTGACGTCCACTTGACCGAGTGCGTGATCTACCTGGCTGCCGCACCTAAGTCCAACGCCGTGTACGCGGCCCGCAACCGGGCGAAAAAGATTATCAAGCAGACCGGGAATTTGCCGGTACCGCTTCAAATCAGAAACGCCCCAACCAAGCTGATGAAGGAGCTTGATTACGGCAAGGGCTACCAGTACGCCCACGACAGTAGCGACCGCCTGACGACGATGCAGACGATGCCAGACGAAATAAGCGGGGCGAAGCTCTATCGCCCAACCGATCAGGGTAACGAGGCCTGGGTCAAACAACGTCTAGCCGCCATCGCAGCCTGGCACCGCCAACACGACAACCCCAGGGAGGGGAGCAAATGATTGGAACCTACTTAAATACCTTAGCGATCCTGGTAGGGACCGGGATCGGTTGCCTCTTACACGGTGGTATCAAGCCACGCTACCAAGAGGCCCTTTACCTCGCCATTGGTTTAGCGGCGCTGGGGATCGGTTTAGAAAACGTGGTCAATAACATGCAAAAGAGCCACTACCCGGTCCTTTTTATCGTCAGCATTGCCTGCGGGGCGGTCCTGGGCACTTGGGGGAACCTTGATGAGTGCTTTAATCGCCTCGTCAACCGCCACAGCCAAAGCCAGCTGGGGCGCGGGCTGTCCACCGGGATCTTGCTTTATTGCATCGGCGCCCTGTCGATCGTCGGCCCGGTAATGGCCGCCGTCAAGCACGACCCAACGATGCTCTTTACCAACGCCACCCTTGACTTGATCAGTTCGGTGATCTTGGGGGCCAGCTTTGGGGTCGGGATGATGCTAGCGGCGCCGGTCCTTTTTTGTTGGCAAGGGGGGATCTACCTGGTGGCCAAGTACCTGTCGACGAGCTTTTTTAGTGCTAGCTTCATTACCGAGATTTCAATCGTCGGTGGCCTTTTGATTGCCGCTTCGGGGATTTCTCTGCTTAAGCTGCGGGAGATCAAAACGGTTAATCTCTTACCGGCGCTCCTGATACCCGTCCTCTTCTTCTTGCTCAAGAGTTGGGTTTGAGATTTAACAGAAATGAGGTCGGTGGGAAATAACCTCCGCGGCAGATCGGACGACTAAGTTAGGACGCACCGTTCTTCGGCCTGTAAAGACACTAGACCTGCGGTTATTGGCCATCTTTCCCGTCTAACATCCGTGAATACAGTAAAGAGGTAGGGAGAAAACCGTGTTTTCGCCCTACCTCTTTTGGTAACGGGTGATTACAATCAAAAGGGTGAAGAATGTCTAATACCTAGCAACTATTTACGATGATTTGTTGGCTGAGGGGAAGTTTAAAGGTTAGTGTTTTCGGGGATTATAACTATCACTAGACAAGTAGCGGCAAGGGTTTGAGTGATCGTGAAATTCAGATCAAGAGAAAGCCCTTTCGCAAAGCTAACTTTTACTAAAATGAACAAGTTTGGTGACAAATGAGTTATTTTCATCTATTTAATATAAAATAATCGCCTCTTAACGATAAAAAGTGCAATAAATTGTTTACAATAAAATTAAGATTGTTACGAAATTCTTGGGTTGCTTTGTTAAAAATATGTTAAACTATCTATGAAGGCGCTTTGTTATTAGTCATTATGAAAGAAGGGTGTACCTTATGGATACGACTAAGCAAAACACAAACCGGTGGATGGTTGTCCTCGGAACTGTGTTTATTCAGCTTTCTGCCGGTTCCTTTTACGCATGGGCCATTTTTAACAACGGGTTTATGCTCAAAACCGGTGGGGTTGTTAAAATGGTCAACGGCGCAAAGAAGATCGTTGGTGGTCTTCCGGCAGCGTCCGTTAGTTTCACGTTTACTTTAGGGATGCTTTGCTTGTCCCTAGCAACGTTAGCAGGGATCCCGCTTGCTAAAAAATACGGGATTAAGATTGTCAACACGATTGCAGCAATTATTTATGGTCTTTCCATTCTTGGTTTGACGATGATCGGTAAGGGATCATCAATCTGGACCCTGTGGCTCTTCGGGGGGGTTCTCCTCGGGGCGATGAACGGGGTGCTTTACTTAACCTCTTTGACCAACGCCATTAAGTGGTTCCCAGAAAAGAAGGGGTTAATCTCCGGGATCTGTGTCGCATGTTACGGCCTTGGTTCCTTTGTCTTCAAGTACATTGCCATGTGGGTTGCCGGTGGTAACGGTGTGATCAACGCCTCCAACATCGGTCGCGTTCTCCTCTGGTGGGGGATTTTGGCCTTAGTTCTGGCCGTGGTTGGTTCCTTACTGTTAAAGGACGCCCCAGAAGTCGTTACTGCACCAAGCGCTGCGGAAGCTAAATCCGAAAACGTTAACTTCTCAACTTCCGAAATGCTACACACGCCACAAGCTTACATGATCTTCTTCTGCTTGATGACGGCATGTATGTTCATGGGACTCTTGGGGGCGGCCGTTACGAACATGGCCGCTGCTTGGACCCAATCACCAAAGGACGTTTCGATCTGGGCCGGTTCTAGCGCCGCCGCCTTCTTCGTGGCCGTGGTGGCAATTGCCAACACGATTGGTCGGTTCGTAATGGGGTGGCTGTCTGACATTACTGGTCGGAAGCCAGTCTTCTTTATCACCTTCATCATTCAACTCCTGACGCTCTTGGCCCTCTTAATGACCAAGCCGGGGGACATGAGCATGGGGATGATTTACACGGTTGTTATGGCGATGGCCTTCTGCTTCGGTGGGAACATCACCGTCTTCCCAACCTTCGTTTCTGACTACTTCGGTCTTCGCGATACTTCCCGTAACTACTCGGTAATCTACCAAGGGTTCGGGATTGGGGCCATCCTGGTTGGTTTCCTGATGGCATCAGGTAACCCACTGAACCCAGGTAAGGTCACCCTTGCTAACGGGGCGGTCTTAACGCAAAACTTCCCATTACTGTACAAGGTTCTGTTGGTAATGGTTATCATCTCCTTGGTTATCTTTGCGGTAATCAAGAAGCCAGTTAAGAAGGCCTAGCCTAACCAAATCAATCGCTTAGAAAAGCGCCTTTCTGAAGCGAAGAGGGGGTTACCCCTCATATAAATGTGGTGCGCGCCACAAAAAAGCCCGTCCGGGAATTCCGGGCGGGCTTTTTTGATCCCTTTATTCCGTTAGGGCTTGGCGCCAATGGCCAAGCAGGGCGGTTAAGTGGGGGCTGGTGATCTGATTGGCGCCGGTAATCTCTTCTAAGTAGTCGAGTAGTTGGGCAGCCAGCCGGATCGACCCGGTTAACCGGAGTGACTCGAGGGTTTGGTCAATTCGCTCCAGTTGATCGACGCCGGCAATCGTGTGGGCCAGGGCGCTCACGAATTGCTGAATCGTTGCAAGAGGAACCGGTCCTCAAGGGGACCACACCGCTAGAGAAAGAGCTCCTAGCCGGGTTTGCCGACCGTCAGGCGGTCCGCTTACGTTGGCGAAACGTGAAACGAGCGTTGATCGACCGCCAAGGGAGGGGCGAAGACGATGAACACGGCTAAGCGGAGTGACCTTACCCAGCCCCAACGGACCATCATGGTTGTAGTGTTAATGACCGGGTCCTTTTGCACCGTTTTGAATCAGAACTTGCTGGCGACCGCCTACCCAACCTTGATGCGCCACTTCGCCGTCAACACCTCGACGGTTCAATGGCTGACGACCGGCTTTTTGATGGTTAACGGGGTGATGATCCCGGTCAGCGCTTATTTAAGAAAATCACACCCGACAAATCTAAACATTTGTGCAGTGTCTAAAACCGGGTTGAAAAAATTTAGCTAACCAAACAATCCCCACCAGAGCCAGCAAGTTGCTAGCTCTGGTGGGGACTGTTGCTTTGTAGGAGAAATTACTAACTTGTTTGGTCCAAGCCAAACATTTCTTCTCGAAGGGCGCGTAAATTGGCCGCCCACCGAGTAAGTCGTTGACGGTATAGGAAATGAAGGTCACGATCAGCATCGGTAAGATTTGCTCCATGGTACCAACCATTTCGGTTAATAAACAGATGGCGGTGAAGGGGGCCTTTTCAATCGCCCCAAAGTAGGCGGCCATCCCGATCACGACCAGGTTGATGTAGTTGCCGGCGGCCAGCAAGTGGAGGTGCATTAAAAGGGTGGCCAACAGGGCGCCGAGAATAGCGCCGAGCACCAGGATTGGCATGAAGATTCCCCCCGGCACCGGGGCCCCGTAGGAGAGCATGGAGCCAACAAAGCGGACGACAAAGTATATACTGAGGAGGCCAAAGAGACTGGCGAAGGCGGCCGAGTGAGATGGCAGGGCGATCAGGTGGTCAATCAGCATGTGGCTACCACCCAATAAGTTGACGTCCAACAGGCCAACCGGGATCACTAATAACAGTGGCAGGAGTGGTTGGACCTTGCTGGGTAGGTGAGTGCAGTGGCGGTACCAGACCCGGCTGTTCAACAGGCAGTACTGGTAGCACCAGGCCAACACCCCGAGGACCAGGCCAAAGAGGATCAGCCAGGGGTAGGCGACGGGGGGGAGGTTGAAATTAACTGGTAGCCATAAGCAGGGGCGGGTGCCGTAAACGAGCACGGTCATCAAGTCGGCACTGATGGCGGCAGCTAGGGCGGTCAACCACTCGCGAATCTGGAAGCGGAAGGTGATCTCTTACAGTAAAAACATCGTCCCGGCTAAGGGGGCGGAAAAGGCGGCTGCCAACCCGGCGGCGACCCCGCACGATAAGAGGAGCTTGTTTTCTTCCCGGTCGGCGTGAAAAAGGCGTTCACCCATTCCCTGGCCGATCGCGGCCCCATCTGGATTCAGGGACCTTCGCGACCTAAGAACAGGCCCGGGCAGATTGCCAGGAGGCCACCGACGAACTTTTTCCACAGGACCGGCCACCACTTCATCCGGTGCTGGTCCTTTAAGATTGCTTCGATTTGCGGGACCCCGGAACCGAGCAGGTCAGTCTGGTCCTTGCCAATTACCAAGCTTAAGAGTCCCCAGATGATCACGGTGGCGATCAGATAGGGGATTAACCAAAGTGGTTGGCTGCGTAAGAGGGGGTAAACGAAGCGGGCAAAGAGCATCGCCTGGTCAATCAGCCAGCGAAAGAGTGCAACCACCAAGCCGGTCGCTAACCCGATTGAAATTCCCTTACAGACGTCGGTTAAAAAATTCGACGAGAGCGGTCGGTGTAAAACGTCTTTAGCCTGGAGTTCCTTTCGCCTTCATTATACGCTACTGAAGGGGCGCGGGGGTTGGTGGAATGAAATCTGCATGCTAACTCGCCAAGTGGTGCGAGTAAAACGCTACCAAATTTTGGTTGACAAAGTTAAACCGCCCTTATAAAATGATTAAAAATAAATAATAATGCGTTAATGGAATGAGTAAGCTAACCAAACCCCAACTAGAGAAGTGGGACTGGTGGAAACCACGGGGGCGGCGGTAGACGAAGATGGTTCCGGAGCAGTTGGTGGGGTGAACGCTGGTGAGCCCCGCCCGGTTAGCGGTCGTTACCCCGCTTGAGTCTCCCCGCTGGGGGTACTTATTGAGGAGTGGGGGGTGACCCCTGCTTAAATGAGGGTGGTATCACGTTTGACGTCCCGAAGAGAGGAAACTCTGTTCGGGGCGTTTTTTAATTAAAGGAGGAAGAACCATGACCAAACAACACTTAGTAGATTATACGATTGCCGTTTTAGGGGCCGGGGCCGTGGGCCGGTCGGTGGCCGCCGATTGTAAGTTGGCCGGCAACCAGGTCCGTTTGTTTGACCTACCGGAGTTTGCCGGTGAATCACTTAAGGGCCTCGACAAGACCGGGATCGAAATTCAAGGCTTTGAGTTGGGCAAGTACAACTTTAAGCGCAATGGGATCGCCAAGTTCGACCTGGTGTCTGACGACCTGGCCGAAGTGGTTGCCGGCGCCCAAATCATTTTAGTCGCGGTGCCGTCGGTTGGTCACCAAACCTTCTTTGAACGGCTGGTGCCGCTCTTAGAAGACGGCCAGATCATCCACATTATCCCCGATAACTTCGGTAGCCTGCGCTTACGCAAGGTCCTGCGCGAAACCAGGCCGGACGTCGACGTGATTGTCGGGGGCTGGTCGAGTGCCCCGTACGGTACCCGGATTGTTAAGGAAGCGGGAATTGACACCAAGCGGGTCTTCTTGCGTTACCGGGCGGTTTCCCTGCGGGGGGCGTCTTTGCCGTCCACCGATCAGGAGGCCTTTTTAAAGAGTACCGAACACATTGGCTGCTTTGACTCGGTGACCTTTGGCGACGGCCCGGTCGGCGGCAAAACGGTCTTAGACGTTGGCTTTAGCAACGTCAACCCAACCCTCCACTGCCCGGGAACGATTCTGGGGGCCGCAGTGATGGAAAACTACGGCCGCGTCTTTGGTGGCAACGACAAGAGCGACTTTTCAATTTACTCCCACGTTTACACCGAGTCGGTTTCGGCGGTCCAGTACTCCTTTTACCAAGAAGAAATCAAGCTGGCCGAAAAGATCGGTGTCGACATCGCTAGGTACCCCAAGGAAACCTTCTATTCACGCTCTAACATCTTAGGGCCCGAGTACATGGGCGACGGGGCCAGCGCTCCGTTTGACGAGCAGTTCCCGATGGCCTTTGGGACCGGGCCGTTTAGCATCCAGGACCGTTACGTGACCGAAGACATCCCGGTTGGTTGCCACATCTACCACGAGTTGGGGCAAAAGTTCGGCGTCAAGACCCCGGTGATCGACAGCATCATCACCTTAGGGTCAGCGATGGTCGGGATTGATTTTGATCAAACCGGGGTCACCCTTAAAGAACTCGGGATCGGCCACTTAGACCGGGCCGAACTGTTGGACTACCTGGAAAACGGCAACTATAAGGAGGAAGCTTAATGAAGAAGACGGGCGACTACTTGGGGAGCCCAGCGGACCTGGACGGAGTGGTGTCAGTCACGCCCCAACCAGTGGCCGGAGCGGCGATCGGAATCATCGCCGTGAACCTGGTCTACCCCAAGCTACCGGGGAACGTGGCCAACGCTAGCACCTTTGCCTTTCCGGTCGACTACGAGGTAATTGACCTGGCGATCGAGCAGCTCTTTGAAGCCGATCCGGGGGCGGTCGACCAAATTGTTCAAGCGGCGAAGCGGCTGGAGGCCCGCGGGGTGCGGGCGATCGTCGGGGCCTGTGGCTACTTTGCTAACTTTCAAACCCAGGTCCAAGCAGCCGTGCGGGTGCCGGTCCTTTTGTCGAGCCTGGCCCAACTACCCCTGATTAAGACGAGCTTACGGGCCGACCAACGGATTGCCGTATTGGTGGCCGATATTCAGGGGGCGACCCCTGAATTGCTGGCCAACGTTAACGCCACGCCTGACAAGGTGACCTTCGTTGACATCGGCAGCCTGCCGGAATTTCACGCCATCCGTTACGGGGAAACAACCCTCGATAACGGCGCCTTAAAACGGGCCCTGGTCCAAAAGGCGGTAGCGGCCGTCAAACAGGACCCGAGCATCGGCGCCCTCCTCTTGGAATGTAGCGATTTACCCCCGTACGCGGCCGCCATTCAAGCGGGGGTCGGCTTGCCGGTCTTTGACTTCATCACCTTAATCAACTGGTTGCACCAGTCGCTGTGCCAGCGGCCATACTACGGATTCATCTAAATAAAAAAGAGGCTAAGGGAAAGTGGTGCTTTCCCTTAGCCTCTTTTTAGGATTAAAAGTTAATGGTGCCAGAAACCAAGCCGTATATCCCGGCCAGCGCCATCAGGGTAATGGCAAGCCAGGTTATTTTTTCTACGATGGTGAAGGGGCGTTGCTGTTCTTTTTTCCCCTGGTAAAAGAACCAAAAGCCGGTTTCCCAGACGATCGCGCTCAACAAGAGGTACTGTAAGCCGGCCCCGTAGAGCATGAAGACCGTAAAGGCCAGGGCTAATAAAGCGGCGATCCCGGACCGCACCCGTTCGGCACGGGAACGCTGGGCAAACCCGGTGCCCGCCAAGACGCTCTTGACGGCGTAAAGGGAAACGAACAGGTAGGGAACGATCGAAAGCGAGGTGGCAAACTTCAAGAGGACCAGGTAACCGGCGTTGGAACAACCAGCCACGATCATTAACGCCTGGGTTAACCCCGAGGTGACCAGCAGGGCGTTTTGCGGGGCTTCGTGATTATTTAGGCGGTTTAACCACTTGGTTGCCGACCCGGAGCGCCCGGTCAAACGGATTTCTTCGGAACACAGGGTGATCCATGCGAGCAGGGCCCCAGTGACCGAAACGATTAGGCAGGCGTTAATCAGGGTGCTCCCCCAGTTGCCGACCATCTGAGCCATTAAGCCGGCCATCGAGGGGGTGTGAAGTTGGCTGATCTGGCTGGGCGCCAGTAAGCCGAGCGATAAAACGCTGGTCCCGACCAAGAGGAGGATAATGGCTAAGGAGCCGAGGGTGGTTGCCTTGGCCACGTCTGACAGGCGTTTGGCCCGGGTGGCGTAAATCGTGGCCGATTCCAGGCCAATCAGCGTCCACATCGCCGATAAGAGGACGGATTTGGACTGGGCAAAAATTGAGACCTGGTGCCAGTGGTGGCTACCGGCGTCGAAAACCCTGGTGGAGGCAAAGGACGCCCAGAAGGTCGGGGCGTGGAAGTTGAGTAAGGCTAAGATGATAAAGGCAGCCAGGGGGATGATCTTGATCACGGTGGTGACGTTGTTAACCACCGTACTGTCCTTAACCCCCTGGGCAACCAAGAAGGTGATTAGCCACAAGAGGACGGAGGCGGCGACCACCGCCGGCCAGGTGGTCCCGTCACCAAAGAAGCGGAAGAGGGTAAAGCCACCGAAGGCCGAAAAGATAACGGTCAGGTACGAGGCGTTACCGACTGCGTCGCCGATTCCGTGGCCGTAATTGGCAATGAAGCCGCCGAGGTGACCAAAGAGGGCCTTGGACCAACCGTAGATCCCGTCGTCGATTTCCGGTTGCTGGAGGGTGAGGTTGCGGTAGACGCTGGTCAAGGCAAACATTCCCACCGCCACGATTGCCCACCCGATTAAGATGCCGAGCGGGTTAGCGTTGGCCGTCATGGTGGCCGGCAGGGCAAAGATCCCCGAGCCGATCGTTCCGCCAATAATCAGGGTGACGAGCCCCCCTAAACCAACCTTATTTTTGATTTCCTTACTCATGTTTGTCTTCACCTTTTTCATCAATTCTCTGTTAATTTGCGTGGATATGCACACAAATTATTAATTATACAAGAACCCGGTCAAAAGGTAAATAAAATGGTGGAAAAAACATAAGCAAACGGGGCTAAGGCAAGTTGCCTCAGCCCCGTTTTTAGGAGTGTAAATTAATGGTTGTTACCTAATCTAGGTCGACGGGCACCACCCAGCCAAACTTGTCTTCGACGTCGCCGTTTTGGACGCCGATTAAGTAGTTATACAGCTTGGTCGTCACCGGACCGGTTTCGGTTTCGGAATAAAAGACCTGCTTTTTCCCCTTATAGGTTAGGGAACCCACCGGGGAGATGACGGCGGCCGTCCCCATTGCGCCGGCTTCGGCCAGGTCGTCTAAGTGGTCGACTTCCAGTTGCTTTTCGACCGGGTTAAGCCCCAGTTCTGCAGCCACTTGTAGCAACGAGCGCTTGGTGACCGATGGCAGGATTGACTCCGATTTAGGCGTTACGAACTGGCCGTCCTTAGTGACCCCAAAGAAGTTGGCACCTGAGAATTCGTCAACGTACTTGTGCTCGCGCGGGTCTAGGAAGAGGCAGTCGGCAAAGCCGGCCTTCTTGGCTTCCATTTCCGGCAGGAGGGAGCCGGCGTAGTTACCGGCCGTCTTAGCTTGCCCGGTCCCGGCGTAAGCGGCCCGGTCGTACTTGGAAACCGTGAATGGTACCGGGTTTAGTCCCTTGACGTAGGCGCCAACCGGGGTGGCGTAAACGCGGAAGGTATAGGTGTTGGACGGTACCACACCGACCACCGGCTGGGTGCCGACCATGAAGGGGCGCAGGTAAAGGGTGCCGCCGGAACCGTACGGCGGGACAAATTCCTGGTTGGCCTTAACGACGGCCTTGACCGCTTCTAAGAACTTCTCTTCCGGGTAGGGTTCCATCATCATCCGCTTGGCCGAGTTAACCATCCGCTTGGCGTTTTGGTCGGGGCGGAAAAGGTTGACCTGGCCGTCCTTGGTCCGGTAAGCCTTGAGGCCCTCAAAGACCTCCTGGCCGTAGTGGAGGACCTCGGCGGCTTCGTTCAGGGTTAAAGTTGATTCGGTCGTCAGGTGGCCACCTTGCCACTGGCCGTCCTTGAATTCCTCCGTCCAGCTGTAGGGGAGGTCGTGGTATTCAAAGCCAAGGTTGTTCCAGTCTAAGTCTTCTACGCGGGTCTTTGTCATGGTAATTCCTCCTTAAAGTGGGTGACGCCTACGCCGGACGCCGTATGAATTATGCAGTGTGCATTGCAATGGCAATATGTGTAATTGGTTGGCGTAAATATGTGTAGTGATAGGTGCCAATGTTTTGAATATGAATCTCTGAAATGCCTGCTTCCACAACTCATCACCTTTCCTTCGTTAGTTTGGTTGAACAAAAAAACGCCCTACTAGCATTGCTAATAGGACGACTTGCACCGTGGTACCACCTAAGTTCGCTTGAAAAATCAAGCCTCAAACGTACGATCGCTCATACGCTGCACGATAACGGGTGCCACCTTGCTCCCTTACCAATCGGGGAGCCCGCTCAAGAATGATCTTCAGCAGTCAGGCGCCTTCCCGTTTCACCGTTACCGGGCTTCTCTTAGCGCACCAGTCATGCTTACTGTTTCTCTCATCGTGTTGTTTCGTTCAACTGATTGGTACCCATCTTAAAGCCGGGCTCTCACGATGTCAACACTTTTTTCTCATCTTTTGTTAATTTATTTTTAATCTAGCTGGGTGATCAGCTTCCGTAAGGGGTTCTGGTTATTTGGGCCCGTTAATTAGACATTATTTACTATAACTTAACGTCATAAATAACAACCACCAAAAAACGAGCCCTAGTTACAGGGTTCGTTGGTGAAGCTAATCAAAGTATGACGGAGCAATCTTTCGGCCCTGGTGGTAATATACTGACGGTCGTGTTCGTTAATCTCGCGGATGACCTTGGCCGGCAAGCCATACGCGACCACGTTAACCGATAGGTCCTTGGTCACCACCGAGCCAGCTCCAACGACGGTGTTATCACCAATCGTGACGCCCGGTAGGACAATTGAACCGGCGCCGATCCGACAGTTGGTTCCGATGTGGATCGGCAGGTTGTATTGCATTTCCTTGGCCCGCAGTTCTGGAGCCACCGGGTGGGTTCCGGTGGCTAAAATGACGTTGGGGCCAAACATGGTCCGGTCGCCAACGTAAACGGCGGTATCGTCGACCATCGTCAGGTTGTAATTAGCGTAAATGTAGTCGCCAAAGTGGGCAAATTTAGCCCCGAAGTTGGCGTGCAGGGGTGGCTCGATGTAGGTGTGTTCACCAATTTCGGCAAACATCTTTTGCAAGAGCTCCTGGCGTTTTTTCCCTTCGGACGGGCGGGTTTGGTTGAAGTCGTACTGGAGTTCTTGAGCGGCCAATTGGGCCTTAGCGATATCCGGATCGCTTGGCAAGTAGAGGTCCCCACCGTGTTGAAGATCTTGGGCTTTCATAACAAAATCCTTTCGGTTAATTTTGTTCATTATACTGGATGGTAACGAAACTATGCAAGCGCCTTCACGGGTTGGTATAATGAGCAAAAGAAATTAAATTTGGAGGGTGAATTATGAGTGAAGAAGTCAAGATTGATGCCAAACGGGTACAAGCCATTACCAACATGGGCCAAGCTTACGATGACGTCGATCCCCTGGTGGAAGCCGCCCGTAACCACGCAATTAAAGAGTGCCGCCGTTACAATTTCTTGGTCAACTCCCAAAACAAGTACGATTATTCGATCCTGAAGGGCCTCTTCAACAAGATGGGGGAGGAAAATTATATCGAACCCAACTTCATGTGCGAATTAGGCCTGAACATTTCGCTGGGGAGCAATATTTACATTAACCACAACATGGTGATTTTAGATTGCAACGAGGTCACGATCGGAGACCACGTTTACATCGGCCCCAAGGTCGGGCTGTACTGTGCCAACCACGCCGAAGACCCGGTGGAACGGGCGAACCACCAAGTGTACGCCAAGCCCATCCACATAAGCGATAGCGTCTTGCCCGGGGTGACGATCGGCGAGAACTCGATTATCGGCGCCGGCAGTGTCGTCACCAAGGACATCCCCGCTAACGTAATTGCGGCCGGCAACCCCTGCCGGGTCATCCGCGGGATTCAGAAAAAAGGCTAACACCTTAAACGAACTCAGTTTGAATGCCTAGCTAATCGAATAAAGCCTCTCTCCGAACTTCATCGGGGAGGGGCTTTTTAGTGCGGTTAAAGATCTTAATCATCCGGCAAGTTTTTCAAATAGCGTTGGCGGAATTCTTGGTTGCCACCCCAGAAAGGTTTAACACGCCTGGTCGAGAGCTTCTTGATACTTTCGAGTCGGTCGCGTTCTGCTTGCCAGACCTGCTCTTGCTCAACGGTACCGGGGGTTAGGCTAACCATCTCGTCAAGGAGCCGGTCTTGTTGCGTAGCATCATCTGTTAAATAATAACGCATTAGTAACCCAATAAACTTAGTATTGCTCTCTGGCTGGAGCGGTAAAACTAAGAAGTCCTGTGTTTCAAACGCTCCCATCGCCTCGTTAGCCGCAATTAAGGCGGTCCTCTTGTTACCATCCTGGAATGGTTGCATTTTAGCTAAATCGGCGAAAACTCGCCAACCATCTTTGGTGGTGTATTCAGAGGTGTCGAAACGGTCGATCATTTCTTGGAGAATCCCCTCAGTAACAATTTCGGGCAGGGTGTAGGAGTCGCCTATTAGGAGAGTAGGAACGTTCCGCAATCATGTGGACATTGTCCTCTTCGTTATACATGTAATTCCGCAAATGGCCAGGAAGCGTGGGGGCTTCGATGGGACTATTGGTGAACTGTTGATTGATTGCAATGATTCCTTGGACGGTAAAACCAGTGCTGATAATTGCATTAACGCCGTTTTGGATATCCTTAAATAAATCTTGGCCTGTCCTTTAAATACGAAAGATCCTTCGTTGATAATGCAGATTTAGTACTAGTTAAGGTACTACCGTAATTATTTAGCGAACCAGTTGACGCAATGAAAAAGGAAAATTTATTGATGTCAATCTTCATGGGGCACGCTCCCAAAAAAATAGTAATACGAAGCCGTTGCTTTAAATTATATCATCAACGGTCGTCGCAGTTAGTTATCTGCCTGGTTAAAGTGCTTCACCCTTTTTATTAAAGAGGGGAAGGGGCTTTAAGTAGGTGATGTCTGTCCGGTTGACGGCGTCTCCTTCGGTAAGGATGGCAGCCTGAGTAATAACGGTTGCCCCGCACTCCTTTAACAGCTGAGCGCCGGCTTTTAAAGAACCACCGGTTGAAATCACGTCATCGACTAGGATTACCCGTTGCCCCTTTAAAGCATGCGCATCCGCCCCGTCTAAGACCAATTGCTGCGGTTCACTAGTGGTGATGGCTTGAACGGTGGTCACGTAGGGGTTGTGCATGTAAGCCTTAACGCCCTTGCGGATCACGAAGTAGCGGGGATGCTTGGTTAAAAGGGCTAGTTCATGGGCCAGGGGGATTCCCTTGCTCTCCATTGTCACGAGCGCGTCAAAATCGGTGGGCAAGAGGGGGGCTAACAAGCGGGCAGCTTCGTGGGTCAATTCGGCGTCACCCAGGATGACAAAGGAGGCAATTTTGAGCTCAGAATTGAGGTCAATTAAGGGTAATTGGCGCTGCAATTTGCCAATTTGGAGGGGGTAATTTAACATTTTTCTCACCTTTTTGATAATCTTAACTTTCAACCAACATCTTACCATTGTTGTTCGTTAATTGATAGGGAGAAGGGGGTGGGAGAAGGTTATTAATTATAATAAGGTTCGTCCCGCCACGATTAACTAGTCTTAATAAAAACTTAATGAAAGCGATTGAAAAGAGCCAAAAAAGAGCGAAATGTTTTAAAATAAACTAAAAATACGGTAAATTAATATTAATCGATTGCGTGATTTTCCCGTTTTTCCTGGATGAAAAACTGGTTAACCATCAGCGAGGAAGTTACCGAAATCCGGATAATGACTTCAAAATTAATCATAATTTTCGAAGGAGGGGATGCTCTTGAAGTCAGCAGACTACCGCAACGCCCCAATGGAGAAAATGAGTTGGAATGTTTTCATTGGTGTTGTCTTAGGACAAATTGTTAGTAGCTATACCTTAGGGATCGTCGGGGTCGCCCTCGACCGGGTGCCCAGCTCCATGACCCTATCCAGTACTTGGTTAGGGCTCTTGGGGGCCGGGTCGTTAATCGGGCTGTTTGGTAGCCTCTTGGTGGGGCGCCTTGCCGACCGCTATGGGCGCCGGAAGTTTTTCATGGCCGATATGCTCGCCCTAACGCTTCTATCAGTGCTACAACTATTCACCACTAACTTAGCCGCCCTGTTAGTGATTCGAATCGCCCTTGGGATGGCAATTGCCGTTGAATACACGGTCGGCACCGCCCTATTGATGGAGTGGGTGCCCGCCAAACGTTACTTTCGTTACCAAACCTACCTGTTAGCATACTGGGCGATTGGTTACTTTGCCGCCTACCTAGTCGGGACCTTTACCACCGGGTTTGGCGACCGGACTTGGCAAGTGATCTTAGCCTCGTCGGCAATCGTCAGCACTTTGGCCGGGCTACAGCGCCTCGTGGTTCGTCAACCCGAGTCACCACGCTGGTTGGCCTCTAAGGGGCGGATTATCGAAGCAATTAACCTGGTGCACCGTTACGTCGGCGAAGATTACACGGTCCATCCGGCCCCGCAAGTCGAAGTAAAAAATGGCGCCTGGCGGATGCTGTTTAGCAAAAAATACCGGCGCCGGACCTTGGTCGGCGGGCTCTTTTACGCTTGCCAGACCCTCCCGTTCTTTGGGATCAGCATCTTCTTGCCCATCCTGATGGAAAATATGAACGTGACTAACCCCTTGGTCACCCAGTTGCTTTACTACGCCTTGATGATCGCCGGGGTCCTCGTGGGGATCGTCTTGAGTAACCACCTGCCGCGCCGTTATTTCTTGATTGGGACCTTCTTAGCCTCGGCGGCCTTCCTGCTGGTGCTCAGTATTTGGCACCAGGCCCCGTTAGCCTTAACGCTAATCTTGTTTAGCCTCTTTTCCTTGACGATTTCGGCCGCCTTGGTAATAGGACTACGCTTACCCAAACGAACTCTTTGACGCCAGCATCCGGACCTCCGGGGTTGGAATGTGCATTGCCATTAGTCGGATTGGGGCCGTGGCCGGGACCTTCATGTTGCCAATCATCAGCAACGCCTGGGGCAGCCAAGCGATCTTCATCATCTGCGGGACGGTCTTGTTAATCGGGGGGATTATCTGTTACCAATGGGCACCAGAAACTTCCTTGCGCTTTGCCAAGCACAACCGCAGCACCATTAACGAACCAAGCGGCTCCCGGGTAACTAGTAGTCGCTACTCGGACAGCACGATTGATTAAAGCACGGTTGACACCGGTTACAAAATTAGTTATGCTTAACCCATCAAATTAAAACCACTTTTTCCGACACCGGTTGGGAAAAGCTAGGCACCTATGATTAGCCGTAGGTATGACGGATTCCGTCTAAGGCTGATCATGGGTGCCTTTTTTCATAAAAGGAGGATTTAACATGACCCAAGTAACGATGTTAAGCGCAAGCCAGATTAGCCACCTCTTGGACATGCCAGCCGTGATTGACGCCGTGGCGGATGCGTATAAGGAAAAGGTGAACCATCCCGCAACGCTTTGGCCAATGGTTTATGAGCAACTCGGAGGTGAAGCGGACATGGACATCCGTTCCGGGGTGTTAGCTTCTAAGCACGTTTTTGGCAGCAAACTCCTCGCTTGGTTCGGCGAGAATGCCAAGCGGGGTCTGCCAGAATTAAACGGCCTAGTCAACCTTTACAGTAGTGATACCGGGGAGCCAGTCGCCGTTTTAAACGCCACCGCCTTGACTGGTTTTCGGACCGGGGCGGCGGGGGCCGTCGCTAGCCGCCTCTTGGCTAACCCGGATGCCACGACCTTGTTAGTGGTTGGCACGGGGAGCCAAGCCCCCTACCAAATCATGGCGCAGCTGTGCGTTTTACCCAAGGTGACGCAAGTGCTCCTGGCTAATCCACGCGACGCAAAGAAGGCCCAGGCGGCCGCAGCCCAAATGCCAATGACTTTAGAGAAATTGTTTAGCCAAACTATTAGGGCGACCAATTCGGCGACCAATTCAGTGGTTGCAGGCCTAATTGACCACCGGCTAAGCGAAGTTGAATTTACTGGGGTCACTGACTTACCAGCGGCCGTACAACGCTCCCGGGTAATCGTCACCGCCACCCCGTCGACTAAGCCGCTGATTCAAGCCGACTGGGTGCAACCGGGGACCCACCTCAACGCAATCGGCGCGGATATGGAAGGCAAGCAAGAACTCGACGCAAAACTATTTCAAGGGGCCCAGGCCTATACTGATGACGTACCCCAGGCAAGCGAGGTTGGCGAAATCCAAAATCCAATTAAGGCAGGCGTTATCAAACCAGAGCAAGTAGTTGAAATCGGCAACTCCCTGCTGGATCCGACCCTAGGGCGTCACGATGCGAATGCCATCACCATCTTTGACAGCACCGGAATTGCCTTGCAAGACTTAGCCGCCGCTAATTTAGCCTTCGTGCGGGCCAAAGAACAGGGCGTCGGCACTCAAGTAGACCTATAAGGAGGAGTACCATGAAGATTAAAGACTTTGGCGTGGAACAATGGATGAACGAATACGAAACGAAGGCCAAGTATAACCTGGGCGAAACCTGCGTTTCCTCGTTAAGCATCCGTGAATTGTGTGAACTGGTGGGTGTGGACGTTAATGACTTTGCTAAGCAGCTGGTTGATCGGCACCTGACTTATGGCGCCATTGAAGGGGCGGTCGAGCTAAAGGAAACAATTACCCGGCTCTACCAGAATTTGACGCCGGACGAGATCGTGACCGAACACGGGGCGATTGGAGCGAACAACTTGGTCTTAAACGCCTTGGTGGAACCCGGGGATGAGGTAATCGCCGTGACGCCGACTTACCAGCAACTCCAGTCCATCCCCGAAGCAATCGGGGCGACGGTTAAGTTACTACCGTTAAAGAGGGAAAACGGCTACCTCCCGGATGCTGAACAATTGCGGGGGTTAGTGAGTGACAAGACTAAACTAATCGTCTTGAATAACCCGGATAACCCCACCGGCGCCCTGATGAGCCAAGCAGGGCTCCAGACGATTGTGGACATCGCCAAGAGCGTTGACGCTTATGTATTGTGTGATGAAGTCTACCGGCACCTGACCCAAGAAGACGGGTACTCACCGTCAATTATCGACCTCTACGATAAGGGGATTTCGACCTCATCGTTTTCCAAGGTCTTTTCCCTCGCCGGGATTCGCTTAGGTTGGTTAGCGACCCACGACCAAGCGGTGATGAAGGCCTGCCTGTCCTACCGCGACTACGAAACGATTTCTTGTGGCCAGTTAGACGAAATGGTCGGTACCCTAGCCCTGAAAAACCAAGCAGTGCTCCTGGAGCGGAACCGGGGGATTGTCCGGGAGAACTTAAAGGTCTTAGAGGAATGGGTTCACCAACAACCACACATCACCTGGTTAAAGCCTAAGGCGGGGACCACGGCGCTTTTGTACTATGACTTTGACCTACCAAGCACCATCTTTTGTGACCGCCTAATGAAAGAGTACGAAACCCTACTGGTACCGGGGAGCTGCTTTGACATTGAGAATTCGCTGCGGATCGGCTACGCCTTTGAAACCACCCACCTGCGCGATGGGATGAATCAATTGGGGAAGTTCCTTGCTAAATTAGAACAGGAAGCAAGGTAAGGATGCACTCCTCTAATTATGAAAACCGCCTAGTCACTCCGTTGTAAGTGCCTAGACGGTTTACCAAAAATTGTAATTAATTACGTTGACAAAGTAAAACAAGAGAGTACTCTTATAACATAAGCTACTTAATGCTAGCTTACACGGCGACAACTCCACGAATAACACAAGCGATTGTGGACAAAGGGAAGTGGTCAAAATGTATGAAGCATTGTTGCATGTAGCAACCTTGTTTAGCCTGATGAGCGGCGGCGTTCTTGCGGTGGTATCAACGATTGATAAGTTGTACGACCTAAAAGAAAAAGCCCACAAGCGACCGGGCGATCACAAGGGGCAATAAGTAAGTAGCTTATGAGTTAAAGGCTGGGTGTTGCACCACCTAGCCTTTTGCTACAGTTACTTTATCACGAAAGGGAACAGGTGGCAAACGATGAGATGGATTATTTTAATTGCTTTGTTTGCATTGGACGTTGGTATCGTATGGTTAATCGTTCGCAAGGTTAAGTCCATTCTTGCTAAGAGAAAAGGGCGGCGTTCATAATGCCAAGACCTAAGACGTTATCTGATAAGCAACGAGAAGACCACGCTAAAAAGAGTCGTGATCGTTGGAATGCTGCCAACCGTGATAAGGGCTATCGCTACCAAAAGAAATCACGTGCTAAAAGCTTTATCAAAAAAGACGCATCGCTTGAAGAACTTCAGGAGCTCCGAAGTTTGATTGATGATCGGATTACAGAAATGAGGGACTAGTCATTATATTGGCTAGTCTTTTTTTACTACTTAAATGGTCCTTGCAAACCTGGACCGACCTCAAAAACAACGTTAATGAGTCGCTGGTGAGCCGTAATAATGGTCAGTCAGCCGTGACCAAAGCCTACCGGCAGATCTTAACGGAGTCGACCACCGCTACTGTCACCGGTTTGATGACCCACGAGGACGCCGTCCAGGCAGCCATGTACCGGGTGGTTGATAAAGGACTGCCGACCACGTTGATCGATAAGGCGGGGCGCAACTGGAGCATTGAAGGTTACACACGGATGGTGGTCAACACGACCGTCAACCGGGCATTTAACGAGGTTCGCCTGCAACGGATGAAAGACTTCGACATGCACTTAGCCTTGATGTCGTCACATCCCAACAGCCGGCCAGCGTGTGCACCAATTCAGGGCCACGTGGTTAACTTAGTTTCGCCGAGTGATCCGGACTTTGACCCACACTACGATTCAATCTTCAATCACGGATATGGCGAACCGTCTGGAACACAAGGGATTAACTGCCGGCACATTCTGTTCCCGTACGAGCCAGGCGTCAGTGAGAACCATCAACCACAGTATGATCCCGATGAAGCGATCAAAAACGGCAAGCTGGTCCAACAGCAACGGGCACGAGAACGGGCCATCAGGGACGCTAAAAAGCGCCTGAGAGTTGCGGAACAACTCGGTGATGATCAGATGGTGAGCCAGGCTAAAACGCTCCTACGAGCCCGCCAGGCGAAACTACGGGACTTCATCAAAGAGACCAACGCCGGCAAGAAGAATCCGATTCTGGTAAGGGATTATTCTAGGGAGAAGATCGTCACAAAGATACCGATAATCAAGGTGAACGAATCGGAGCTGATTTCAAAGACCGTTCAACATTACGGGTCCTTTCTCTAGTGTAGAGAAGGTCCATGCCTATCTTTCCATCCTTTCATTGGCATCACTCCTCTCAAATACGGAGCGTCGCCAACGATCTTGACCTAATCATTATAGTGTGAATCAGGGGGAAGAGGTAGTATCGTACCAAAACGAATACACCCAACTGGTAGTGGCGGGGTGGAGGAAAGCGAGCTCGTTGCTAAAACTGGCAACGGGCTTTTTAAATGGGGTAGTGTTTTGGCTTAAATTAACCTGTCATTAAAATTATAGTTTTAATGACACACATTAAAAGAAACCCTTTAGTATCAATGGATTTCGTAATTTTAATTTCGTTGTTTTTTTTCACACCTTGGTTTAACTTTGCAACGCCCCGCTCGCCTTCGCTGTTGGCAACGGTTGGATACTTCCCCGTTGGTTGAAGAAGTTTAACCAGGATGCCAACCATCAAAACCTTGGAACGAACCAAGACTGGGCGCCGGACGGTTAATTAGTGCCACTTTTATAAATATATGAAAAAACCGTCCAGTGTTTGGACGGCTCGGATGGCTTAATTTAAATGCTTCTTGAGGAACTCCAAAATGAGCTTGAAGACGGCTGGTTGCATGAACTGGACGTCCATGTGGCCGGCAGTTTCTAATTCATAGAGATCCGCATCAACGCCCGCTTGGTTAAGGGCTTCGTACAGGACCTCGGAGTCTTTAACCGGGACGACCTGGTCCTGTTGGCCGTGCAGGATTAAGAATGGCACGCTCTTTTTTGAAACGTAGGTCAATGGATTGGCCTTGGCATCCAGTTCCGGGGCGTCCTCTGGCTCGGCCCCCAGTAAGTTACGGTAAACGAAGTCAAAGGCGTCTGTGGCGCTGCCTTGTTTAGCAGTTAACGGGTCAACCACGCCGTACCAAGGGACTGCCACTTGAACGTCACTGGAGACGTCTAAGTGGTCGCCGACGTCAAATTCCGTCATCCCGTTGGTCAACCCCAACATGGAGGCCAAGTGACCGCCGGCCGATTCACCCATCACGACAAAGCGATCGGGATCGGCCTGGAACTTCGCGGCATTAGCGCGCATGTAACGGATCGCCGCCTTGGCATCCTCGAGTTGACCCGGGAAGTTGACCTTGTTAGAATCGCGGTACTCCACGCCCACAACCAAATACCCCGCCCGGGCAAAGTCAACTAAGTTTGGCAAGTGGATGTTGTGGTCGGTATCCATCCATCCCCCACCGGCAAACCAAAAGATCACTGGGAACTTGGTGTCATCCCCGGTGGCAAAATGGCGTATTACCGACAGCCGTAAGTTGCGGGTGGCGTTGCCCAGCCAGCCGGGTACCTGGGCATACACAATGTCGGAATCGAGCCAAAGCCCATCCCGTTCAACAGCAACGTTAATCACTTTCTTCAAAAGAAAAACACCTCCAATGCTCTCATGATAGCGCATTCGGGAGGCGTTTTAAAGTTATAGCTTCAGTTCGTATAAGTTGGCTTCTTGACGACCAACGTCTTCGTAGTCGATGACGACCCGTTTGGCGAGTTGGTAGCCGTTCTTTTGGTATAAGGCATCCGCCGGTGGGTTACCGTCAATTACGTCTAGGTGAATGACGATGGCACCCGCCTCTTTAGCAACCTGCTTGAGTTGTGCTAGGAGACCACTAGCGACCCCCTTGCCACGAGCGGCGGGGCCAACCGCCAGTAAGTGTAGGATAGCAATTTGGTCGTCCGTGGCTGGGATCTTCCAGGCCTCGCTCGGGTAATCTGGGTCTTCGCCCTTCGTCAGGATCCCGGCCCCCAGTAGCGTACCATCGTCATCAAAGGCGCCGATGAACAAGTCGTTGAGGCTTTCTTCTAGCGACTGTTCACTTGGGTAAACGCCCCAGGTCCAATCCGGACTGTATTGATCGAACTGTTGGTGGTCACAAGCATCCTTATAAAAAGCGATTACTTGCGGCAAGTCTGTTTTAGTTAAACGGCGGTAATTAATCATATAATTCCTCCTTGCGCCATGGCGTTTGGTAAGGGAACCAGTGGTTGGCACTGTGGTCCCCTAACCGTGAGAAGGGAACCATTTCAATCCCCTGCTCCTTTAATTTGTCTTCTAAGTAATCACGGACCTCCCAAACGTCGCTAGGGTCTGGGTGCTCTCCATGTTTAACACCGCGTCCAGTCGCTCAGCGTTCATCTCTAGGTCGGCGAGTACGGTTGCTTCTGGTTGGTTTAAGCGTCGGTAATTGGCCTGTAGCTCCTCTTTAGTCGCCTTAATTTCGGCCCTTGTTAACATCGCAACGCCACCTTTTCAGTTATACTGATATTATAACAAAGGAGGTCGGATGAATGGTGACGTTATTAATCGGGGCTGGATTAATCATCCTGGGGATAGTGGTGATTGCCCACGATCGCCGCACCCTTTTAAGTGGCCTCTTGCCCTTCTTAGGGTTACTAACCTGGCTCACTGGGCTGACCCCCGTTTGGCTGGCTAGTACCCTGTTTGTCATCATTCTCCCGCTCGGCATTTTAGGTGAGGTGTTGACCCACGATGGCTACTGGCTACTGAGCCGTTACGGTACGTCTGCTAAGGGCTACTTCTTTTTGGTGGGTGGTTTTTTGGTAATGGTGTTCGCCCCGCTGTTCCCAGTTTTATGGCTACTATGGCGCTCAGTTTTGACCGTTAAATTGATGTTGGCCATCTACGGCTACGTGGCGGTCCTGATTGACGCTTACCTTTTGGCAACGGTGATCAACGCCCTGCCATTAACAATTAAACCAACCAAGATACTAATTTTGGGCGCCGGTCTCATCAAAGGGGGCGTGGGTCCGGTTTTACGGCGCCGCTTGCTAGGCGGCTTGGCGCTTTACCAACGCTTCCCCAAGGCTGAACTGATTATGTCCGGTGGTCAGGGGGACGACGAACCCGAACCCGAGGCGGTCGCGATGCACCGGTTTGCCCGCCAAAAGGGGGTTCCCAAGTCTGCCATCCGCTTGGAAACCAACTCTACCAATACAGCAACCAATTTGAGCGAGGCCAAGCGCTTCATTAACTCAGGTGACCGGGTGGTCTTGGTAACCAGTGATTACCACCTCCTACGCTCCCTGCTCTACGCTCGCCGCCAGGGGGTGAATTGTCAGGGCCTGGCCGTCCACACCCCCCACTTCACCTTTACTTGCAACGCCTTCATCCGCGAGTTGGGGGCCTACACGATCATTCACCGGTACCTCATCCCCTTAGGGTTAGTGTTGGTGATTATACTTTGTCTAATCTAAAAACCGGGTGTCCAGTGGACCCCAATTTTTAAATTAATCACGGTCATCGATGTAGTCGTCAACCCCGTTTGGATTCCCCGACCACTTGAATTTGTCGTACCAAATGGCGTGTTCTTCGGTGTTGAGACTGAAAATGGTGGCCATTTCAGTGTCGGTTAAGGTGAAGTCAAAGACCCGTTGGTTAGCAATGATTCGTTCTTCGTGAACTGACTTGGGAATAACCACGAGCCCCTGCTGGAGTTCCCAACGTAAAATGACCTGGGCTACCGTCTTTTGATGGGCGTCGGCAATCGTTTGGATAGTTGGGTTTGACAGCGCAGCGCCCCCACCTAGTGGTGACCAGGCTTCCACTTGGATGTTGTGTTGGCGGCATAGGTCGCGAACGTCATCCTGGTGGATCCGGGGGTTAAATTCAATCTGGTTGACCGCCGGAACGACGCTCCCGTTATCCAAAAGGTCACTGAGCCGTTCAACGTTGAAGTTGCAGACACCGATCGCCTTCGCCTTGCCGGCGGCGTAAATTTCTTCCATCGCCCACCAAGTTGCGTTGTATAGCCCGTTAACTGGCCAGTGCATCAAAAGTAGGTCGACGTAATCGGTTTGCAAGGCGTCTAATTGCCCTTCAATCGCGTCTAAAGTTGGTTGGTGACCCTGGTCACCGTTAAAGACCTTGGTGGTAATGAAGAGGTCTTCTCTGGACTTGCCGGTCGCCTTTAAGCCTTCCTGAATCCCCTCGCCGACGCCGGCTTCGTTGCCGTATTGCTTAGCCGTATCAATTAGGGTGTAGCCATCTTTAATTGCCATGGTAACGGCTTGCTTGGAATCTCGATTGGAGGTCTTCCAAACCCCCATCCCTAGCTGGGGCATCTTCAGTCCGTTATTTAATGTCACTGTTGGAATTGTCATAATATCCCCTCCCGTTAAAGTACCTTTATTATACGCCAATTGAAAGCGGAAACAAAAAGGAGGCCATAAATGACCTCCCGTGAGTTTTTGACTTAATTCAAGCGCACGGCCCGGTTTAAGGCGGGGATCAGTACTAAGGCAACGACAGCGCCCACCACCCCTTGCAAGATGTTAGTCCCGATCCCGAGTACCCCGGCGGTGATCGTGTAGAGAACTGTGTCGGCTACGAAGTAACCAATCACCATTACAACTACCCCAACGCTTAGGGCGAGGTAGCGGTTATGGGTTCGCTGGTAAAGGTTGCCGATAACCCAGCCTTCCAGCCCGTGGGCGATTAAAGAAAAGGGCGCGTAAGCAACGTAACCAGAGATCAGGTCTAGAATCATCCCGCTCAAGCCACCGACCACCCCACCGGCTAGCGGCCCAATCATCAGGGCGGCAATCATAATCCCTAGGTCACATAGGTTAACGTTGCCGTGGGTCCATGGAATCGGAATTAAAAAGAAGCGTCCCATGACGACGGCTACCGCCACCAAGAGGGCCGTTAAAACTTGCTTTTGTGTGCGTTGATGATTCATCCCAATCAATCCCTTCTATGCTTCAAAACTGGTCAAGTAGGCCAGTAAGTGACTAAGTTGCAAGCCGTAGCGGCGTTGGCCCTCGTCAAACGGGGCCGTTTGAACGATCGCTAGGCGCAGGCCTTCGTGGGCAACTTGAATCGCCCGCTCAAACGGGACGTCCTTGACCAGTTGGCTGGCTAAAATGGCGCTAAACAGGTCGCCGGTGCCGTAAAAGTGGCCTGGGATCCGGGGCGCCATCAACCAGTTAAACTGATCGTCCTTTTCCGCCTGGTAGGCAGTTGATGAAGTCCCCTGCCCTAAGATACCGGTTACGATCACCCGAGCGGAGATCCCCTCTTGGCGCAGCTGCTCCACCATGGTATCTAATAGCTCCTGAGTGCACTCACTGGTGGGGTCATAACCGGCTAAGAGGCATAACTCGGTCCAGTTTGGTGTGATGACGGTCGCCTTTTGGCAAAGCTGGCGCACCGCCACTACGTAATCTTCATCCAGACCGGGGTAAAGGCTCCCCCGGTCTCCCATGACCGGGTCAATAACCGTGACCGGCAAGGAAAAGTGGTCAATGATGACCGAAAGCTTATCAATTAAGGCGGTTTGACCAACGTAGCCAATCAGGATGCCGGCAAACTCCTCCCCCATGTCAAGCCACTGGGCAAGGGCATTTTCCAGCCATTCCTCAGTTGACAGGGCTACTGGGGTGCCAAAACCTTCCGACTGGGTTGAAAGAAGGGCGGTGGGCAACATTGCTGGTCTTACGGATTGGGCTTGTACCACACCGAGGGCATTGGCTAGAGAAATTTGCCCCAAGGCGGTCAGGTCTTCAGCAATCATCAGTGTTTTCATTGTACTCGCTCCCTTTTTGAACACATCTCGTTTGTACGTTGATTATAGCACGCCTCGATCATTAAAAAAGTCTAATGCAAAACTCGATCATTAAAAAAGTCTAATGCAAAAAAAGAAAGGGCTTTTCGGGAAATAAAAAGGCCCCGTTAACCACTTTTTGATGGTGTTGGGGCTCCTTTTGGTCGCTTATAGGTGGCTGACGAGGTAATTTCCGAACGAACTGGTCGAGAGGACGTTGGCAGCCGTTGAGGTTGCTAGGTCGGCCGTCACGTGTTGCGATGCGATGGCCTGGGCGATCCCCTGGCGAATCAAACCACCAACTGCTTCCCACCCGAGGTAATCAAACATCATCGCCCCGGACAGAAGCAGGGAGGTCGGATTCATCTTGTTTTGACCAGCGAATTGGGGTGCCGTCCCGTGGGTGGCTTCAAACAACGCTTGGCCGGTTTGGTAGTTAATATTAGCACCCGGCGCAATTCCTATCCCCCCCACTTGGGCGGCTAAGGCGTCGGAAAGGTAGTCACCGTTTAGGTTCAACGTGGCAATGACGGCAAAGTTTTCCGGGTGGAGGAGGCTTTGTTGCAAGAAGTTATCGCAAATGACGTCGTTGACGATCAGCTTCTTTTGGGCACGGGCGCCTTGAAGGGCCTGGTCAGCCTGATGTTGACTAGTTTTAGCAAGGGCCTGGTATTGTGCCATTGTAAAAAGTCGGTCACCGTACTCTTCTGCTACTTGATAGCCCCAGTTTTTAAAGGCCCCCTCGGTTTGCTTCATGATGTTACCCTTGTGGACCAGGGTCAGGGTGAGTTCATTATTTCTCAAGGCGTATTCAATAGCGGCCCGGACTAAGCGGGTAGTCCCCTCCTTTGAGACCGGCTTGATGCTGTAGGCAGACGTCGCCGGGAAGCGAACCTTGGCCAGTTACCGCTGTTCTTTTAGCAGTGCCGTTAGTCCCTTGGCCGCCTCTGTCCCCACCCCCATCTCGATTCCTGCGTAAATGTCTTCGGTGTTTTCGCGAAACAGGGTCATCTTAACCCGTTCGGGATAACGGACTGGCGAGGGGGAGCCGGGATAATAGCGAACCGGGCGAACGCAAGCGTATAAATCAAGTTCCTGACGTAGGGTGACGTTAATTGAACGGTGACCTCCGCCTACTGGGGTGGTCAGTGGCCCCTTGATGGCGACCAGGTAGCGTTTGAGGGCGGCAAGGGTCGCGTCCGGTAGCCAGTTCCCGGTTTGTTCAAAGGCGGCTTGACCCGCTAAGACCGGCTGCCAAGTAATTCGTCGCGTTCCCCCATAGACCTTTTTAACGGCAGCGTCAAAGACCGGTTGGGCTGCTGCCCAGATTTCCGGCCCGATACCATCCCCCTTGATAAAGGGAATGGTGGGGTAATCTGGAACCCGGAGTTGACCGTTTTCAAGTTTAATTATTTCTCCCATGTTTTCCTCCTAACTAAGTGCTAAAACAAAGGCGGTCAAGGTAATGAAGGAGAGGGCCGTGCTCCAAAACTGGGTCGAAGCTAACTCGGCTTCGTGGACATTAAAGCGAATTGCCAGCGTGGAGGGCATCGTGGCCGTGGGGATGGCCAAGGCTACGACCACCAACCGGGTCAGGGGCGTCGGACTATTGAAAAGGGCCATGCATCCCCAAACAACTAGCGGGAAGGCGAGGTTCTTCAATAAAATAGTAGAACAAATCGTTTTGTTGAAAGTGATCTGGCGGGTCTTTAATACGATCCCGGTGGTGAAAATGGCTAACCCACCTGCGCCCTTCCCTAGCAGGGTGAAAATGGAGTCAAATTGCGTGGGCATTTGGGAACCACATAAAACTAGGATAAAGCCCAGCAAGGCGGCAATTACTAGCGGTTTCTTAAAGGTGTTTTTCAACCTGGCGGATACTGTATCGCCGTTATCGCCAAAGGTACTAAATGCGATCGGTAACATGATCACGTTGATTGTCAGGGTACAGATCCCGATCGTGATAGCACTGTCATTAGCGCCGAAAATTAACGGTAATACGGCCGAGCCAACGAAGGGAACCGAGGGGTCGGCAATCGACATTGCGCGTAGGATGGCCACGGGGGCGTCATTTGCTTAATAAAGCAAGCTTACCTGACGGGGGCGAGCAGAATACGAACGAAGGCCGTTGTAAATGACCATGCTATAATGAAGGGAACATCAATTCGTAAGGAAGTTAAGCATGGAAACGCAACGATACCTTAATTTAATCGACCGGGAGCTAAAGCAACTGCCAGATTTTGTCAGCGAGTACCAGCTGGGCACCCGCCATTCCCTCACCACTTCGTACCAGTACCTAACCGAACTGCGCCGGTTTTTTACCTGGCTACGCAAAACCGGCTTAAGCAAGGCCACGGATAACGCCCACGTGACGACGGCGGAACTGGAAAAGCTACGCCGCAACGACATCATGCAGTTTATTGACGACTTGGCCCACACCAAAAATGCGCAGCAACGACTTAATTCGCCCACCACGATTAACCGGTCAATCAACGCCCTGCGCTCGCTGTTCAAATATCTGACCGTAACCGCCGACATCAATGGGGGCCAGCCCTACTTTGAGCGTAACGTGATGCTAAAGATCGACTCCTTAAATGACACCAAGACTCTGAATTACCGCGCCCACGTCTTGGAGGCCAAGATGTACACCGGCCAGCTCAAGTACGATTTTTTAACCTTTTTAGACCAGGAGTACGAACAAAAGTGTGATCCGCGCGCCCGGACCGCCTTTGAAAAGAATAAGGAAAGAGACATCGCCTTGGTAGCCCTGATCTTGGGCACCGGGATCCGGGTCTCGGAAACGGCGGGTGTTGACGTCAACGACCTTGATTTAAAGGGGCAGACCCTGGAAGTGACCCGGAAAGGTGGCCAACGGGATGCGGTCCCAATTGCCCCCTGGACGATGCCCTACATTCAGGCTTACGCCACGATTCGCCGTCAGCGCTACCAACCGGAGAAAACGGAGCGGGCCTTCTTTTTAACCCACTACCACGGGCAGACCAAGCGGATCTCGGTCAACGGGATTGAACGGTTAGTCAGCAAGTACTCGCGGGCCTTTGGTCATCCCTTGACCCCGCACAAGCTTCGCCATACCCTCGCCTCGGAGCTGTACGACGTGACTAAAGACCAGGTTTTAGTTGCCCAACAGCTTGGCCAAAAGGGCACCTCGGCAACCGACCTCTACACCCACGTCGATCAAACCAAGCAACGTCAAGCACTGGATGAAGTCGGCAGCGACGCACCAAGTAAAGAGGGTGACTAGGATGTGCACGGCCGTTTCCTTTTGGTCAACGGAGCACCACCGCTACTTTGGGCGGACGATGGACTTTCCGGTCAAAAACACCCCTTGGAACCTCACTTATTTGCCGAAGGGGTACCTTTGGCGTCCCCTCGCCCCCCAAGCCGCCTACCCCTCTAAGTACGCCATTTTAGGCGGGATGCGCCGAGTGGATGATTATTACTTAATTGGCGACGGTTTTAACCAGGCGGGGCTAGCGGTCGCCGAGCTTTACTTTCCCGGCCAGGTTGATTACGCCGCCCGGGCCCAACCGGGGAAAATTAACCTCTCACCCCAGGACGTGATTGGTTACCTACTGGGCAACTGCGCCAACATTAGCGAGGTGGCGGCCCTGCTACCCCGGTTAGTAATTACTAACCGGCAGTGGTATGACCACGATATCATCCACCCCTTCCACTGGTTCATCCAGGATGCCAGCGGGACCTACCTATTGGAACCAACTAGCCCCACCCTGTCCTTGCAGCGAGTTGAGTTAGGGGTCTTGACTAATTCACCCACCTACGCCAATCACCTGCGGCGGCTCCGTTCCTTTCTGGGCTTGAGTGCCGACGCCCCGCTTAAAACGGTGGAGGAAGCGTTAAAGGATTACCAAGGTGATCTGCCGCAAGCTCGCTCCCCGCGTTCACGGTTCATTGCTACGAGCATCCGGTTAGCGCACCAACTTCCGGTTGATGATCACCAAGCCGTTGCCCAGTCAATGAAGGTTTTGGGGGCGGTGAAGATGGCGCACCTGCCGGGTCACGATGACTTCACCCATTACCTTGGAATGGCGGATCTCAACTCCCTGCGCTACTTTTTCACTCCCGTTCCTGAAATGACGACGATTACACAATCCTTGCCAGCCTTGATGGCTAAGTATTCAACGCCCCAGGTCCTATCGCAAGTACCCTAAAAAAAAGCGCCCCGCGGGGCGCTTTTTTTATTTCTGGGCCTGGTAAGCTTTAACCCCACGAACTAAGCGGGCTAAGGCGTCTTTAATGACGGTGGTTGGGTAAGCTAGGTTAACCCGGACAAAGCCCTTTCCGTTTCCCCGGTACTCAGTTCCCGGCGTCAGGAGCAAGCCGGTTTGTTCCCTCAAGAAGGCAACGAGAGTGCGGGAGTCCTCCGCAACGGCTTGGGTGTCTAACCAAACTAGGTACGTCCCTCGTCCCGGTACTAAGCTAAGTTCGGGAAGGTCAGTTGCCAAAACCTGTTGTACGAGTTGACGGTGGTGTTTAATGAGGGCTTTAAGTTGGTGGACCCACTCACCACCGTTTTCGTATGCGGCAATCGAAGCCGGGATGGCCAGTAGGTTGGGACCCACGATCTCCTGTTGGTTAGCTGCCTGGGCAAACCGGTCCCGTAATAAGGGGTTGGCGATAATGGCGGTCGCCGCTTGTAAGGAAGCGAGGTTAAAGGTCTTGGAGGTTGATACGAGGGTAATTACGTTACTCAAAATGACTGGATCTAAAGAGAAGGTTGGCGTGTAGTCTTCCCCCTCAATAACCAGGTCACCGTGGATTTCATCAGCAACGACCAACACCCCGTATTGGTTGGCTAAGCGAATCATCCGTTCCAGGTCCATTTTCGACCAAACCATCCCAGTTGGGTTGTGGGGGTTGCAGATGATAAACATGCGGGTCTTGGTGTCGGCTAGTTTTTCCTCTAGGTCGGCCCAGTTGATTTGGTAGGCGTGGTTTTCCCTATCGTAATCTTGTTGGCTAGCGACCACCTTACGCCCGGTTTTTTCAATCGCCCCGAAAAAGGAATTGTATATCGGCTCCAGCATGACGATTCCGTCGCCCGGGGCCGTAAAGTAATTCAAGCAAGCCGTTAACGCCGGGATGACCCCGCTCACGTATTGCATCCAAGCTGGGGCGACGTCTACCCCGTGCTCCTGTTGGTACCAGGAAGCGACGGCGGTAAAGTACTCGTCCGGGGTGTATTCATAGCCAAAGTTACCGCGGGCAACCTTGGCTTGCATCGCCGCCTCAATTTCCGGTGCCACCCGGAAATCCATGTCGGCAATCGTTAGGGGCAGCTCGCCGTCTTTAACGCGCCACTTGATCGAATTAGTGTGGCGCCGGTCTAAGTTAGTGGTGAAGTCGTAAATGGTCATCTGGCATTCTCCTT
>NZ_CP040910.1:1028409-1036802 GCF_013394085.1 Limosilactobacillus fermentum
TAATTCATCACGTCCTTAAAAGAACGTGTTTCCTTGCCCGCTTTCAAAAATGAAATTTCTTTAATAATAGCACGGATTGACCCAGTAAGTACCCTTGAGCGCTGGTTTTACTTTTGGTGGAAATGGGGGGAGCTTCTGTTCCCTCCTAAAAATTATCGAAAAACCAATCAAAGTTTGTGATCCTTCCGTTAGTTTGAAAAATAGTGTCCGAAAGTTAAACGCTCATTTCACAAGCTAGGAATGGTGATCAGATTTGCAAAAATGCATTAATTAAGGCCTGAATGGCTAGAATAATCAAATTAGCTAGACAAATAATTCACGATGGTGATCACTTTTGCTTAACAATCATCGCCCTTTTGACTTAAAAATAAATGATAGCGCTTGCAAAACGAAAATGAGCATGTTATATTTCAGGTGTAGAAACGTCACACAGGTCGAAACAGGAGGTTCATGAAGATGAAAGCTGCAGTTTGGCATGGTGCAAAAGACATTCGGGTTGAAGATGTTGATCTGAAACCAACTAAGGATAACGAAGTGGTGGTTAAGGTTGCCTGGACTGGGATTTGTGGGAGTGACCTCCACGAATACCAAGAGGGACCAATCTTCATCCCGGTCGGCCACAAGGATAAATTAACCGGTGGTGAAGCTCCGGTGACCTTGGGCCACGAATTTTGCGGGGTAATTGAAAAGGTTGGTAAAGACGTTACCAAGTTTAAGGTTGGCGACCACGTTAGCGTTAACCCGACTGTCACCCACGGCAAGGTGCCCGACAACGTTGACGTATACGATGGCTACTCCTTCATCGGACTTGCTTGCGATGGTGGTTTAGCGCCGTTAGTTAACATCCCGGAAGAAAACCTCTACCTACTTCCAAAGGACTTCCCGTTGCGGATTGCAGCCACCATTGAACCAACGGCAGTGGCCGTTCAAGCCATCAAGGAAGGTGGCCTCAAGTTTGGTGAAAACGTGGCCATCTTCGGGGCTGGTCCAATTGGGGTCTTGGTAGCGGCGGCGGCCAAGGCGGCCGGGGCCTCCAAGATCATTGTTTCCGACCTGTCAGAGGTTCGTTTGAAGAAGGCCCTTGAAATGGGGGCGACCGACGTCATCAAGTCCGACCAAGAAGACGCCGTAAAGAAGATTAAAGAGCTCGTTCCGGGCGGGGTCGACGTCTCCTTTGAAGTGGCTGGGGTAAAGCCAACCTTTGACCAAGCCATCGAAGCCACTAAGGCACGGGGTACGATGGTAATTGTGGCCATTTACGGCCACCCAATCGAATTTAACCCAATGCAGCTGACCAATACCGGGGTTAAGATCACCAGCACAATCGCTTACTCCCGGGAAACCTTCCAACAAACGGTCGACCTGGTTACCAAGGGCTCGTTGGTTGTGGAACCGGTCATCACCAAGGAAATCACGATCGACCAAGTGGTATCCGATGGGTTTGAAGCCCTCACCAATGATAAGGCCCAAGCAAAGATTTTGATCAACGTCGATGGCGAAGACGACTAGTTAAAACAGTAAAAAAGAGACTGGAAAACGCAGCGTTTCCAGTCTCTTTTTGCGTTAGTAGATAATCGAGGCATGTCCCAGGTTCTCCGTCATCAGGCATCGACGTCAATAACGACCTTCCCCATGCTCTGGCCAGAGGCGAGGTAAGCGTGGGCGGCCGGCAGGTCCCTAAGGGCAAAGATGCGGTCGGGTTTCGCGGCTACCTGATACCTCTGCAGGTAGGAGAAGAGTTCGTTAATCTTTTCTTCTGTGACCGCCCCCGAGTAGCCCCCGGTCAGGTAGGCGCCCGGGGCGATGTCGGTGATCGGGTCAAAATGCTCTAGGGTCCACTGGTTGCCGAGTAGCCCCGTCACGCAGACGATCCCGCCCTCATTAACGTGGGTGAAGGTTTCCTTAACCGTCACCGGCCCGATCAATTCAAGGACCTTATCAAATTTTTCCGCCGTTTGGAGATGCCCGTTTTGGTCCTTAATCACGGTTGAGTAACCAGCGTCCTTCATCCGCGCGGCTTTGGCAAGTGAGCGTGAGGTGCCGGCGACGTAGGCTTGGGGGTCCTTGGCCCGGATCAAATTTAGCATGGCAATCCCGACCCCACTGGTACCACCGCGAATTAAGTAGCGGTCGCCAGGAGCGGGCCGGAGGTTCTTTAACGAAGTGTAGGCGGTGTAGTAAGTCTCGGGAAAGACGGCCAGCTGGGACCAAGGAAGGTCGGTCGTGACCGGGTAAATTTGTTGGTTAGGTAACAGGGCGTACTCGGCGTAACTACCGTCAAAGTTGCGCCCCATCTCCCCCATGATGGAAATGACGGCTTGTCCAACGGGTAGTCGTTGCGGGTCGGTCGTTTGGGCGATCTCCCCCACCCCTTCGATGCCGAGAATGCGGGGGAAATGCACCGTTGGCGATTGCCCCTTTCTAGTGTAGACCTCCGAGTGGTTAAGACCAAAGGCGTGAATCTTAACCAGTGACCACCCAGGGCGAAGTTGCGGGGTTGGTAGGTCAACGAGTTTTAGTTGGTCGGGTCCCCCGGCCTGGTAAATGACAATCGCTTTCATCAGGGCGCCTCCTCATTATTTAGTGCTAAACCGTGGTCGAAGAAAATGCTGCAGGATTCGTAAAATGGCGATGCTAACCAGGGTCAGGGCGACCGTCATGATGATCCCCCATAACAAGGGGGGCAACTGCTGGGTTTGGAGGCCTTCAAACAGCAAGTTTCCTAGCCCGCCGGCGTTGATGGTGGCGGCGATCGTAGCAATCGACATCGTTGACGCTAGGGCTACTTGGAGGCCCGAGAAAATCGCCGGGGTCGCCAGCGGTAGTTGAACCTTGAAAAAGACCTGCCGGCTAGTCATCCCCATTCCGTAGGCAACCTCAACTAAGCTAGGGTCAATTGCCCGGAGTCCGGTAATAAAGGTCCGCAAAAGGACGTACTCACTGTAAACGACTAAGACAACGGTAGCAGTAGTGTCGCCCAACCCGGTTAGCGGTAGGAGCAAGGCGAAAAAGGCGAAGCTCGGCACCGAATACAGCAGGGAAAAGACGTAGGTTAACCCAGTCAACAGCCGGTCGTGGTGTAAGCACAGCAGGATTAAGAGGGTGGCGATCAACAGGGCAATCAATAGCGACGTTAAGACGAGCTGGGCGTGCTGGGCGGTATCAGTTAGAATGGTGGTGGCGTTTTGGTTCCAATAAGTAATCATTGCAGTCGCCTCCAGAGTTCCTGGTTACGCTCCTCGGTTGCCAGTAGCTCTTCAACAAAGGGGCTCGCCGGGTGTTGGACGATCGTTTCCGGGCTGGCAAACTGTTCGAGGCGTCCCCTGTTCATCACCATGACCCGCTGCCCCAAATAAAGCGCCTCGTTAATGTCGTGGGTAACAAAGAAAAAGGTCTTATCGGCAAGCGAAGCGTGGAGGTTTTTGATTTCCTTTTGCAAATCAATCCGGGTTAAGGCATCTAGGGCGCCGAGCGGTTCATCAAAGAGGATGAAATCGGGGTTGGCGGCCAGGGCGCGGGCGAGGCCGACGCGTTGCTGCTGCCCCCCGGATAACTGGGCGGGGTAGCGATCAGCGTACTGGTCGCTGGGAAGTTTGACTAGGTCCAATAGTTCGTCAACTCGCTGGTCAATTTTAGCTTGCTCCCACCCCAACAGCTTAGGAACAACGGCGATGTTTTGCTTGATTGTCAGGTGGGGAAAGAGGGCAATCTGTTGGACCACGTAGCCGATGTGGCGCCGCAGGTCCACTTGGTTGTGCTCCGTTAATTTTTTACCACCGATCTTAACCGTGCCGCTGGTCGGTTGCCAAAGACCGTTGATCATTTTGAGGGTCGTCGTCTTCCCCGAGCCAGATGCCCCCAGCACGGTCACGAACTCCCCCTTGTTAATGGTAAAGGACAGGTCCGGGATGACCGTTGTTTGACCAAAGCGCTTAACGACGTGTTCAAATTCAATTTCGGGTTGGTTCATGGTTTTCCACCTTTCGGATGAGGAGGTCGAAGCCGACCATTGTGATTAAAGAGAGCATGGCGACGCTGGCCCCACCAATGATCACGTCGGCCATGTCATACAGGCCTAAGCCGGTAAAGATCAGGGTGCCTAACCCGCCGGCGCCGATATAGGTTGCTAAAGTGGCACTAGCAATAATTTCAATCAGGGCGAGCTTAATCCCGTTTAATAGATAGGGCAGGGCTAAGGGAACTTTTACTTGCCAAAGCAGTTGGCGTTCGTTCATTCCGAGGGCGACCCCTACTTCTTGGTAGATCGTCCCAACTTCATTAAAGCCTAGGATCGTGTTGATTAAAATTGGTGGGATGGCAAGAATGACCAGGGCGATTCCGGCCGGGACAACTCCGGTTCCAATCAGCGGAATCAAGAGGAATAAGAGCCCCAAGCTGGGGATGATCCGCAAGACCTGGGAAAATGATGAACAAATTAGGGCCACCTTGGGGTGTTTTGAGCCGAGGTACCCTAGCGGCAGGCTGATCAGCATGGCAATCACTAAGACCGAAAAGCTCAGTACCAGGTGTTGGCCCACGTAGCCCCAGTACTGGGCGTGGTTAGTTTGAAAGTAATGGATGATTTGCGTAAGCACGGTCAGGACCTCCGGTATTAATAAAGAAGAAAGTGGCAATAACTGACCTAGATCAGCTAGAATTGCTGTGATGGGGGCGTATTTTCCGCCTAATCAGCATAGAATAGTAAGGGGCCGGGAGAAAATTGGATTTTCCCCTAGCCCCCAATCCTAGTTAATATTTTTATTAAACCAGTTCTTAGCCACAGTTTGGTAGTTTTGCCCGTCGACGTCAACTTTTTTGTTTAATTCCGTCAGGGTTTTAGTTGTTAACTTCTTGTCGACCTGATTTAAGGCCTTAGCCATCTTCGGGTGCGACTTGAGGGTCGAATTCCGAACCAACGGGACCAAGTTATAGGCTGGCCACAGGTGCTTGTCATCCTTTAAGAGGGTGTATTTGTTGCCATTGGCCAGTTGCCCGTCGGTAGTCGAGACCGGCGCCGCATCCCCCTTGCCTTCGGAGAGGATCTTGTATTTCAAGCTGTCATCGTAGTCCTTTGAGGACTTGAAGTCGAACTTACCGTACTTTTTAACCATCCCCGGCAGGGCGTCGGCCCGTTGGTCAAATTCCCCTTGCGAGACGAAGCGAATTTTGTTGGCCTTCTTTTGCAGGTCGCTGATCGTGTAGAGGCCGTACTTTTTGGCTACCTTGGTGGTAACGGCGATCCCCTGTGAATCATTACCCGGTGCCGGTGTCAGGGTCGTTAACTTATACTTAGCGACCCCCTTCTTGGCGGCCGCCGCAATTTGCTTAGCGTTCTTATTGGTGGTGCTTTGCTTTAAGTAGGCGTCCACAATTGTCCCCGTATACTCGGGGTAAACGTCAATTTGCCCGGTTTGGACCGCCTTAAAAACGACCGAATTAGAGATATTTTGTTTACGGGTCACCTTGTAACCGGCCTTTTCCAAGGCCAGGGCGTAAATTTCACTGACGACCTTACTCTCGGTGAAACTCTTGGACCCGACGATAATCGGGGTCTTACTATTAGCGGCGAACCCGGTTGTTGGAAGGGCTAGGGCCCCCAAAGCAGTGACGGCAACGGTGGCCACCAGTCGCCGAACCCATTTTCTCATATTTAATCGCTCCTTTTTCTTAGTACTTGTGATTTCATAAGTAACAATAACACAATCGAATAGCTTATTCAAGGCTGGTGTGATAGGATTAGGTTATCAAAGTGTTTTTACTTGTAATTAATAATGGAACGAGGTGAGAAAATGCGTGCTTCAACCCGCTTTAGCGATGCTATCCATATTTTGTGCTTTCTGAAGGTTTACGAGGAGGCCCGAATCACGAGTGACCTCTTATCATCGAGTATCGGGATTTCACCGGTCATGGTACGGCGGTTAATGGGGAACCTACGGCAGGCTGGCTTAGTCCAAACTACCCAAGGGACGGCACAGCCACGGTTGGCTAGGGACCTGCAGAAGATTACCTTATACGATGTTTATTTGGCCGTCGAAGAGAGCGATGGTCCCCACCCCCTCTTCAACGTTAACCCCGATACTAACCCCCAGTGTAAGGTCGGTGGTCACATTCAACCAATCCTAGCCGAGGTATAGCGGCAGCGATGATTCGGTTCAATAACGTAACCGTAGCCGATATCGTGGACCAGATCAACTTGAAGTTGCACCAAGAAAAATTACAAGAATAAAAAGGAGCGTTCACGGTTTCCCGTAGCGCTCCTTTTTCTATTCAATTCGCTTTGCCTCCATTGAAAAGACAACCCGGTCGCTCAAACTGTTGTGAACCGTGCAGTACTTATCCATCGTCTTTAGGAGCCGGTCAATCGCCTTATCCGTCATTGAGGTCGCTAACTTAACCGTCACGTGAACGGTGGCAAGGGCCTTAGCGCGGCTCCCTGGTAGGTAATCGGTGGTCCCTTCAATCTCGAGCTCAAAGCGATTGACATCTAGTTGCTTGTGGCGGATCACGTCTAAGGCGGTCAGCGACAGGCAACCCCCGAGGGCCCCCAATAAGGATTGAACCGGGTTTGGCGCTGCATCCGTCCCTTCTTGGGTCAACGGTTCGTCAAGTAACCACTGGTGGGTGCCGTCGTTATTGATGACTTGGCAACCCACCTGGCGTAAAACGGTGTGAATTTGGTAATCGGCCATTAGTCTTCCTCCGTCATGTCCTTCATTAAAATGAAATCGGTCTGCGGGTCATCGCCCACCATGAAGGTATGTTGACTAACCCGCTTAAAGCCGTAGCGCCCATAGATCTTTTGGGCCGGGTAGTTATGTTCCCACACCCCTAACCAGACCCGCGGGACGCCCGATTTTTTAGCTTCTTGCATGGCAAAATCCATTATCTGCCGCCCTAGGTGGTGACCTTGGTATTTAACCCGCAGGTAGATGCGCTGTAATTCCATGGCGTCGGGGTAATCCGGTTCGGTTTGGGCGTCCTTCCAGGAAAGCTTCAAGAAGCCAACTACTTCCCCCTCTTCGTTTTTAAAGAAGTAGGTAGCGGTGTTGGGATCGGTTAATTCCGCTTCCATTGACTCGGTGGTGTAGTATTCCTTTAAAAAGGCCGCTATCTCGTCTGGCGGGGTGTTAGCGTCAAAGGTCGCCTTAAAGGTTTCCCAGGCTAACTGTTGTAAGACCCTCATTGAGGCGGGATCGGTGGTAACTAGTTCGGGGGTAATTTTCATTGGGCAAGCTCCTTAACTTTTCTTCCATTATAAACCGAATTAAAACTAGGCGCTATTAAATGCCCAGCCCGCCTAGCTTAGTGCTTCAACTTCAATTGGTTCTTACGCTGCTCCCCGGGAATTACCACGAAGACAATGATTACCAGGGTAATAGTGGCGCAGATCGTTGACATTAATAGTGATTGACGATAAGAAGCCACCCCATGGGTCATCCCACCGGTAACCCCAACGATTAAGGCAAGGCCAACGCTGGAACCGATCTGGTGTATCATGTTAATCAACCCAGAAGCGGCACCGGCATCTTTGGGAAGCGTGTTAGCGACCCCGGCATCGGTATAAAAGGGGGCCAGGTGACCGGCAAAATTAGTGAGTTGGTTTAAGAACTGCTTGACCGGGACCGCTGGCTGGCCCGACCAAACCGGGGACCCCACTAAAATAAGGTTATACTGATCCAGTTCCGGAATTGGGTTTGCCAGCGGTGGCAGCTCACCGGTTGCAAGCTGGTTCTTGGTGCGGTCGGAAGTGGCGTACATATCAGTTAAGTCATAAGTGCCTGCCGGGACCGCAATTTGGTATTGGTCAGCTCCTGGCAAGAGCTTGGCGATTTGGTCGGCTAAGCGTTTGGTGTGGCCAGACCAAGAGTAAGTGGCGATTAAAATCTTCTTTTCCATCCAAAACCCTCCTTAAAGTAAGGATAAATGAAGCGGTGCACCCCTTCAATTTCGTTTACGGGGGTTAACCATTACCAAAACTGATTAATAAACTGGTCGGGTGGCGCCTTCCGTAGTGGGATCGCCAATCCCAAGACTATCGTTAGCTCCCAGGGATGGGTCGGCAATGATGCGGCAGACCACGTCGGCAATGCTTCGGCGGGATCCCGAAACCCCGACGAACTGGTCGTGGCGGTGCGTCAGGGTGTAATTAACCTCCGGCCGGTCGTTAAGCCACGGTAAGCGTAAGGGGTATAAGTTAAAACAGACTCCGCCAGCAGTTGATCGGTCAGTACCGCCGTAGTCCCGGTTCCAGTCCCCGAATTCACCGGGCACTTCGTTGTAGAGGCCCAGTAGGCTGGTTTCTACCACCCGCTCGACCCCGTTTAACTTGGCGGCCGCAATGATGTTTTTGGTTGGCCGGTTAGTTTGGTCGTGATCCACGACGGCCGACCAGA
>NZ_CP040910.1:1036902-1101332 GCF_013394085.1 Limosilactobacillus fermentum
TCGGCGTCCTTTGTCGCCTGAATGACGTCAGTGGGATTCGTTAAATCCCCGTCTAACAGGGTCACCCGCGGGTTGTCGTTCAATTCAGAAAGTCGTTCCGGATGACGGAGCATCAGGGTTAATTGGATGTCTTTAAAGGTTGGTTCAGTTAACAGCCGTTCTTCAACTAGGTGGGCAATCTGCCCGTTGGCAGCTAAAATGGTAACGTTCATAAGTTCCGCCTCTTAATTGACTGATGGTCATTATTTTTGATAAAAAAGGGGCGCCCCTATTTTACTAAGTAAGGCGCTAGCATGGAACCGAGGGCGACATCGCAGTAGTCGCGTAAGCGTTGTTCAGGGCTTGCTTGGTCATCAACCCCCCAAGCGACTAAAATGCCATAGAGTTCCACCGTTAAAAGGTTGGCGATGGTTGCCACAGGGGTTGACGCCGTTAAACGTTGGTGGTCAACCAACCCTTGTAAGAGTCGTTCAATCCCCCGCCGGTCGTTTTCAAACTTACCAATTTGTCCATTAGAGGGGTCCAAGATAAAGCGGAGCCAACTCCGGACCATGGCTAAGGTCGATTGATCGGTGACCACCTTGAGGTAACTCATTAAGTAGTGACGAATCCCTTCGACTGGATCGCCGTTGACCAGAATCGGGATTTGGTCATTAATCGCCGCAAATCGGTGTTGACTCAGGGCGATCATTAAGTCCCCCTTCTTTTTAAAGTAGGTATAAAAGGTTCCCTTAGAAACCCCGGCCAGCTTGGTAATTCGTTCGACCGACACCGCTGCGTAGCCTTCCTTAACGATTAGTTGGTCCGCCGCCGTTAGTAGTTTTTGCTTGGTTAAGCGGACTTGTTCTTCACGCTTCAAAGTGCACCTCCCTTTCCTTGATGCTCGTATCATATAACATAATTGACTGACGGTTAATTATGTTAGAGCGAAAACTTGGATAAGCCCTATTTTCATCTACTTAACATAATGTAATTAGTTGATACCGCCGAAGTCGATTTGATCCAGCAAGTCTTCCCTACTCTGCTGGTCGAGCCCCAAGTAGGCCAAGGTCATCGCCTCGCTGGAATGGTTGAGCAGCTTCATTACGAGTCCAATGTTGTAATTGGACTGTACGTACACCCGGTAAGCACCAGTTTTACGCATCGTGTGGGTACCGAGGTAGTTTAAGCCGAGTAAATCCCCCACCTTGTGCATGACTTTATAGTACTGATGCTCGGTAATGTGGCGTTCCGGGCGTTGAAAGGAGGGAAAAAGCCATTCGCTGGTATAAACCTGGCAGTCCGGGTTAGCTAATTGGTAGTTGGTCAACCAACGGGCGTAGCGCTTGAGGTCTTTTTCGACCGGCTTCAAATAAAGGGTGTTTTGCTTGTGGGTTTTCTTGTCGACGATGAAGGCGTTGCGTCGTACCTCCCCTTCTTCATCAAACACGTCAGCCTTTTTTAAACTGATAACGTCGGACACCCGCAACAGGGTCGCCTTCCCGACTTGGAAGATCGTGTAGTTGCGTTGACCAAACTTGAAATTGTCACGCAAGGTCGCTAATACCTGGGATAACATCTGGGAGTCCTTAATGGGGAGTACCAACTGCTTCAAAAGATCACTTCTTTCCTGGGGGCTGTTTTTTAGCTATCCTCAATTATAGTCCTCATCACCCAAACCGTCAATTTTAGATCCTATTAAAACGGCATTCTCGGGGGCCTATTTGTATATTATAGGCCCCATTTTGGCGCCACAAATCCCCAGAACAGTAAATTCGCTCTCAGACAAAATTTCAGTCGGGTTAATGGGTACTTGTCCGTTTCATTATCGCTGAACGTCAAATCATTTAATTAACATAATATAATTTAAACAACTTCTCCCCTACTAAAAAATCCCCCGCTAAGGGAGGATTACAGCTGGTGTAAAAATTGACTCACTACTTGATTGAAGACGGCTACCTGTTCGGCCATGACGACGTGGCCGGACTGGTCAATTGAAACGTGATGGACCATTGGGTTATCCTTAGCCACCGTTGCGTAGGCTGATTGGTAAAAGGGGCTTTGGTTGGCGGTCACCAATAAGGTCGGCACCTTGGTGGTTGCTAGGGTTGGCCGGAAGTCTTGGCGCGCGACGTCGGTAACTAGTTCCCGGTTGGCCGCCCGGTCGAAAGGAAACTGCTGTTTAACTACCCGGAGTTGGTCATAAACGTGTTGGTCGATGCCGTGTAGCGTTTCTGATACGCCGGGTGCAAGTAGACCCTGCTGGTAGTTGGCACGGGTAACCTTCATGAAGCCATAGGGCCAAGATGGCGAATTAATCAGGCGCGGGCTCTGGTCGACGGCCACTACCCCCGCCAACGGATAGTTAGGGTACCGGGTTAAGAAGTCATAGATGACACTAGCCCCCATTGAGTGACCAATCAAGATGGGGTAGTTGATGGTTGACAAAGCGAGCAACTCTTGGAGGTCCCTACTGAGGCGGTGAATGCTGTCGAGGTTGGGATCAAACTGGGAGGAACCGTGATTACGTTGGTCGTAGGTTACGACCTGATAGCCGCGGCTGGTAAAGTATTCAACTTGACGCGTCCAAACTTGCTGGTAGCCACCAAAGCCGTGGATGAAGATCAGGCTTTGGCCGTAACCAACGACTTGGTAGTTAAGGCGGAGTCCATCATCAGTTCTTAGTTCCATGATCATTATCCCCTTCCATCACACTGGCCAAAAAGATGGTGGCAATCAGGAGGTCGGCCGCCCCACCCAGACTGAGGTGGCGGTCAGAAAAGTCCTTCTCTAGGTTGACCAAGAATTGACGACCTTGTTTCGTTGTTAGACCACCGAGCTCAAAGAAACGGTCTAACTGTTGGTCCTTCCATGCTAAGATGGCTGGGTCCCCAGCCCGCTTAACTAGGGTCGTGTCATCGGTGTGGCGGGCAATCTTCAAGAAGGTGGTTAGCTGGCGGTCATTTTGGTTCATCCCCCAGTTAGCCCGCCAGGTCGGCAGGCCATACTTGAAAACGGTTGGGAAACCGCTCGCCGCTTCCCCCCGGATCCCGGTTTGCCCGTAGGCTAGGTACTGGCGCTCCCCGGCGGTCAGCTGTTGGCCATGCTTTAAGCCATCCAGGTCGGTCGCCAATAGGTTAGCCAACATCTCTTTGACAACCCGTTGAACGTTCAACTGGGTAACTGGCAACTGACGCCCCTTCAGCGTCGCCACGGTTCCAGTCAAAATGCCCAGCGAAAAAATGGTGCCCTTGTGAGTATTAACCCCCGCTGTTGCTTTGAACATCGTCGTTTCGGCCCGCTGACCGAGGAGGCGAAGTTGGTTAAAGAAAAGGGGCGCAGGTTGTTCGGTCGGGAAATTGAGGCCGGCCGTGGCCGCCTGCTTAAAGTAAGGGCGTAGACTGGTGGCGCTTTGAATAAAGGTGAAGACATCCATATCTGGGTGGGCGCGGTGCTCAACTGGGTTAACCAATCCTGGTTTGGGCCAGGTGACGACTTCGTTTAACATTGCCTTCACCGCTTGGTCCGCCAGTTGCTCAGCAACAGTCTCCCGTTGGTTAGCCGCGGTTGCTTCGTCAATTAGTTTGGCCACCCGGGCTTGTAGTTCTTCAACGCTGTGGCGCCGTGACCGTCCACATTCCTTAGCCGGGCGCCCGCAGATTAGACAGGTCCGAACTGTAAGATCAAAATCCCCCCGCGAAAGTGAGTGGGATTCCCCGCCGTTGGTGATTAACACATCGAGGTCAAAGAGCCGGTTGGCTGGTTGGCGCTCTTCGAAGTGGACGGTCCCCTCCTTGACGGTTACGCCAGCGCTATATAATAGGTAGAAACGTTCCGGACCGGTTGGAGCATCCTCCCAAGAAGTCGCAATTTCAAAGGGTTGTCCGCACGCTAGCCACTGGTCCTCAAGGCGTGCTAAGCCGGCGGTAAAGAAGGCTTGGATGGCAGCGCTGTTCTTGACTGGCCCCGGGATATTTAGCTTGCAGGCGACCACCACCTGGGAAGGGTGTTCTCTTAATAACTGTGCCTGCGTGGCTACCCGCCGGTCGCGGTTGGCTAAGACCGCTGGGATCTCTACATTGGTCCCTTCAAATACCTTGCTCACCATTGTTAGTTCCTCCTAATTATATTATGTAAATAAAAGGGTACCGGATCAAGGTAACCCTATTCTGACGCTACTTGATCACCAAGTACTTAGACGAGGCCCTGGCGCGCGGGATCGTGGACATTAACATCCACACTGATTACGCCCGGAACGCCAAGCTGGAAAAGCAATTAAGCCAGGCCCTGAACATCAAGCACCTCTATATCCTACGGGAACCCGTTAGCCCTTCTAAACGCCAAGGGGTCCTGACCAGCTTTGCCGCCCACCAGGTTCAAGCCGCCATTGCCCAATCGCATGTGGTGGGGCTTTCCTGGGGGGAAACGGTCTTTGCCGTCTTGGATGCCTTTAGCCTCCAGGAAGCCGATGACCTGACCTTCACCCAGTACCTGGGCGAAAACATGAAGTACCGCTCTTCATCCGGGTCAATGCGAATGGTCCAAAAGGCGGCCTCCAGTTACGACGCCGGCTACACCACCATCCCGGGGCCCCTTTACATCGTCAATGATCAGGTCCGCCAAGGCCTCATCCAGGAACCCTCGATGACCGAAGCCTTTGAAAATGCCGCCCAGATGGACATGCTCTTATCGGGACTGGGCACGATCGAGTCCATCAACGCCATTCCCGCCTGGCGCTCCGCCAAGGAAGCCATCTTCCCCGGCGTCGACTTAGACCAAGTGGCCGGGATGGCCTTCGGGCGCCCGTACGACATCAACGGGAACTTTTTGATTGACCAAGAAAACGATAAGACCTTCTCGCTACCACTGGAACAAATCTTACAGGTTCCCCGTCGCTTTGCCGTCGTTCAGCGCCGTAGCAAAGCCTCCGCTGCCCTGGGGGCCTTACGGGGGGGCTTTTTTACCGACATGATCTTCACTGAGACGATTGCCATGAAAGTGCAAAAATTACTGTAAGAACTCGAAAAAGCCGTCGCTTCGCAGGTGCGAAGTGGCGGCTTTTGATTTGACATTTGGTAACTATTCGCCTGGCTTGTAGTCTTCATCGATGATCAGGACCGGCTTGATCGTCTTCCCGGACCCAGAATCGGCGTTGGCCTCGTTAATCTGATCGAAGGTGTAGAACTTCTCGGTCTTGTCGAAGTCAAACATCCCTAACTGGTAGAACTTGATCAAGCGTGGGATGTCGACTTGTGGGATCGAGTCCCCCATGTTGACACCGACAATCGTCTTGTCTGCTGGGCACAAGTCATCCCAAGTGTTGATGTCGATGTGGTTGGCGGTGACGGCAATTGGCGCCAAGACCCCACCTTGGGCCAGTGCCTTGATCGCGTCTTGAATCACCTTAGAAACCCCGGTCGTGTCGACGGCGTAGTCAACCCCGTGGCCATCGGTAAGGTCCTGGATGGCCTTAACCATGTCAACGTTCTTACTGTTGATGACGTCGGTAGCGCCGAGTTCCTTGGCCAATTCAAGTCGTTCGTCGTGAATGTCAACGGCAATCACGGTTGTGCACCCAGAAATCCGTCCGGCCATCATGGCAGCTAGCCCTACGGCACCTGTCCCAATTACGGCAATCGTAGAACCCGGTTCTGGCTTGAGCGTGTTAAAGACGGTCCCTGACCCGGTTACGTAACCACAGCCTAATGGTCCGAGCTTACGTAAGTCCAGTTCCTTTGGTACCTTAACGGCATTGCGTTCCCGGACCACCGTGGTCGTGGTGAAGGAGGATTGGTCAAACATATCCGCCACGTCATGCCCGTTTTCGGTGAAGTGGGCACTCCCGTCCGGACGCACCCCTGACAGGTTGTTAGCGGCGTAGTGGAGACACTTGGTTGGCATCCCCTTCATGCAGTTGACACAGTTTCCGCACCCGTAAAAGGAGAGGATGACGTGGTCACCGGGCTTAAAGTCCTTAACTTCGGGGCCGACTTTTTCGACGATCCCAGCGCCTTCGTGTCCCAGCACGATAGGATAAGAAATCACTGCATCACCCTTACGCAAGGCTTCGTCGGAGTGGCAAATCCCCGAAGCCACCATGTGCACCTGAATGTCATCAGCCTGCATCTCAGCCAGTTCAACATCGTCCTTAATGGTAAATGGCGCACCTTGTTCTTCAACCACCGCAGCTTTAATCTTCATAATTCACGTCTCCTTTGCTTGTGATATAAATTACATAACTATTATAGAAAACGCTTTCAAAAATAACAAGTGGTTTTATCAGGGTGTTTACTAACTTGGGAGGATACGTATTTATGCCGGTTAAGAAAAAACACCAGCCAACGCTAGTGCTTAATTGTTTCAATGGACTTAAGTTTATCTAGCGGGATGCCATTACCATATGATATCGAATCCGTTGTATTGTATACGATACAATCTTTTTCAGGTCCCACATCATTTTCTTGGTATTCATCGTCAACATCCAGAAAGAAAATCTTCTTGGACGTTCCGTCTTTAAACGTAATGGTCACCCAAGTCCGTTCATATTCCCTTAGGAGGTCATATATTTCAGTATGTGTGTCGATCATCATCTTTATTCACTCCCCAGTACTACTTAATATTCTGTCACAGAATGGTTGATTTTTAATTGCCTTCCATGCATTCGTATTGGCTGAGATAGCCTGACGCATTGCCTGCATGGAATTAGCCGCCTGGACAGTATCAACAGTGATCCGGGTCGCCATTTCGTTTTGAACTTTAGCTATTTTTACCTCCTTTCTGCATAATAAAAGCCAGCTATTTAAGCTGGCTCCGCCGTTGATTAATTAACTGAAACTTGAAAGCTGATAACCTCGCCTGTTTGACATGGTTATCAGCTTTCAAGTTTCAGTTATACAGAATAAGGTTGGTGCTTTATTAGGGATATGTTTGAGGAGAGATCATTTAATACCAGCAAGTTAGGCGTCTTGTTGAGCTGCCCGTTGTTCTTCTGCAGCAAGGCGATCCTTGATGTATTTGGCAGAGGTAGCGAGCTTTTCTTTTTCAGCAGCGGTAAGGTCCAGGTGAAGTTGTTCCACCACCCCGTCACGACCAACGACTGCGGGGTAGGAGAGGTACGTTCCGTATTCTTCACGGTAATTTGAAACTGGCATTTCAGTCCGGGCATCACTTAGTAGGGCATTGGTAAGCCGGACTGCGGCAGTAGCAACACCGTAGTTGGTATACTTCTTTCCCTTATAGACCATGTAGCCTCCTTGCCGTGCGCGTTCTTCCATGTCGGTAAGGTCGAGGTGCCGTTCATCCACCAGATCTAGTACTCGTTTGCCGAGAACCCGGACTGTTGACCAGGCAGTAAATTGGGAGTTACCGTGTTCACCAAGATTGAAGCCGACCACGGATCGTGAGTCAACATGGAGGGCTTCCCCAACGCATGCGCGCATTCGTGCGGAGTCTAGCAGGGTCCCCGTACCCATCACGTGATTCTTTGGTAGCCCCGTGAGCTTCTGATACATTGAAGTGATGACGTCACAGGGATTGGTAACGTCGACAAGTTTGCCATGAAAACCGTTATCGACGAGTTTCTTAGCGACCAATGGAACCTGAGTCCGGGTAAATTTAAATTCTGCAAAGCGGTCGTGATCGGGTGTGTCCACCAGCTTAGACTTTCCCAGAGTAGAGATTACAACGTCACAGTCAGCTAATTGTGAATCATCATTAACGGTTAAGTTTGTGTGGAACGGGAGATTCGCCATGGCGTCACGGAGGTCAAGCGCATCGGCACGGACCTTTGCTTCGTTAGTATCATAGAGAGCTAAATCATCAGTGAATCCACCAGCAACGAGATAATGGGCGACAGTTGCGCCAACGTGCCCCATTCCAACTACTGCTACTTTCCTTGTCATAATAAAACTTCCTTTCGATTATCGTATTGTTGCCTTTAATCTTACTAATGTCAGAAATATCACTGTCTGCCATGATCACCACCACCTTTAATATCAAAACAAAAAGCGTCCTTTCTAGCTCTTGATAAATCTAAGAACTAAAAAGGACGCTTGTGCGTGGTACCACCTTTCTTTACGACATAATGTCGCCTCAACCAACCGCCACAAATAATGTGGTATTAGCCGGCACGGTAATGGGTGCTACCAATACGCTCTACTAGGGAATCCGTTCGGCGTACGACTCACGAGTGATTAGTAGGTGCGGCCTCTCACTGGTTCACACCACCCACCAGCTCTCTTGCTTCGGCCTCATCGCTGTTTCTCGCTCAACGTCTTTAACTTGTTTCAATTGATTGTTAAGTACTATATCACTAGGCAGATAGGGAAGTCAAGATAAAAATTAAAAAAAGATGAGAAAAGATGGGTGCAAAGGCAGACAATTTATAGTATAAATTCGTTTGATAGCGGGCATTTCTTGAGGAAAAATTATTGACACGTTAGCTTAGATTGATTATAGTTTGTTTTAAAATTTGATTAGAAAAATGAGGAGGTGAGTGCAATGGTTGGTAATATTAATATTTCTACAAATACAGCCACCCTCACCGCCAATAGTAATGACGTGATGGGCGTGAAGGATTAATAAAAAGGATGGTGGATAATTGTGTTTGGCAGATTGTAAGAAATAACTTGAACGAATTTAATGACGTAAATTAAGCAGGAAGATCTCGATTGGTGTGCGCCAGTTAAGACATTTAAGTGGCCGTGAATTCAGATACCAATTGATTTGAACCAGCTGGCGATCACTTAGTTCTTCAATGGCTTGTCCCTTGGGAATAAACCGTCGCAAAACTCGGTTACGGTTTTCATTACTACCACGTTCATGTGGTGAATAAGCATGGGCAAAATAAACCTGAGTACCTGTTAGCTGTTCAATTGTCTGATAGTTAGCGAACTCTTTACCATGATCCACGGTAAGCGTCTTGAGCTTGTCTTGAAGTTGACTAGCTAGTTCAAGTACGGCTTGAGTCATGGACTGACTGTCGCGACCATGGAGCCGTTTAACAATTGTCAGGCGACTCTTACGTTCCACAAAAGTAGCCACAGCCTGACCTTTACGTTTACCAGAAAGTACGGTATCAGCTTCAAAGTGGCCGAATTCCTGGCGAGTTTCGACTTTATGAGGACGCTCCTCAATGGAGCGGCCGTGATTGAACGTACCACGGAGCGGCCGTGATTGAACGTACCACGCTTTTCTTTAGCACGATGACGACGAATTCCATGATCAGGCAAATCGGGCAACTGTACATCAAGCCAGCCTTGATCAATCCAGTTATAGACCGTCTTGTAGGCAATCCCCACCACATGGGCAACTTGTTCAGGGGACCACTTCTGGACTTGAATTTTTTCCTCGATCAAGTGTTTAAGGTTTTTAGTGAGCGAAGACTTCCGCCCCCGTTGACTAACCTTTCGTTCAAAGTCAGTTTGCGCTAGCCCAGCCTGGTACTCACTATTTAGCCGGTGAAGTTCGTTAAAGATGGTGGTCTTACTAAAGCCTAAGTAGTTAGCGATGTATCGCAAGGAACGTCCTTCATTATGAAGCGTTTCAATGACAACACGGTTCTGGAATGATAAAATAGTGGTGCTCATCAAGGTCCTTCTTTCTAATGGATTGTGTGGTAACACCATTAAAGACCTTGATGGGTTTTTCTGTCCACTTAAATTTTACAATCTGCCATAATGTAAATTTTCCAAAGTGAGTCTAAGTAGCGCCGTTAGAGTAATTACCTGAAAAGAGCGGCGATGCAAAAGACGACCAGTTTCAATTCCACCCACCATTTCCTCATATCTGGTCCTCCCCTCGATAAATTATGTGTGCTTTTGCGTACTGGTTGCAACACTAATACAAAATCGGGGCCAACTTAAATCGACTGCGTAGTGGCGCCCCTTTCGTAACAGTTAGCCGACGACTTCTCGATTGATTTACATAATATAAAATTAAAAAATGTGATTTAGGTAATCCCCCAATGGTCACCCGGCAACTTTCTAAGCATAATAGTAGCCAATTTGTGAATTAATGTTTATGATTGTTGGTTGGTGCTGGGACGTTCATCAGGGTGATGGTTGCGGTAGCCGTTAATCGGTCGTTAACCAGCAGCCGGGCTTGCCAGGTCTGAAGTGTGCGGCCGACGTGGTCGGGAGTTGCAACGACAAAAATTACACCTTCCCGTATCGCTTGAAGGTGTTGTGTGGTAACATTGACCCCGACCGCGATTCGCCCCGGCGCTACGTTGGCGTTAGCCCCTAGGGAGGCTGCGGTTTCCGCCAGTACGGTGTTAATTCCGCCGTGAACGATCCCGTACGGTTGCAAGTGCTTTGCTTGGACCGGCATGGAGAGTTCAACGCGGTCTTTGGTCACCAAGTCCTGGTGAATGCCTAAGTTTTCAAGTAAATTCATTTTTGTACCTCTGGATTTTGTAAAGGAGTTTGTTATGACGAGTGCTAACTGGACCCCCGTTAAGGAGTATTCCGAAATTATTTTTGAACGCGACGATAAGATCGCCAAGATTACGATGAACCGGCCGGAAAAGCACAATGCCTTCACCCCGGTAACGGTCGCCGAAATGATCGACGCGTTTAACATCTGTCGTGATGATAGCACAATTGGCGTGATTATTCTTACCGGAGCCGGCGATAAGGCCTTTTCTTCCGGTGGTGACCAATCCGTGCGGGGTAACGGGGGTTACGTGGGCCCCGACCACATCGCCCGGCTCAACGTTTTGGACCTCCAACACTTGATTCGGATCATCCCCAAGCCGGTGATTGCCATGGTCAAGGGCTGGTCAGTCGGGGGCGGGAACGTCTTACAACTGGTTTGTGACCTGACGATCGCCGCCGACAACGCCATGTTCGGGCAAACGGGTCCGAAGGTGGGTTCCTTTGACGCCGGTTATGGCTCGGGTTACCTAGCCCGGGTGATCGGCCACAAGCGGGCCAAGGAAGTTTGGTTCTTAAACCACTTCTACACGGCTGACGAAGCTTACCAAATGAACTGGATTAACAAGGTGGCGCCCCTAGCTGAGGTCGAATCAGTTACTTTAGACTGGTGTCATGAAATCTTAAAGAAGTCACCGACCGCCCTTCGCTTCATTAAGGCGGCCATGAACGCCGATACAGATGGTTTAGCGGGGCTTCAACAATTTGCCGGTGACGCCACGATGCTTTACTACACGACTGACGAAGGAAAGGAAGGGCGCGACGCCTTTAACCAAAAGCGCGACCCCGACTTCGATAAGTTCCCGAAGTTCCCGTAGGAGGCCGTCATGGAGATTCCAAATTGGCTCCTCAAACAGGCTTCGCTAAACCCTAACCGGGTGGCGGTTAACGACGGTACCACCGCCTACACCTTTGCCCAGCTGGTTCCCCTGGTCGCCCACCGTGCTGGCCAGATTCAAGCGCAGACGGACCAGCCCCGGGTTGGGGTGATGACCCACAATAACCTGGCTGGTTACTTAGCCGCCCTGGGGGTCTTAGCCGCCGACAAGACCATCGTTTGGCTAAATTGGCGCCTCGCCCCTGAAGAACTGAGCCGCCAAATCGGCGACGCGGGGCTCGACCTAGTCTTAGTCGATGACCAACTAGCCGACCGCTATTACGGTGGGCACCGGGTCCTCTGTTCGGAATTGACAGCCGGCACTGCCCCGGCGGCAGTGTTGACGCCGACGGTTGACCTAGACGCCGTGGCCTCGATCATGTACACCTCGGGAACCACCGGTCAGCCAAAGGGCGTCTTGCAAACCTACGGCAACCACTTGGCCTCCGCCATTTCGTCATCTTTGAACCTCGGGGTGTTGCCAAACGACCTCTGGTTGTGCGTCGCCCCCATCTTCCACATTTCGGGCTTTTCAATTCTAATGCGGGGCCTGATTTACGGGATGGGCGTTCGCCTAGTCAACCATTTCGATGCGCAAGTGGTCAACCAAATCCTGGAGGACGAACCGGTTACGATCATTTCGGCCGTTCCCTACATGCTAAAGAAGATGCTCGAAGACGTCCAAGCAAATGACCACTGTTACTCATCGGCCTTTCGCCTGGTGCTACTCGGCGGTGGGACGATTGACCGGGCAACCCTTAAAGCCTGCGAAGAAAGTGGGCTGCCGGTTGTCCAGTGTTACGGGATGACCGAAACTTGCTCGCAGTTCGTTGCCCTCTCGGCTGAAGAGGCGCCTTACCACCTTGGTTCGGTCGGTAAGCCCCTGTTTACCACCCAGCTGCGTTTGGTGGGTGAGCATCACGAAATCGAGATCCAGACCCCGGCCTTAACCCCGGGTTACTTAAACCAACCGGCCAAGTTTGCGGCTAAGCACGATGGCGACTGGTACCGAACCGGCGACGTCGGCCACTTTGATGAAGACGGTTTCTTGTACGTCGACGGACGGTTAGATGAAATGATCATCTCCGGGGGCGAAAACATTTTCCCCGCCGAGGTGGAAAACGTCTTGCGCCAGTACCCAGGCATCCAAGAAATTGCCGTGGTCGGCCGTAATGATCAACAGTGGGGCGCCGTTCCCGTGGCCGTGGTCGTCAGCAAACAACCCGTCGACTTTCAGCAGTTGGAGGCCTTCGGGCGTGAACACCTGGCCCACTATAAGGTACCCAAGGTCTACTTGCAAACAGACGCCCTACCGAAAAACGCTAGCGGCAAGGTCCAAAAGTTTCGCTTACAAGACCTGGTCGCTAACGCTTAGTCATGCCACAACAGAATAATCAATTGAGAAAAGAAAGATACAAATAAATGATGGATGCAAAACCCAACCGCCGGGCGCTGTCGCTCGGTTCCTTTGTAATTTTATACCTTGGTTACATGCTCTTATTCGCCGACCGGACCGTGCTTAACTTATCGTTGGCCGCGATCGGCAAGGATTTCTCCGTTAGCCCGGCCGCACTGGGGGCGACTAGTTCCGTCTTCTTCTTGGGCTACACGATCATGCAAATCCCGGGGGGCTGGCTGACCGACCGCTTCTCTTCCCGTAAGGTGATCATCGCCACCCTCGCCTTTTGGTCGGTGATGACGATCTTTACCGGGCTGGCCTGGTCCTTAGCCGCCCTCTTGGTAATTCGGTTCCTGTTTGGGATCGCCGAGGGCCCTTACCCACCGGCCGCCATGAAGCAAGTCGCCCAGGACTTCCCGGTCAACAAGCGTGCCCAACTGACCGCCGCCTTAATTTCCTCTAACTACGCCGGCGCGGCCCTGGCCCCTTTCATCATTGTGCCAATCATCGCCGCCACCGGTTGGCGCTCGGCCTTCTTCTGGTTGGGGGGCTTTGGCCTACTCTTGATGGTCAGCTACCTCTTCTTCCGCGGTCACGGCGGTGGACAAACGGTAACGAAACAAGAACGGCAAAAGATAAACTGGAAGGAAATCGACCCGCGGGTCTGGGCCTTCGTGGTGATCGGGCTGGCCTTAAACATTATCACCAAGGGGATGGAAACCTGGATGCCGGTTTACTTCTTAAACGCCCGCCACATCAACTTAGCCAACTTGGCTTGGTTAGTTCCCCTACCGACGATTGCCGGGGGGATTGCGGCCTTGATTTCCGGTTACGTAATGGTGCACATCTTTAAAAATCACGAACGCCTGATGATTATCCTGGCCTCCTTTTTAACGGTCCTGACCATGTTTGGACTCTACAAGTCCACCAGCCTGGTTTGGTTAGTGATCTTCCAAATGGCCACCTACTTCGTCAAGTCGCTAGCCTTCACCGGGATCTTCTCCTACGCGGCCCAACTCTTCCCGCAAAAGACTTATGGCTCCCAGATCGGGACGATTAACTTTGGTGGCCAACTCGGGGGCTTCTTCGGTCCCCTCTTAATCGGCTGGATCGTTCAGCTGAGCGGTTCATACGACACGGCCTTCTTCGGCCTGGTCATCTCCGCCTTGGTGGCCGGGGTGGCGTCCCTCTTCGTTGGGAATTTAAAAGCTAAATAATCCGCTAATTATAGAATGATTAATGACTGTGGTGACCTCGTACGGGATTATCACAGTCATTTTATTTATTTCCAATCAATTTCTTAACTATCATAATCCCTGTTATTTTAACCCTTTCAGGGAATGGGAACGCTTTCTTTGAAATTAATTAAACTCACATATGAAGACTTGGTTATAACATGATTTATGTTAGAATGACGGCAACTAATCAAGAAAGGTGGTAGTTATGAATGAAAGGTTTTGCAATGCTGGGCCCCAACAAGACGGGCTTTATTGAAAAAGAAGATCCCAAGGTGGGCAGCCGTGACGCCCTGGTACGTCCCCTAGCCGTTGCCCCGTGTACTTCTGACATCCACACCGTGTTTGAAGATGCCTTAGGGCCACGGGAGAATATGATTCTCGGCCACGAAGCCTGCGGGGTGGTTGTGGAAGTCGGTGAAGACGTCAAGGACTTTAAACCGGGTGACCGGGTACTCGTTCCGGCGATCACGTCAAACTGGTCTGACGTTTACTCCCAAGCTGGCTACGCCACTGATTCCGACGGGATGCTGGGCGGCTGGAAGTTCTCTAATATCAAGGACGGGGTCTTCGCCACTCGTTTCCACGTTAACGACGCCGACGGGAACCTGGCTCACCTACCGGATGAAATTGACCCGACCGAGGCCTGCATGCTTTCCGACATGATCCCAACTGGCCTCCACGCTTCCGAAATGGCGGGTGTGACCCTTGGGGATGCCGTCGCCGTGATTGGGATCGGCCCGGTTGGCTTGATGGCCCTGCGCGGGGCGGTGCTCCACGGGGCTGGCCGCGTCTTTGCGGTTGGTTCACGGGAAAAGACGGTCGAAGTGGCTAAAAAGTACGGCGCAACCGACATCATTGACTACCACAACGGCCGGATTTCCGACCAAATCCTGGAAGCCACTGGTGGCCAAGGGGTCGACAAGGTCCTGATCGCCGGTTGGAACGCCAAGGACACCTTTGAAGAAGCCGTCCGGATGCTCAAGCCGGGTGGCTCAATCGGGAACGTTAACTACTTAAACGGTCACGACGACGTGGTCTTCAACGCCGGTGACTGGGGTGTTGGGATGGGTCACAAAACCATCCACGGTGGCCTGATGCCTGGTGGCCGCCTGCGGATGGAAAAGCTGGCCGCCCTCGTGGTGAACGGCCGGATCGATCCATCACTAATGATCACCCATCGCTTCGAAGGCTTCGAGAAGATTCCGGACGCCATCGAACTGATGCACCACAAGCCGGCGGACTTAATCAAGCCGGTCGTAATTTGCAACGATATCGACTAATTAAAAGGGAGTGGCAAATAACTTGCTCGGCAGGTCGTATGACTAAGCTAGGGGCGGAACACATCGTTCTTCGGCCGGCTTAGATACTAGGCCTGTGGTTATTGACCACGTTTTCTGTCTAACATACGCAAATTAAAATAAGGGACAAGGAAAAATGTTTTTCCTGACCTTTTCCGTATAAAAACCGCCGGTGGTGCTCTTGCACCGCTGGCGGTTTTTTTTTATGACAGTTGGTCCAGGGCTTGCTGTAAGTCTGCCACGAGGTCTTCTTCGTCTTCGATCCCAACCGACAAGCGGATTAATTCGTCCTTAATCCCGTTTTGCAGGCGGACCTCACGCGGAATGGAACCGTGGGTCATCACCGCCGGCACTTCAATCAGGCTCTCGATCCCACCGAGGCTTTCGGCCAGCGTGATCACCTGCAGGCTTTCGACAAACTTCTTTGCCGAGAGCCCCGCTTGCAGTTCAAAGGACACCATGGCGCCGAAGTGGTCCATTTGCTTAGCCGCGATATCATGTCCCGGGAAATCTGGCAGCCCCGGGTACAGTACCCGAGCAACCCGCGGGTCCTTTTCCAACAGTTCAATGACGGCGGCGGTGTTTTCATGGTGGATCCGCATTCGGGCGCCGAGGGTCTTAATCCCCCGCATCAGAAGCCAGGAGTCATCGGGCCCAAGGACGGCGCCAATTGAGTTTTGGATGAAGGCCAACTGTTCGGCAATTTCCTCGTCGTTCGTAACGGCAATCCCCCCCACCACGTCGGAGTGACCGCCCAGGTACTTGGTGGCGGAGTGAACTACAATGTCGGCGCCTAGGGTCAGCGGGCGTTGGTTATACGGCGTGGCAAAGGTGTTATCAATGACTGTCTTTAAGCCATGCTTCTTGGCGATCTTAGCAATCGCTTCGATATCTGAAACCTCCAAGAGCGGGTTGGTGGGTGTTTCAAAGTAAATGGCCACCGTGTTGTCCTGCACGGCCGCTTCGACCGCCGCTAGGTCCTGGGTGTCGACAACCGTAAATTCGAGGCCGAAACGCTTCAGGACCTTGTTGATCAAACGGAAGGTCCCCCCGTAGACGTCCTTACCAACGATGAAGTGATCGCCGGAGGAGTAGAGGGAAAAGACGGCGTGGATGGCAGCCGATCCCGAGGCAAAGGCGAAGCCAGCGCCCCCTTCTTCTAGTTGGGCCATTAAGAGTTCCAAGGAGGCACGGGTCGGGTTGCCGGTCCGGGCATATTCCCACTTGGTGCCACCGCCGAGGACGTGTTGACGGAAGGTTGAGGAGCGGTAAATTGGGGTCGAAACCGCCCCGGTGGTTGGGTCTTCGCTAATGCCGCCGTGAATTAATTGGGTATTAAACTTCATAATGTTTCTCCTTTATTCGTAAATGTTTTCGCTTAAGTAACGTTCGCTAGAGTCGGGGAAAATGGTGACGATATTGGCGCCGGCGGGTAGTTTTTCGGCGACCTTCAAACTGGCGGCCAGGGCCGAACCAGAGGAAGAGCCGATCAAAAGCCCCAGCTCCCTAGCCGCCCGTTTAACCCAGCCAAAGGCATCGTCATCGGTAATCGTTTGGACCTCGTCGATCTTTAAACCGCTAAAGAAGGGTGGCACCTGTTCAACCCCAATCCCCTCGGTACGGTGGTCGCCCTTGGGTTGGTGATCGAGAATGGATCCCTTGGGCTGAACCGCAACCGTGTAAGCGTTCGGGTAGACGTTTAAGAGCGCCTTAGCGGTTCCGGCAAAGGTGCCCCCGGTGCCGGCCCCGGCCACAAAGGCGTCGATTGGTTGCCCGTTTAAGTCACTGATAATTTCCGGGCCCAGCGTCCGTTCGTAGGCCCGTGGGTTATCGAAGTTAGCGAACTGGTTAGGCACGTAGGAATCGGCAATGCTGGCGGCCAGCTCCAAGGCCTTTGCGGTGGCCCCGGTCATTCCGCCCTCGTCCGGCGTGTTAATTACCTCCGCGCCGAGCGCCTTCATCAGTGTCTGCTTTTCAAAGCTAAAGTGCTCCGGAACCACCAGAATTGTCTTGAGGCGGTGCTTAGCGGCAGCCAGGGCGACCCCGATCCCGGTGTTACCGGCGGTCGGTTCAATAATCGTGGTCGTGTTCGTGATCGCCCCGCGGGAAATCCCGTCTTCAATCAGGGCGATCCCCAGGCGGTCTTTGATCGAGCCCCCCGGGTTATACATTTCTAACTTGGCAAAGACGTGGCTGCCGTTGGGGACGTCAAGCGGCAACTCCAAGAGCGGGGTGTGGCCGATTAATTGGTAAACATTGTGAACTAGCATCTTGGTTACTCCTTTTCTAACTGAGGATACAAAAAAGGCGCCGATTCAAGCTGAATCAGCGCCAATTACACTTACTCCGGATTAAGCTTATCCCCGTTTGAGGGAACACCAAAGAGTGGAGCCGCGTAATTGACGCGCTCCACAACAACATACGGCTTGCTTAGTAAATACGTTAGTCATTGGTGTTCCCTCCTTTCAAAGTGCTTTAACTATAACCGGTTACTTTTTGTATGTCAATAAGGGATTTAGAAAAAAGTGACCCGAACGTCTGGAAGAACAATTGCATTTCAGTTCGGAAGCCCGTATGATTAGAGCAAATTATAACCATTGAGGTGATCTTCATGAAAGCAATTGTTACTACCGTTGGTCAAGACCAAGTCGGCATCATCGCCGGGGTCAGCCACTACCTTTCCACCGCCCAGATTAATATCCTCGACGTTTCGCAAACGATCATGAGCGGCTACTTTACCATGATGATGATGGTTGAAGTCCCGGCTGACCAGGACTTCACTAAGCTAGCCGCCGACTTAAAGGACCTGGGCACCCAGCTTGGCGTGGAGATTAACATCCGCAACGAACGGCTCTACCAAGCCATGCACCAACTTTAGGAGGGCGCCATGGAAATCGAAAAGATCCAAGAAACGATTCGGATGATCGCCGACGAAAACCTCGACGTCCGAACAATCACGATGGGGATTTCCCTGCTCGATTGTATCGATAGCGACAGCGACCGGGCCTGCCAAAAGATCTACGACAAGATCACGACTAAGGCCCAGGACCTGGTTAAAGTCGGGCGCCAGATTGAAGCCGAATTTGGCCTGCCAATCGTTAACAAGCGGGTCACCGTTACCCCAATCGCTTTAATTGCCGCCGCCAGTGGTGACGCCGATTACGTTAAGTACGCTAAGACCCTCGACCGGGCCGCGCACACCGTGGGGATCGACTTTATCGGCGGTTTCTCGGCCCTCACCCAAAAGGGCTACCAGAGCGGCGATCGCGTTTTAATTAGCTCCCTTCCCCAAGCCCTGGCCGAAACCGAGTTGGTCTGCGCCTCGGTCAACGTTGGTTCCACCCGCAGCGGAATTAACATGGACGCCGTCAAGGACATGGGAACGGTGATCAAAAGGGCCAGTGAGTTGGACCTGATGGCCAACGCCAAACTGGTGGTCTTTTGTAACGCCGTCGAGGATAACCCCTTTATGGCCGGGGGCTTCCACGGGGTCAGCGAACCAGACGTCGTCATCAACGCCGGGGTTTCCGGTCCCGGGGTCGTTAAGGCGGCCTTGGAAAAGGTCAAGGGGCAACCCATGGACGTGGTCGCCGAAACGATCAAGCAAACCGCCTTTAAGGTCACCCGGATGGGACAGCTAGTCGGCACGATTGCGGCCCAACGCCTAGGGGTTCCCTTCGGCATCGTGGACCTCTCGCTGGCCCCAACGCCGGCGATTGGCGACTCGGTGGCCCAGATCCTAGAGGAAATTGGCTTGGAACAAGTCGGCACCCACGGGACCACCGCTGCCTTAGCCATGCTCAACGACGCCGTTAAAAAGGGCGGGATCATGGCCTGCAGCCACGTCGGCGGTTTGTCGGGAGCCTTCATTCCGGTCTCAGAGGACGCCGGGATGATTGACGCGGTCAACGCCCACACCTTAAGCCTCGATAAGCTCGAAGCAATGACGGCGGTCTGCTCGGTGGGCCTGGACATGATCGCCATCCCGGGGGACACCCCAGCCGAAACGATCAGCGCCATGATTGCCGATGAGGCCGCCATCGGGATGATTAACAACAAGACGACCGCCGTGCGGGTCATCCCGGTCGCCGGCAAGCAGGTTGGCGAGACGGTCGAGTTCGGTGGTTTACTGGGCCACGCCCCAATTATGGGCGTCAATAAGGCCTCGTCTGCCGCCATGATTCACCGTGGTGGCCAACTCCCCGCCCCCGTCCACAGCTTTAAAAACTAAGCACAAGAGCCTAGGAGAAGAGCCGCTTTTCTCTCAGGCTCTTGTTGTATTCCCGAATGTTAGACAGAAAACGTGGCAAATAACCGCAAGCCTGCTAGTGTCTAAGCCGTCTGAAGAACGGTACGTACCCTACCAACCGCTCACCCTAGCTAAGTCAGACGTCCTGCCGAGAAAGTTATTTTCCACCCATTTAATCGGCATACTGATTCAGCAGGGTGCGCAATTTTTTTAAATAACCGTCAATTAGCGGTTGGGGCTCTATAAGCTTGGCGTGGTTGCTAAAGGTTAAGAGGTAGTCGACGACGTAATCGAAGGTCCGCTCGTTATAATAGCCAGTCAAGTAGTAGCGGCCGGCGTTTTCTTCCAGTCGCATGCTGGGGTAATTACTCCGCAAGAAGTGGTCCCGACCATGCTCTGTTAACAACGCCTTGAACTTGACCCCACCCTCGCCGTGATTAAAGAGCTTAATTTTTGCTTGGAGCTCTTGTTTGGTTAGTGCTAGGGGCGAGGCTAGCTCTTGGCAACTAGTCAGGCAGTCGCACCGGTAGTTCCAGCAAGTTTGACTGGTCGGGTCCCAGCTAGCCACCAACCAATAGCCGTCCCGGTAAAGGAGCTGATAGGGCTGGATGGTCAGAGCCTGACCGTTAAAGGTGACGCTGGCTAAGTGATTGTGTGAGATAATCGTCAATAGGTTCCGCAAGTACGGGTTGTGTTTGACCGCAGGGACGGTGTAGTAGGCGACCGCATCTTCTAGCCGCCGAACCCCCGCTTGGCGATTAGGGGCTAAATTCATGAGGAGCTTGGCCCTAATTTGTTTAAAAGGTTCGTTAAAGGGCGTTTCGCTCATCATTGACATCGCTTTGAGGGCGAAGAAGATGGCGTGGATTTCATCAGGGTTAAAGTAGACCTTCGTTAACAACCCCTCTTGAATTAGGTGGTAGCCGCCAGCCGGACCAGGCGTTGAATAAAGGGCGAGACCTAACTGTTCTAGGCTTTCAATGTCGCGGAGGGCAGTCCGCTTAGAGATTTTGAAGGTGGTCATTAGGTCGCTTAAGTGAAAGGAGTGCTTATCGCTGAGGTAAATCAATTCTTGGTTGAGGCGGGCGGATTTTTGCAAGTTCATTTCCCCTTTTTGCAATGGTGACAAGATCTGACACCATTATACGATAAAGTAAGTACATCAAAAAGAATGGGGGCATTTTAATGCTTGAAAAAAGTACCACCCTTACCAAGGGCCTATTAGAAATCATGCCAGATCCGCAGCCAGTCACCATCGTCTCCGTCGAAGGTAATCCGGCGCACGTCGTTAACACCTGGAGCGACTACGTTCAGGTTATTGATGACCAAACCTTCTTAATTCCGGCCGCCGGGATGCGGTCAATTGAAGCCGACGTCCAGAAAAAGTCCAGTCCGTTAACGATCGCCTTTGGCTCCAAGAAGTTTGCAGGAACCGAAGGGATGGGGCGGGGCTACCACGTCCACGCAACCGGGGAGTTCTTAGCCAGCGGCGAATACTTCGACCAGATGAAGGCTAACTTCCCTTGGCTGCGGAAAGTCCTGGTCGTGCACGTAACCGACGTAGAACAAAAAATCTGACCATAAATAACTAAAGAGGCTGAGAGAAAACACAGTTTTCTCCCAGCCTCTTGTTGTGTTCACGAATGTTAGTCAGATAACGTGCTCCCAACCACGGGCCTAGTGGCTAAGTCTGGCCACGGAACACCGCCGAGGGCGTTAACCTGTGCCCTATCCTTAGCCCTACGGCCCGTCGAGGAGGTTAGACCGCACTCACTTTGAAAACGTGGTCAATCCCGTGGCTATTCCCCCGTAATCCCGTGTTTGGTTGAGGCCAAGTACTGATCCCAGACCCGTTGGATGGTTACCCGGCCGTTGGTGGCGGCGACGGTGAAATCCCAGGTTACCATCAACTCATCAATCAGGGCGTTGCGCTGGTCAACCGAAAGACCCCTGACGGCCCCGAAGCGTTCCTGGGCCCGCTCGGTCAGCCAATACATCATCCCGCTACGGCGAATCGTCCGGTAGCTCATTAGCTCCTGATCGCCGTAGAAATCAGCCGCTAGCTGGCGCAGCTTATGGTTAATCGCCCACCGCTTGATCGTTTGGTTTTGTACCCGCCGGCAGCCGTGAATTAAATAGCAGCCGACCTTATCCTCGTTTTCCCCCACGAGTTACTTTAGCAGTTCCTCTTCCCGGTCGGACAGGCGTAAGCTCCGGACGCCGTGGCGGGTCGTAATCCGCAGGCGGTGGTCGCCCAAGTCACGGTTTTGAATGTAGCGCAAGCCGTAGTCAATTGTGTCGCTGACCTCCGCCCCCTTAAAAATTAGCAGGGCGATAATCTGGGGCAAGATCGAGCCGTGCTTACCTTCAGTCAGGCAAACCGTCGACAGTTTGGGCGAAACCAGGTTCTCATAGGAGGTGAAGAAGATGTCGTTGGACTGGGCGATTTTCTTGAGGGCCCGTTCAAAGAGTTGCCAGTGGTTTTTCACCCGGCAGTGGGTATGGAGGCGGCAAAAGTCACAAAAGTCAATCAAATTATCCTGGTGGCGCCGGATCATCACCGGGGTCAAGCCGGAACTAACGATTTGGTGGACCACTTCCTTGGTGTTAGCGATCGTGAATTGAAGCAGGGAGCGCCCAAACTGGTCCTCGTACTTTTGCAAGAGGTTGAGCGTCCCCCGCACCACCACCGCCCGCAGGCAGTTGTGGTCCCGGTGACAAAGCCACCGTAAGTAGAGGGTTTTAGCGTTATGCTGGAAGTGAAACGGGGGTGTAAAGGCGGGGGCACCGGGCCGATCGTCATCAAGCAAGGTCAGCTTCAGTGACCGTTCCAGTAACTCCTCTTTGGGCGCCACCATGAATAGTCGCTCCACCAGGTCCTCCCCCAAAGTGGTTAACGGGCCATCACCCAGCAATGATTTTATCGATCGATCACTTATTATGTCGTGGCGAACTAATTGTCTTTGAGTCTGTTGCCAAGCCGGCAGTAGCTTAATTTTCAGTGTACTGTTCTTCACTCTGACTTCACCCTTATCGCAAATAATTTCTCTCATCGGGAAATAGTTCGTTTTTTAGTATGCGCTGTCAAAACAACAAAGTCAACCGGTCGATAAAGGGGCGATAATTGGAATGAAGAGCTAGTTTGCGTCAGTTAATTTAATAAAATTGCTTTTGTGTGCACAAAAAAAAGAACGCCCCTTCGAACGTCCCTGGTTAGTTGGTCAGCTGTTGCTGGCGGATTTGGATCCATTCTTCAAATTGACGAAGGTCCTGTTCATTTGCCGATTTAAGGATAAAGTTCTTCCCCCGACTCTTGTATTGAATCCGACGAACAACATCTGGGTTCTTCTTTTGGTAGCGCACGTTGGCACGCTTTTGGGCTTCGCTTATCGACATGTAAATCCACCGCCAGTCTATATGTAATCGTACATGATAATTATCGGAGTGAAGATCAAGATTCCCAATCCACTAAATCAAAGTGGATAAAAATACGGTCAAAGGGTGAATTATCAGTAGTATATGAGGAGACTTGAATAACCTTCATCCCGACCCCTTTGACTATATTTATTTTACACCCGATAGACAAGATAGATCGAATAGATTTTCAAATAAGAAAAATACGTTTATTTATAAGCACACAAAAACCGGCTTTTCGCGCCGTTGCCGGGTAAAAAGTCGGTTGAGTAACAAAAATTTTGATTTTATTTTACGCCTCGTTTAACAAGTTACCTGTCACTCGTTCGATAACGGTGGCGGGGTTTTCAACACTCAAAATCAGCCGGTCGTAGCCTTCGTTTATCAGCGTTATAACAACGATCGGACTATTACGGCGCACGTTATAGAAGCGGCGTTGACCGTCATAAAAAAAGCTACCGGCGTAGTATAAACCAGGAATTGCGGTTCCGGGCAAGCGCAAACCTTTGCGCTCCTCAAAGGCCCCCTGATCACGAAAGATACCGGTCACGTGCCTCCAAGGCACCCGAATGGCTCCCTTCAGCGCCCAGAGGCGGTCGAGGCCGGCCGGGGAAACGATCAGTTCGGTTGGCGTAATGGTAATTTGGTTGTACATTGAGCATCGCTCCTTATCGATCACTACTTAAATGGACTAATGTAAGGGCAACTTTCATTATCAAAGGTTATGGTTAGTGCTTGGCAAGGTGCAAAAGATCCAAGATTCGTTTGAGTGGCAGCGACTGAATCAGGGTGCACAGGATGATCAATAATGAACCCAAGACGCTCGCTGCCGTCAACTTGGTTCCCAAGAAAGCCACCGCTAAGGTTGTGGCGACCAGTGGTTCAAAGGCCGACAACATCCCGGTGACGGCTGGTGAAATGTAATTAATGCTGCTCAAAAAGAGGGTGTAGGCCAGGATCGTTCCGAATATAACGATGTAGACAAGGGTTCCCCAATCGAAGGCCGTCATATTGGGTAAGGGCGTAAGGACCAAAACTGGGCTCATGCAAATCCCCCCGATCAGCATTCCTAGGCCGCAGACGGTTAGCGTGTCGTAGCGACTTAACAGGCCCTGGGGTAAGACGGTGTAGATGGCGGCCGCCAGCGCACACATTAACCCCCAAAACAGGGCGATCGGCGTCAGGGATAGCGAGTTCAAGTGTCCGCCGGTGACCAAAAAGAAGGTCCCCACCAGAGCAATTGTAATCGAAAGTATGTCTAGCCGCCTGGGCCAGGCCCGGTTACGAAGGGTAAACCAGACAATGATTAACACCGGTTGTAGGTACTGAATCACCGTGGCGGTCGGAGCGTTGCTCGTTTGTACCGCCTTCATGTAGGTAAACTGGGAGTTCAGCATCCCCAAAAAGGTAAATGCAATTAAAATCCCTAGGTCGCCCCTATTAGTTAAGAGCCCCTTGGTTTGCCCCGGGTTGCGCACCAAACCGATTGCCGTCATGATTAAGCCGGCAAAGATCAGGCGGACGGCCACTAACCAGGATGCGGTCATTGACGTGTGTGAAAAGATTAGCTGGGCGCCAGCTCCCAAGGCCCCCCACAGGGACGCTCCGCAAATGGCCAGGAGGATCCCCTTGTTTGATTCTGTCATTCAATCCCCTCTCTTCTTCTAAAGTGTTAACCCTAAATATAGCAGTCGCCAAAAGAAATGAGCAACCCCCCTCGCCAAATAAAATAGGGGTGGAAGCGGTTTATCAAACCCTTTATAATATAGATAGAAAATCTAGATCGAAGAATGCGGGGTCCGTTAACCAATGGGGGTTGGTTAAATGGGTGCACCCCTACGTCCAATTACTGATCGACGTTAAAAGCTGCTATTCGGGAGGAAGCCTCATGGCAAGAAAAATTAAGGATGATAACGGTCACGTGTACGTAGAAAAGAAGCCCTTTTATAAACGGGTCTGGTTCTGGTTAGTGGTCGTGGTGTTAGTGGTGATTGTCGCCGCGGGGATGGGTGGCTCCGGTTCATCGGATAGCTCAGACAAGTCCGCCTCGAGCTCGAGCAGTTCGGCCACCCCACTCGATAAGGTATACAAGGTCGGCCAAACCGCCTCGTATAAGGGTTATAAGATTAAGGTCAATAGCGTTTCGTACAGTTCCGGTAACGAGTACGAACAGCCCGATTCCGGTAAGCAATACGTGATTGTCAACGTGACGATCACCAACGATACCGACGAATCGCAAGACTACAACCCTTATGACTTTAAGCTCGACGCCGACGGGAATAACACCGACCTCGATGAAATCTACACCGACGTCGACAACACCTTAAACGCCGGTTCCTTAGACAAGGGGGCTTCGGTGACCGGTAACATGGTCGGCCAGGCAAGCACGAGCGTCTCTAAGCTCCAGCTCCAATACCAGACCTCGGTTTGGAACGATAAGACGGTTAAGTTTGATTTGAAGAGTAATCAGTAGAAAAAAGATCCCGGGAATAAAGACTTTCCCAGGATCTTTTTTATTTCGGTTTTTTACGACAGGAAGCTTTAGAGACTGCACAAATGTTTAGATTTGTCCTGTCCCCCTAGCCGTTTTCTTGTGCGGCGGTATCGGCGGCCAAGCGGCCAAAGGTAAAGATATCAGCCAACGAGTTACCACCGAGCCGGTTCCCAGCGTGGAGGCCCCCGGCGTTTTCCCCGGCGGAGTATAAACCGGCGATTACTCGCTCCGCCTTGTCTAGCACGTGACCGTGTTCATCAATCGCCAAGCCCCCCATCGTGTGGTGGATGGCCGGCTTGCGCGGGGTGGCGTAAAATGGCGCCACTTCGCACTTAAGGTGGAAGGCACTCTTGCCAAACTCCGGATCGTGGCCCGCGTCGACGTAAGAATTGTACTTGTTAATCGTGTCTTCCAGGGTGGCCGGGTCCATCCCCACCTTCCCGGCTAGTTCCGCTAACGTATCTGCCTTAAAGAGGGTGCCGGCTTCGACTTGGGCGTCAATTGATTCCTGGGTCGTGTTGTAGGCCGTCTCTTTGATCTTATCATCGGCGATCAAGTAGAAGAGGCCCCCCTGGGCAATCGCGGCGGCGGCCAGGGTGTCGCGTTCCGCAAACTCGTTGACGAACCGCTTGCCCTCTTGGTTGACCATGATGAAGTTTTCCGGTGGCGTCTGCAGGCCGGTAAACAGTTCCCCGGTCACCGGGTCGGAGACTGGCATTAACTGGATAAAGCCCATCCCGGTCAACTCAGCGCCTGCCTCCTGGCCTAAACTAATCCCGTCACCGGTGATGGCCGGTGAATTAGTGGTGGCAATGTCGTCGTCAATGTGCTCCCAGTAGGTGTTGTACTTTTGGACCATTGGCGTGTTGGCGCCAAAGCCCCCGGCGGTCAAGAAGGTGGATTTAGCACGGACGGTCACCTTAGTCCCGTCGGTCTTGTGGGCCACGACCCCCACTACCCGGCCGTTTTCCATCAGGAGGTGTTCGGCACGGGTTTCGGTCAGGATGGTGGCACCGTGTTCCGTAACCCAGTCGCCCAGGACGTGAATGAAGGCGTACCCCATTGGCTCAACCGGCTTGTGGCCACGCCGCCACAGGGCCCCAACCGGCATTGTTACGTCGGTTTGATCGAATTTAACCCCAAGGTCAGCTAGCCATTTGACCGAGTCCAGAGCGTTATCGACCAAGGTCTTGACCAGCTGGTACCGACCGTGAATTTCATGACCGGCGAGGTCTTCACGCTTCCCCCCTAAGTAAGTCTGGATTTCGTGAAGGAGGTTGGAATCAAAGAGGTACTGGGCTCCGGAAGCAATGTATTCCTTAATTTGCTCCCGTAACCGTTCAAAGTCGGCACGGTATTCGGGGTCGATCTGTTCTAATGGCGTGTTAGCCAACTCTTTCAGGGTCTCTTTTTCCCCGGTCAAGGCGGCAAAGTCCCTTTGCCAGTCCGGATCGGCGGCGTTCATTGGTCCCCCGGCCCGGGTGGTGTTGCCCCCTAGTTGCGGGAACTTTTCTAAAATAACAACTTGCTTATCGTGCTGGAGGCTCCGGGTAGCGGCCGCCAAGCCAGCCCCACCGGCCCCAACTACCACCACGTCGGTTTGATATTCCTCAACTTGAGCGGCCTGAGTCGCTGCTTCTGGCTTGGCCCGTTGCTTCCACTCAGCGGCATCGCCACCGGCCAGGGTAATCGCTTCGGCCACCCCGTCAACGACCCCACGTGAGGAGATTGTCGCCCCGGCAACGGTGTCCACGTTTAGCGTTTGTCCCTTCACAATCTTAGCCGGAAGCCGTTTAAAAACTTCGTCGGCGATCCCGCTTGTTTCCCCACTGGCGTCAACTCGAATCCGTTGAATCGCATCGTCGCTTAGCGTGACCTCCATTGGCATGAAGGATGAGCCGTGCCCCTTAGCTTTTACTTTGTACGTTCCTGCTTTCATTGTTCATCGCTCCCTTGTGAAAGCAATCTCATGTTCGAGTAAATTGTAGCGCTTCCGAACGGAAATGGGAACGACCTGTGTTATTATTGGATCATAACTAAAATGTTATCGAAAGGATGGTTAACGTGCGTGACCCGGATTTGATGCTCAACTACTTAGAGGTCTTGCTTAAGCACAGCAACTTCACTAAGGCGGCTAGCGAGCTTTACATCTTCCAGCCCTATTTGACCCAGCTAATCAAACGGATCGAAAAGGAATTGGGCGCCCCAATTATCAACCGCCACCGCTTACCCTTCTCTTTAACGGAAGCCGGCCAAATATACTACCAGTACCTCGAGAACCTGTCAGCCGAACATCAACGCCTTGCACTTCAATTAGCCCGCTACACCAACGACAGCACCGAAATCATCCGGGTGGCCGTTTTAGAGAGCCTGGGAACCTTCTTGTTGCCGGCAATCCTCCCCCGCTTCTTAAAGGACCACCCCAGCGTCCGGATCCAAGTGGTCGAAGGCTTCCCCCACCAAAGCGAGGAGCGGATTTTAAATGACCAGGCCGACCTTTACATGGGCCAAACCCCCGAAACCTTAAATTACGGGATTCACCCCTACATTAACGGCGGCGAGAACTACTACGTCATCATCCCCGCCACCTCCAAGTTTTACCAACCCGGTCGCTTCATCCTCGACCCTTCAACGTATAACCTAGACGACCTCTTGCAAGAACCCTTCGTCTTGAGCTCCGCCGAATCGGAAATTCGCCACCAGGTTAACAGCCTCTTTCAAAACCGGAAGCTGGTTCCCAAGGTGGTGATGGTCTCAAACAGCGTCATCACGGTCGCCAACCTCGCCATTCAGGGGGTGGGCTTGACGATTTCGGCCGCCAGCATCCTCAAACGGATTAAGGAAACGCCGATCAACCTCTACCCACTCGACCCCTCGCTGATCCAAATCCGCTACTTTATTGGCGCCAAAAAGGACCGTCCGCTCACCGACGCCATGCGAGACCTCATCGCCGCTTTTCAGTCCGCCAACCTCCAAATGAAAATCCATTGATGAAGGCGCTTTTAGGCAAAATTAGGGTTTTCGTCACTTATGTTGGCAATCCGGTGGTGCTATAATTTCTGTATCTAGTCGACAGGAGGGAATTTCATGTTATATAACGCAGCCTTAGTTTTAGAAGGTGGGGCGATGCGCGGTCAATACTCCACCGGTGTTACCGATACCTTTTTAAAACACCACGTTGAATTCAAATCGGTAATTGGGGTCTCCGCCGGGGCCCTGTGCGGGGCGAACTTCGTTTCTAAGCAGTACGGACGAATGGCTGACGTTAACACCCACTACCGTCACGACCGCAATTACATCTCCCCCCTGCGCCTTTTAAAGCGCGAGGAAATTTTGAACTTGGACTTTTTGTTTGAAGACCACGGCTGGGACTGGCACAACTTCGACGAACGGGCCTACCAGCGTTCGGCGTCCGATTTCACCATCGTCGCCACCGCTCTAGAAACCGGGAAGGCCGTCACCTTCACAAACGCGACGGGCGAAGAGTTCATCACCGACCTGAAGGCCTCTTCTTCGATGCCCTTCGTTTCCGAGCCCCAGGTAACCACCGCCGGTCCCTGTTTAGATGGGGGCGTTGCCGATTCAATCCCCTTCGACATCGCCCAAGAGCAGGACTTTGACAAGATCGTGGTGGTCCGGACCCGGCCGCGTGACTACCGCAAGAAGCCGACCAGCCGGGTGCTTAGTGAGATGTACCAGCACTCCTTTAAGGACTACCCGGCCTTCGTGGATGCCGGGATTAACCGGCCAACCGTCTACAACCAGCAGGTCGAAACGCTCGATCAACTTGAAAAAGACCGGCAAGCCTTCGTGATCGCCCCGACAGAACCAATTAAGGTCAAGCGTCTAGAGGGCAACGTTAAAAAAATTCGCCAGCTCTACGAACAGGGCCAGGCCCAAGCCGAGGAAATCTTAGCCGACGTTCTCAACTACCTGGAGAACTAATTGATGGCGGCGGAGTGATCAAAGTGGTCACTCCCCGCTTTTTTCGTTAAAATAGATGAGACTGTTAATATTAAACAAATGAGGGTTGATAAGTATGGAAAAAGTTGTTTTCGTTGGAGCTGCACGGACGCCGATTGGAAAGCTCGGTGGCGCCCTGGCCACACTGACCGCTGCCCAGTTGGGAACAATTGCCATCCAGGCCGCCTTAGAGCGGGCCGCGGTTGCTCCCGAAGAAGTGAATGAGGTCTACCTGGGCTGCGCCATCCAGGCCGGCCAGGGGCAAAACGTCGCCCGCCAGGCCAGCATTGCCGCCGGGTTGCCGGTTACCGTTCCGGCCACCACCGTTAACGTGATGTGTGGCTCCGGAATGCACGCCGTTAACCTAGCGGCCAAGCTGATTGCCATGGGGGACGCCGAAGTGATGGTGGCGGGGGGCACCGAAAGCATGTCGACGGCCCCGTATTTGATGCCCAAGGGCCGCTTTGGTTACAAATACGGTAATGCCGAACTGGTCGACGCCCTGTATAAGGACGGGTTGGAAGACGCCTTCTTCCACTACCCAATGGGTTGCACGGCCGAAAACCTGGTCGAAAAATACCAGGTGACTAGAGAAGACCTCGACCACTTCGCCCTGCAAAGCCAAGTGCGGGCACGGACGGCGCAAGACGCGGGGCGTTTTAAAGACGAAATCGTGCCGGTGACCGTCAAGGGCAAGCGCCACCAACTTGAAGTTACAGAAGACGAGGCGATTCGCGACACGACGATGGAAAAATTAGCGGCCTTAAAGCCGGTCTTTAAAGAAGGTGGCGACGTGACGGCCGGCAATTCTTCCGGATTAAATGACGGCGCCGCTGCTTTAATCCTAATGAGCGAACGCCGGGCTCTGGCGGAAGGCAAGGAAATTCTCGGCTACTGGCAGGCCGGCACCTTGGCCGGGGTCAAGCCGGAACTGATGGGGATCGGCCCCTTGGCGGCCACCAAGAAGCTGCTCGCCCAGGTTGACATGACGCCCGACCAGCTTGACCTGATCGAAATTAACGAAGCCTTTGCCGCCCAAGCGATCGTTTGCCAGCGCGAATTGGGCTTCGAGGAGAGCAAGGTGAACGTCAACGGTGGGGCAATTGCCCTTGGTCATCCCCTGGGCGACTCCGGGGCCCGCATTTTGGTGACCCTACTCTACCAAATGAAGCGCCAAAACGCCAAGCGGGGGCTGGGGACCCTGTGCATTGGCGGCGGGATGGGCGCTGCCACCCTCGTCTACCGTTAGGAGGATTGTATGCGTAAATTATTCAAACTCCCTTATGCCCCCTTAGTGGTGGCTATTTTCGCCTTATACCTGGCGATTACCTATTGGCCAAACGTTGCGGGCCTGTTGAAAACATTATTGGCGGCAGCCATGCCCCTCCTGATTGGTTGCGTGATTGCCTACATCGTTAACCTGTTGATGGTACGCTACGAAGGTTTATACCACCGGGTCTTTAAGGGACAGCGGGCCCAAAGGTTTGCCCGGGTCACCGCCCTTTGCCTCGCCTACTTATCAATCGTGGTGGTGATTGGGGTGGTTTCTAGCGTGGTGGCCCCCCAGTTAGTAGCTTGTGTTAAGTTGCTCTTCTCCGGGCAAAGCAAGGTCATCCCCCAGTTCATCAACTGGCTAGAAAACGAGAGCTTTTTAAAGAGCCTCTGGCAACAAATTGACCTCTCCAAGATTAATTGGACTAAGGTGCAAAGTTACCTCTTAAACGGGGCCAGTGGCACCTTTAGCACGGTCATGTCCACCGCTAGCAAGATGGTCTCCGCCCTGACTACGACCGTCGTAGCGATTTTCTTTTCGATCTACCTCTTGCTCTTTAAAGACCGTCTCGCCCGCCAGTTCAAGCTCTTATTGACCACCTACTTGCCGGGGCAAGTGGCCCGGATTTTACGGGTACTGACGGTGTTTGACCAGTCCTTTTCTAGCTATATCGTGGGGCAAGTTAAAGACGCCGTGGTGCTCGGGTGTTCGTGCACCGTCTTGATGCTAATTCTCCAACTCCCTTACGCACCAATGGTCGGCGCGGTGATGGCCGTCACCGCCCTCGTACCGATCATCGGGGCTTTGATGGGGGCCAGCGTGGGGATCATCGTGATCTTCGCAGTTTCCCCGGTCAAGGCCCTGATCTTCTTGGTGATGATTCTAGCCCTCCAGGAATTCGATAACCGGGTTACTTACCCGTTGATCGTCGGCAAGTCGATTGGCCTGCCCAGCGTGTGGGTCTTCGTGGCCGTCATGGTCGGTGGCGGGGTTTCCGGGATCCTAGGGATGATGTTCACCGTGCCCCTCTTTGCGGCCTTCTACCAACTATTAAAAACCGACGTTGCCAAGCGGCAATTAAACTAAACTCACCCCCACCCTAGTGCGCCAAGGTGGGGGTGATAGTGTATAATAAGCGTGTTTTTAGTTAAAGGAGGCGGCAGATTTGACGTTAAATTTGTTGGTAGTGGTGTGTGGTTTTCTGATTGGCTTTTTCGTTATCTCAACCGGGGGTGGCGGGGCCGCTTTGTACCTTGGGGTTTTAACGGGGCTGTGCGGGTTAAGTGCCGCCCACGCGGTGGATACCTCGCTTCTAACCGCCATCCCCGCCCTGTGCTTTGGTGCCCTGTCCTTTTACCGTCACGGCAACGTCAACGTCAAACTAGCCCGCCAGTTTCTGTACTTCGCCTTACCAACCGTGATCGTAGCTTCCTTGTTGGCCCGCTACATTCCCGAAAAGATTTACGCCCCGCTGATTGGACTCGTCTTGGTGGTGTTAGGGGTTCAAATGTACTTTCGCAAGGTGCGCCAAACGGAAGATATCCACGTCGACCGGGTCAAGGCAGCCTATTACGCCATCTTGTCCGGTTTAATGATCGGCATCGGTGGGCTTTCCGGTGGCGGCGTGATCATGGCCGGCCTGCTAGCGATGGGCGAAGATATGTTGGGCACCGTGGCCACGTCTAGCTTCATCCTCGTTTGGACGAGTTTAATTGGTGCCGTGATGCACATGACTGGCGGGGGCGTTAGCTACTTTTACGCCCTGTTACTGATAATCGGCTCCGTAACCGGGGCGCTTATAGCCCCACGGGTCTTATCCCGGGTTAACCGGGCAACCTTTGACCGGATTTGCAAGCCAGTTATTTCCTTAATTGTGATCCTAATGGGGTTGCAGATGATTTTCTAACTCAACTGAAGAGGCCGGGGAAAATTCCGTTTTCCCCGGCCTCTTGCTGTATTCACGAATGTTAGATAGATAGCGTGGAAAATAACCGCAGGTCTAGTGTCTAAGCAGGCCGAAGAACAGTGCGTACCGCACTAACCGTTCGTCCTAGCTTAGTCATACGACCTGCCGAGAAGGTTATTCCCCAATCACTTTCCTATGCGTACTTGTGGGCTAACTTACCGCACAGGGCGGCGACAATCGCCCCTAGCAAATCATCGATGAAGGTGTTGACCTGGTCGTTATCCTCATCGTATTGCTTGATGATCCCGTACTTGACCCGGTCGAGATAACCGAAGTTGGTTACCCCAATCGTGCCGTAGATGTTGGCGGTTTGCAGGGCCAGGGCTTCATCAACCCCGAAGACGCCGGAGTCGTTTCTAATGATGGTCAATAAGGGCTCTTTAATTTGCCCCTCTTCGGCCAGGCGGTCGAGTTCCAACGCCACCATCGCGTTGTTCAAGAGTTCGCGTTTGTGCAACACGTTCAGCAGTTCTTGGTAGCACTCCTCCTGGGTAATGGTGGGCACGAAGTTGTGCTGTAAATCATAGGCGATCCCACTCAACTGGTGGAGGTCCACCCCGCGCTTTTTCAGTCCGTCAATAACGAAGTCAAAGGCAACGGTGTCGGGATACTTAAAGTCTTTATTTAACATGCTACATCCTCCTTAATCGAGTTCCTGAGCCAGTTTGCTGTAGTAATAGCGGTTCAGTTGCGTCCGAATTGTTTTTGCGGTCCCTAGGTTGATGTTATTAGTGAAAAAGATCATCCGCTGCTGGGTCGAAAAGTCCCCCGAGGCAATCGCCGAGTAACCAGCGTAGCCTCCGTTGGCGTGGAAACTATTGCCGCTAAAGTAAATCCCGCCAAAGTAGCTAACCGTCTTTTGGTCGGCGTACTTATGGAGCCAGGTGCTGGCTGCCTGGTCGTCCATCAAGTGGCTAATCAATTGCCAATAACCTACCGGGGTCGCCAAGTAGTTCCCGGCCCCAAAGGTCGCCGACATCGCCCGCCGCAAGCTCGTCCAAGAGGCCGTTGGCAAAAGGCTCTTAGACACCTGGCTGGCCTTCAGCGCACTAAAGGGTTTAATCTCCTTAATCCCCCACGGCGCCAGGATTTTGTCCCGAACGAACTGATCATAGCTTTCGCCGCTGACCTTGGAAACGATCGCGGCTAAGAGGACGTAATCGATGTTGGAGTAGTTCCAAGTTTCTTTACCACTCGACTTATAGTGGGCCAAGGAGTATTTGACCTGTTCGCTTTGACTCATGAGGACCCGTGGGGCGACCGTCTGGGTGTCGGCAAGCCCCGAGGTGTGGCTCATCAGCCACCCAATCGTAATTTCCTTCGCGTGGGCCACTTGGGGGTAGTAAGTCGCCAGGGTGGTGTTAACCGATAATTTGCCCTCCTTGACGAGGGTGTAGATGGCTAATCCCGTCAACAGTTTTTGCAGCGACGCAGTCGGGAAGTAACGGTGGCTAGAGACCGCCCGTTGACTGTTGGCCCCCACCAGTGAGTTTTGAATCACGGTGGGTGTGTCATCGCTACCAATTAAAAGAATCCCGTTGACGTGGTTGGATTTAAGCACGTCCTTGAGCGTTAATTGAAGTCGCTTGGTGGTTGAAATTACTTCCGGGGCGTGTACATTCCGGGGGCGAACCCCAGTGATCCCGATTCCCGCAAGCAAGCCAAGAGCCGTGCCGAATAGCCATCTTCTCTTCAAAGATTGTCACCCTTCCAATTTTTCGCGGCGTCTTCTTTATTCAGTTGCGCCAGCTGGTCGATCATCGTCAGGCGTTCGCGAGGCGAGAGGTTACGTAAGAATTCGAAAAAGGAGTCCGGAAACTTCTTCATTAGGTCAATGAATTCCTGGGTGGTCTTATCCGGTTGGGCAATCATGTCCTTGTAGCCCAGGTTTAGATCGATGTTGGATTCCCCCCACCGGTTGGCGATCACCACTTGGACCGCCCGCATGAGGACGTGGCTATCCTTAATCGAAAGCATTTCGGTGGTCTGCATGTACATAATCAAGTAGCGTAACGCTAATAAAATCGGCTCCGGATCGGCGTCGTCTGGGGCGAAGGCCTCCCACTGGAGGAGGAAGTCGGTGGGCGATGTTAGGTCATCAATGACACACATCGGCCGCCGCTGGGTTAAGTAGTCGTTTAGGTATTGATCGAGCAATTCCTTGATCTGGGCCCGGGTCTTTTCATCCGTTGTGGTGTAGGTTTCCACCCAGGTCATCAGGTCAGCGATTAGTTCGGTGTTAATGTCGATCAATTGGTCGTACACCGCTTGGACTTCCGGGGCCTGCTCGTCAAAGTTAGCTAAGTAGGTTGGGGAGTTGTTTAAGTCCACCCAACGCCGTACAAAGTAATTCCCCTTGTTCGTGATCATCGGGATCCGGACCTGGTTGACGATTTGATCGGTAAAGTTGATCATCGGCGTTTCCTGGCGGCCAAACCGTTCCCGGTCCGCGAGGGTGACCGATTCCATCGCTAACCCCATTAACAGGTCGTTTTCCTCGTAGCTTTCTAGTTCTTCCGGGGTGATCTTGCTAAAGGCGTCCACGTAGTAACGGAAGGCCCGCTCTAACAAGAAGTCATTGCTCGTGTTCCGGTAGGCCACCCCGCCGTTTAAGATTTGATCGGTGTAGCGGGTCGCCTTATCCGGGTTAATGGCCAAGCGGCTGCAGATTTGCTTAACCACTTGGGCTAAGACAAACTCAACCCCGACCCGCAGGTATTCCACTCCCGGAATGATGGCGGGCATCAGGGTTTCGTGATTAACGGCGAGGACCATTGAGATCCCGTTAATCGTAAACGGGCGGATTGTCCAGTCGCGTAAACTAGTGGGACTAGGTTTCTTTTCCTCACTTAATTTAATATCTTCTTCCAGCACGTTGGATGCGTACAGCATGTTGTTCTCTCTTCCTTATTGATTTTTGGTTGGGCCAACTTCTTTTCTTAGCCCGGCTTTGACCAAGTCCTTAGCGGTTTTACTGACCGACTGACCCCGTTGCTCAGCGAGGGCTTTTAACTGACGGTAAAGGGCCATTTCCTCTTCGCCCTTCCACAACAGCCCAGTCACTTGATGAAATTCCTTTTGCAAAAGACACCTACTCCTTCCCCCAAATCACGTGGGCAATCTTCTTGATAATCTTGACCCGTTGGTGAAGCTCCGTGTGGGTCGTATCGGTGAAGATGTGTTGGTGATAGTGGACGTGTTTGTGTTTAATCAGGGTTTTTAACATTAGTGATTGGATTTGGGGAACTTCGCCGTCAGTAGTCGATTTCCCCTCGTCGCTTCCCATCCAGTTATAAAAGACTAGTCCCCTTGGTAGCTGTGCTTCCTTAACCTCCTTGAGCATCGTTTTAAACATTTGATCGTGAGACTTTTTGAATAACCACTTGGTGTACTTGGTGTTGGTCCCAAACGATTCGTCAACCGGGACCCCTAAAAAAACCACCTTTTGCAAGGCGATTTCTCGTTGCAGGGTTTTGGACCCGATGTAGGCATGCAAAAGCTCGGTTCCCCCGTAGGAATGGGCGATCACGTTTAGTTTTTGAACGTGATACTTAGTGGCTAAAACCTGCAAAACTTGGGTTAGCTCCCGCACCTGGGGCTGGTAAGTGGTGGAATAATTCCAGTCGTAAATGAACTGGATCAGTGGGTTTTGCTTGCCCTTCAAGCTACCCGAAACCTGGACGGCTCCGGTGGGTGCTACCCGGACCACCATTACGTTCGTGGCGATGTTTTGGTCCTGGTAGTAGTCAATTAATTTCGTATAGGTCCACGTGTTTCCACCCCAGCCTGGGATCAGGAGGGTGGGCGTGGCGGAATACTTTACCGATGAGTTGGTGGGGGTGATGGCCTTACCCGGGGTTCCCCGCAGCAAGTACAACTGAACCCCCGCCAGTACGACGATGATGACCGCTAAGCCAATGGCCACACGGCGTAAAACCTTCTTGAACATGGTCACCGCCTCTTTGCTTCCTTGACCATCATACCCTTTCCGGTTCCGCTTGGCTAGTTAGATTATGTGTGCACAAACAACAAGAGGCCCTCAGCACGGTTCGCTACGTGCGACTGGAGACCATTGAATTGAGTTATGCTAGCCAAACAACCGGGCCCAAAAGCCCTTCTTCTTTGGTTTTGAAACCTGCCCGTGTTCAATCGCCGACGGCACCCGTGGCGTCTCTGCGACGTCATAGGTTTCGTGGACGGTCACCCCGGCTGGCAACGCCATGTGAGGGTTGTTGATCCCCAACCAGTGGTAAAAGGCGCCGGCCTTAATTTCGACAAACTTCCCGGTTTTACCGTTGATCCCGTCGACGCAAATTTCGATTGGTAAGGAGTTGCGGTACTCTTCGACGGCGTCTTGGGTAAAGCCGTTAAAGGAGTTGAGCTTGGAGATATCAAAGAGCAGGCTGTCGTTTTCCTTGCGGTAGACAAAGTCGCTCTCTTGGGTTAAGTACAGCTTAGCCCAACGATTGCGTGAGCTCTCGCGGAAGTCATCGAAAATCCCGTCGTTGAAGTAGTCCGGCAGCGGTTGGTCGACCATTTGGTAGTACTCCTTGAAGATCCGCCGCGGCATGGCCAAGAAGTCGAGCAGGCCGGTTTCCTTATTGTAGGTCCGCCACGGGGTTTGGTCGTCTTCTAAGAGGTTGGCCATCCGGACGACAAAGTCCTTGAAGAGGGTGTTGTTTAAGATCTTGCGGACGTTGTAAATGTACTTGGTGGCCTCCGATTTTTGCTGGTCGTCAATCACCTTATCCAGTTGCAGGTAGTAGGTCCGCCGGGCGGTTTCTCTGGCCATCGAAAAGCCCCCGTTGTAGTTAGTGGTCCCGATCAATGGTGCGATCGGCTTGGGGCTGTTAACCAACTGGTTCATCGTGTCGACGACCAAGTGGCGGCTGTACTGCGGTTGCTGGAAGAAGTAGGGTTCAATTTCATCAATTAGGACTGGGTAACTGGAGCCCGTCTTCATGTACAATTCTAGGGCCTGGACCGTCTTGGCCTTGCGCTGCGGGGTATCGGTGTCGTAAATGGTGCCGAAGTCAATCATCGAGTTGGCGGTGTTCCAGGTCAGCTGGTTAATGATCCGTAAGAGAGTCGACTTCCCTGCCCCGGCCGTCGCCCCTAGGATCAAGAAGTTAGGCACGTCATTACCGTCCTCGGGGTTCAAACTAGCCTTGGTGCGGATTTCCCATAAAAACGGCGCCGCAAAGCCGTAGAGGATTGCCTCAAAGAACCGGCGCCCGTATTCCGGGGTGTAATCGACCACGAACTTGGCATAGCCCTGGATCACGGCGTCAATTTGGTGCAACCCCTCCCGAATTTCAGAAACGGTTGCCAGCTTCCCAAACGGCAAGGGGTAGGTGCCGGTGTCGTTGGGGGTGTAGAGGCCAGTGGTGTTACGGGCAATGTTGCGTTCCAGGGGCCGGTCGTACAAGAAGGTGGTGTACTTTTTTTCGACCGCTAAGTCCTCGGGGGTCACCGCCTGTTCGAAGGCTTCCACCACCCGTTTGTTGATCTGGGCCCGTTCCCGTAGCTTCGGGTGGGCTGCCCGCGGTGAAACGGCCTCTTTTTCCAACTTCAGGATCATTTCACGCTGTTCAATCGCCCGCTCGGCCTCGTCCTTTTCGGTGGCGTAATTGACCGTTACGTTACGCAAGCCCAGCGGCAGTTCCGGGTCGACCAGTTCCTTGTCAAGCTGACGTTGCACGTCGTTGACTAAGAGGTTGGTCAACTCCACCTGGGCGATCCGGTCGGTCTCTTCGTTAGAGAGGATCACCACCTGGCTAGCGTCGGCATCCTTGTCCTTTTTCAGGGCCTTGAGTTGCTTTTCGGCGGCGTTGAGTAGTTCATTAGTGAAGTAGGGCTGCATCACCGGTAGCATGTCAACCTTAAAGTGGTTATTCAAGCTTTCGTAAAGCGGGTGGTTGTCAAAGATGAGGGCCTCTTCAAAGCGGTTGTGGGCCGGGTCAAAGGAATCTTCGGTCAAGTTAACCGACCCCAACACTACCCGGGTTTGCTCGGTAGTCGGGTTACTGAGCAGGTAAAAGCGGGAGTGGACCGCTTGGGTTGGCGAAATGTCCAGCTTTAACAGCCCGGACACGGCGTTTAACTGCATTTGGCTGGTTAAAGCATGAAAAAGCTTGGCCGCTTCCTTGTTGGCGGCGTTTAACATCGCCGTTGCCAGGGCGTCTTTAGTGATCGTTTCGGTGGCGGTGTACCCGGTCGCCGTCTGGCGGGCGCCCAGTCCGATTTCGACCTTTACAAAATCGGACAAGTAGGTGTTGATAAAGTCAGGCGTCACCGCTCCGGTCATGGCGATCAGCTGGGAATACTTTTCCGGATCAAAAATCTCTTTAATCCCCAGTTCAGCCGGTTGCCCATCGTGGAGAACGTGGATCTTGTGCAGGTCCCGTGGTTGGGGGGTCGTCTTGGTGCTTGTCATCGAATAAACCTTCTTTGTTGTAAATTATGATTCGTTAAGGGGGGCGCCGTAATTCTCATAATTACTCCTTGCCACCCCCTCCCCTCGTTGCTAAACGATTGATAAATCATTGATGATTTGGTGTCGCTTCCAAGGGCGGACCGACAAACATCGTGGTTTGCCTTAGTCACATGATAATTTTATCTTACCACAAGACTCCCCCGCTCGCCCGGTGGGATCGTGATTTCCTCATTTTTTCGTCTCAAGCAGGGCGCCGGACCGTTAACCACGTCAGCTTGAAAACGATTTCGTGATATACTAATTACAAAACTAATCGTTAGCTTGAAAACGATTTCGTGATATACTAATTACAAAACTAATCGTTTGCTTTAAGAAAGGAGACCACTATGACCATTAAAAATGTAACCATCGCCGGGGCCGGCACCTTAGGGAGCCAAATTGCCTACCAATCCGCCCTCAAGGGAATGCGGGTCACCGTTTGGAACCGCCACGTTGAGAGCGCCGAAACTCGTTTGCACGCCTTAAAGGATGCTTACCACCGTGACCTCAAGCTTTCCGAGGCCGATTTTAATGCCGGCCTGGCCAACATTGTCGCGGTCACGACCGACCTAAGAGAAGCCGTTGAAGACGCCGATTTAGTCATCGAAGCGGTGCCGGAAGCCATGGAAGTCAAGGAAGCCTTCTACGAGGAACTCAAGGCCGTAGTCCCTGATAAGACGATCGTGGCCAGCAACTCTTCGACCTTCATGCCTAGTCAATTGGTGAAGTTCTTTGGTGACCCGCGCCGCTTCTTGCACATCCACTTTGCTAACGAAATTTGGAAGTACAACGTCGCCGAAATCGTCGGTAACCCGGACACCAAGCCGGAACTGGTGGAGGAGGTAATTGACTTTGCTAAGGCCATCGGAATGGTGCCGATCCACCTTTACAAAGAGCAACCCGGCTACGTGCTCAACTCACTTCTGATTCCGTTTCTCGATGCCGCAATGGCGTTGTGGGTCAACGGCATCGCTAGCCCCCACGAAATTGATAAGGACTGGATGATTTCCACCGGCTCCCCGTCCGGCCCGTTCATTATCTTGGACACGGTGGGCTTACGGACCGCTTACCAAATCTCTTTAAACAAGCACCAAGCCACCGGTGATGAAATGGCCAAGCAAGTCGCCGACAAGCTCAAGGAAATGATCGATGCTGGCCACTACGGCAGGGAGGCCGGCCAGGGCTTTTACCACTACCCGGACGCCGAGTTTCTCGCCCCGGGCTTTTTGAAGTAGGCAACGTAAACTAAGCAAAAATAGCTGAGGATCACGTTAACTAAGCAAAAAGACCACTTTCTCCCCTGACGGTTGAAAGTGGTCTTTTTGCTTAGTTAGTAGCGGTGGCCTTCCCGGTGGCGTAATTGATCGTAATGTTATTTTGAACGTTCGGAACAAAGACGTTGAACTGGAGGCTCCCGTCCTTTGACTTGGCCTCAATGTGGGCGCCGGACGGAACTAGGTTATTACCGTCATAAATGTCGGTTACCCGGTAGCGGACTTGCTTACCCCGGTCGAGGGCCTTGCGAACTAGGCCTTCGTAGTAGTTTTGCCCGGTTGAATCGGTTGACCGGGCTTCGTTAGCCCAAGCGGTTTGGGTGGCGATGTTTTTCGGGTTGGACTCCGAAGCGTTGAAACCGGAGAGCCCCCCGACCAAGGCGTAGCCGAGTAGGTGCCCCCGGTCATAAGCGTGGGTCGGGCCGTTCTTTAAGTTGGTCAGTTGCATAAAGCCGACCGGTTTCCAACTAGTGGCGCCGTTCCCGGTTTCGGAACGATTCTTGTATTGGCGCGTCGTTTTGTTTAACCAGGCATCGCCCTGCCAAGCACGTCCCTGGCTGTCGAGCCGGTCAACGGCGTAGGGCGCGTTGTTGATCTTGGCGTTGAGCTTGGTCTTATTGTTGTTGATAATGAAGGCCCCATCGCCATTCCAAGTGATCGAACTCCCCAGTTGTTGCTTAACGTTGGCGGTTAAAACCGCCTCGGCCTTTTGCTTGCTCGGGGTGACCATCGTGCTCGAGCCGCTGGTTGACGACGAGCGCGACCGGTAGCTTAGGTTTTCCACCAGGGAGTTGACCTTGGCAACCAGGGTTTGGGCACTCGGTGAACTAGTGGTGGTCGTAGAAGATGCCTTGCCCGGGATACCCGAGGCAAGGGCGAAGAGGATGACGAAGGCAATTAACCAGCGCCAGCCCTGCTTCTTGTTACGTCGGCGTTTCATGATTTTCCTCCTCGTAGGTGTTGGGTTGTCTCACCCCCATTATACCCGTTGGAACGCCTGTTCGCTACTTAATTCTAAAACTGCAGGTGCTCGTTTAAAAAGGCCTCCTTTACGCAGTCACCAAGGAGCTTAGTCCCCTCCTCGACCGCTGCTTTAGCCATTTGGTCGTTGACTTGGGTTAAAAAGGCGGGCAGGTCTGCTTCTCCCGCCGCCTTCGCATCGGCGGCCACTTGTAATTGACGGCCCAGCGCCGTTACCGTTTGCTCGTAGGCCTCAACCTTAGGGGCCAAAGCCCGGTAGTGGTGGTCGCCAATCGCCGCCAGGGTGTGGGCTAGCCAGTATGCCTTGGTCGGGTCGTACTGACCGCTCGTGTCCCGGTAGGCACTCGGGGTGTCGGTAACGTTGGCATAGAAGGGAACCAGGGCGTTAAAGGTGTTGGGACCAAAGGCCAGCCAATGGACCGCCGCCACTTCCGGCGCCACTCCCGCCCGGATTTCTAAGACGTGTAGTTCTAGGTTCCGGTTCAAGGCGATTGAACGGACCTGGCCCCCCTTCTCACCACCATAGGGGTCATACGGGGTACCTTGGTAATGTGATGACATGGCCTGTTTGATGTCTTCAACCGCCAACCGGTGCTTGGGGTGGCAGATAAAGGGTAGGTCCATTTGGGTTGGGTCCGCCCCTGTTTCCACCCCGAATAGCTTCTGAACGTACCACGCCCGCGGGTTATTATAGCGCATGTCCCGGTAAGTGCGGGAACCACAAATTTGCCGTAGGTTATAGCCATCATCGGCTGGGTTTAAGTCGTGTTGGTCAATCCAGTCCTTGAGGTCGGGGCTAGCCAAGGTGGTCGCACTCTCAAAGTCAAAGTCGGTGATGTTAAACCGGTTCGGTGCGATTACAAAGGCGTCGTCGGGGATCCGGACCGCTGCCCAGCGGTGACCGCCAATCGTTTCTAAAAACCAGACCTCGTCTTGGTCGGCAAAGGCAATCCCGTTGGCTTCGTAGGTCCCGTATTGTTCTAACAACTGACCCAGTCGCTCTACCCCTTCGCGTGCCGATTGAACGTACGGGAGGACCAGGGTCACGAAGTCCTCTTCACCAATCCCGCTTTCCTGGTTAAAGGGGTCGAGCCCTAAGATACGCGAGTTGGTGGTCGATGATTCGGTCGCCGTCATTGCCACGTTGGCCTGATTGATTCCCCCCGCCGCAAAGACACCGGCGCTACTATCGACGTCAGGAGTGGACGTGTAGCGTAACGGGTTTTCCGGTAAATCACAGATGAAGTCGGTGGTCTTAGAAGCGTAGTGGCGGGGTTGGTCCTGGGGTAAAATTACCCGAAAGGACTGGGGGTTAAAGGCGTTACCGTAATCTTCTTGACGGGCGATTAACAGGGCGTGATCGAGACTGGCGTCTTTACCAACCAAAATTGTGGTGCAGGGCATTAGAATTCCTCCTTTTTGGTGCGGCGTAGCATTTCTTGCATCATATCAAAGAGTTGACCGATCTTTCGGTCCGCTAAGATGCGGGCGTCTTCGCGACGGGAATTCTTCAAGTATTGACCGGCCCGCTGGGAATCGCCAAGGATTTGCCGGTAATTAGGAATAATCTGGGCGGTGTTGATCTCCATTTCGCGATCAAAGTCGTGCTCCTCAAGTGAGTTAATGAAGCTAGCGAAGCGGTCGTTGGCCACCTGCTCTTCTTGCAGGGCTTCATAGAAATCGTAGTAGTTGAGCATCGCCAAAAAGCAAAGGCGGAAATAACTACGGGTTTCCTCGTCCATTGGCGGCAGCGTTAAAAAGAGGCTGGTGTAGCTAGCGCCGGCTAAGAACCGCTCAATGTAATCGGCGTAATCGCGACGTTCCCGGTTGGTTAAATACCCACTCTCTTCTTCGCCCCAGTAATCGTCAAAGGCAATCACGGCGGCCACTAAAAAGTCGTCGACGGCCATTCGCCACTCCGGCCGGCTATCCCCGCTCTCTAAAAAGGCAAAGGCCCGGTTGCCAAAGGACTCGGCGTTTGGCCAGAGGGCGATGGCGTCCGTAAAGTACTTGATCGCTAAGTGGAGATGCCCATCAACGACGGCCTCCTCCCCCTGTCGGTTGTAGCGCATGGCAAGTGTTTGATTGTAGCTAGCCATTTCAAGGCCCCCTTCATTGGAATTATTATGGTTCATTTTACTCTCTTTACCAAGGAAGCACCAAATTTCGGTTTAAAGCTAATTCCATGGAATAAAAAAGGATGGGGAAAGCGTAACTTTCCCACATCCTTGAATTTAATAACGGCATTGCTCCTTTATTCAGCCTGAGCTTGCTTACGTTTGTGCACCGTACTGAAGTAGATTGCCGTCATCAGTGCTAAGAAGATGACCCCTACGGCAACGGAAACCCGCGTATCTGGGTTAAAGAACATAAAGATCAAGATCAACAGTAAGGCGATTAAGGAGAAGTAGTTGTAAGCCGGGAAGAGCGGCATCTTAAACGGGTGCTCCCTCAAGGCTTCCGGGTGTTGCTTGCGGAAGTTTAATTCCGACATCAAGATGACAAACCACGGTACCATCCCCGGTAAAACGGAGGAGGAGTACACGATCACGAAAAGGTTTTGCGTCTTGGCAGATACGGCGGAGAGGATAAAGTTAACGATGAAGCCAACGGAGATCCAACCGGAAATCGTCAGGATCGCCACGTTTGGCACCACCCGCTTGGACAGCTTGGAGAAGACCTTGGAAACTTCCCCGTCAACCGAGAGCTTAAACAACATCCGTGAAGCCGAGTAGATCCCGGAGTTGGCCCCGGAAAGGGCGGCCGTTAAGACGACGAAGTTGATGATCCCAGCGGCTCCGGTGATCCCAACCTTAGTAAAGGTTTCCACGAACGGTGAGCCAACCGAGCTCAATTGGTTCCACGGGTAGATCGAAACGATCACGAAGATGGCCCCAATGTAGAAGATCAGGATCCGCCAGATAACGGACTTGACGGACTTAACAATCGCGTACTTTGGTGAAGAGGATTCACCAGCCGTAATCCCCAACAATTCGATCCCTTGGTAGGACCCGGCGATCACGGACAGGGAGAACATGAAGCCCATCCACCCGCCGGTGAAGAAGCCGCCGTGGCTCCACAAGTTAGAGATCCCAACTGGGTGCCAGTGGTTCCCGAACCCCAGCACAATCACCATTAACCCTAAGATGATCATGACGATGATCGTGACCACCTTAATCATGGCAAACCAGAATTCCAGGCGCCCGTAGGCCTTGGCACTGGCCAGGTTGGCCGCCGTTAAGATGGCGACCATCACGATTCCCGACACCCAGTCTGGCAGGTTGGGCCACCAGTAATTTAGGTACTGCGACATTGCGATGATGTCGGAGATCCCAACGATAATAAACTGGAAGACGTTGCTCCACTTCACCAGGTAACCAACCACCGGGTGAATGTACTTCGACCCGTAGTCGGCAAACGACCCGGTCCCCGGCGTCAGGTAAACCATTTCCCCAAGGGCCCGCATGACCCCGTACAGAACCATTCCGACAAAGGCGTAGGCTAATAGGACCGAGGGCCCGGTCCACTTAATCGTTGACGTGGCCCCCATAAATAGCCCCGAGCCAATCGTTCCCCCGATGGCAATCATTTCCATCTGACCCGGCGTCATCGACCGCTCTAGTTCAGGTTTTTTATCCATTCCGCATTCCTCATTTCCAGGTAAAAATAAACCAGGCCCGCTCATTAAACACCGAAAGGATGTTGGTGGTTGAGCGGACCTGGTATTTTTGACTGCTAATTAGACCATGTCAAAATCCCTCAACCAACAAGCGTTGTTGTTGTGGTTGAGGTGGAGCTAGTAACGATAACGTTGGATAATTGCTTAATCATGTTGGCTCCTCCTTGCAGGTCTTTAATATGTTTATTAGATTACCATTAGAACTAAGCGATTGCAAGCTAATCATGTGAATTTCTTAAACTTTTTGGCTCACCCAACTCCGTTTAAGGGCGCTACCAACCATTGCAAATAAACCTAGCCCGGCGATGGTCAGGCCCGTTCCCTGATTACCAGTTTGGGGGAGTTGGCGTTGGGGGGTGTTGGTGGACGAAGCACCGCCCCTTTTTAAGGCTTGGTGATCCCCACTCCGTTCGTCAGCGGGGGCGCTTGATGAGCTTGCCGCCTTTTTACCCAGGATGTTGGCGAGTACTTGGTCAACGGTCCCTGCGTTCACCGGGCGCCCTTCCTTTGTCGAATTCGTTGCCGCCCCACTGGAACTAGCAGCACTTTCGGTTGCTGACGAGCTTGCGACCACCGGTGACGAGGAAGTGGCCGCACTTGTAACGGATGCTTCGGTAGACCTACTACCACTCGGTTGGCTAACGGCGGCTGTGTTTGACGAAGGTGCCTGCTCATCACTGGCGGCCGACGAAGAAACCGAACTCCCTGCCACCTGACTAGCCGAACTATCACTTGCCAACGCCGCTTCATTCTCGCTGGTCCCACTTGAAGTCGCGGCGCTGGTAGGTTCCTGTTCTGGCTGATTGGCTTGCGGTTGCATCGGGGCGGCACTCGCCACGGTAACGGCGCTCGCCTTTGATACCGCGGTGCTTGGCGTCGTCTCCTCCTCACCCTTAGTAACCTCGCTGACTGAACTAGTAGTACTAGTTGAAAAAGCCGGAGCACTAGTGGGGGCAGAACTGGCTGACGAGCTTGGCGTTGACGCACTACTTGGTGTTGCCACCCGTGAACTTAATTGGGGCGCCGGACTGTTAACCACCCCTTTGGACACCTCCGACTCCGGTTTAACGGCCTGCACCGCTATGGCTGGCGATTTACTGGCTGGCGCCAGGGGTTCCCTAGTGGTGATGGTGGTGGCAGTGGTTAAGAGGCAGCCGCTAGTGAGGGCCAGCCCCAGTGCTTGGAATTTAAATGACATGGTTTGTTCCTCCCGTAGTTGGTCTCACTAACTAAGTACGGGAAAAGGGGAGGAAATGACGAAAAAAAGAGAGTGCGATCTAACCTATCAAGCAGGCCGTGGGCTAAGGATAGAACGGGGGTTGATGCGGTACGCATCGTTCTCCGGTCAGACTTAGCCACTAGGCCTGTGGTTGGAGAGCACGTTATTAGAAGTGCGACCAACCTCCAATTCGGGTCGTATGGCTAAGCTAGGGAGGAGTACGTTATCTGTCTAACATTCGTGAATACAACAAGAGGCCCAGAGAAACAGCTTTCTCCAGACCTCTTTCAATATTTTATAAACTTGAGTGCAAGACCCGTTCAATGTCGTCAACGATTTGTTCAGGGGTCAAGTGGTACCACTCGTACATGACGTCAAGCGGTACGTTATCGGCAAATTCACGCTGGGAACCAAAGTTGAGCACCTTCATGTTGGTTGGTCCGTAGTAGCGCGAAATCGTTTCGCCAAAACCGCCGGCAACCATCCCGTCCTCCAAGGTGACCACCAGATCGTGATCTTCTTGCAAGTAGTGGAGGTCTTGTTGGTCGATGTTGGTGACCGCCTTCGGGTTGATCAGGGTGGCATCGATGTTGAGCTTGCTCTTGAGTTGGGCAAGGACCTCTTCACCTAGTTCCCAGAAGCCCCCCACGGCCATGATCGCTACTTCGCTCCCCTGGTGGGCGATTTCGTAATCGATCGTGTCGTAGTTATCCTGGGTGGCCGGCCGGTGGAGCAGCTTTTGCTCTGGTTGGCGGATGATGACCGGGTTTTCGGCCTGGGTCAGTGCCCAGTCAAGCATTGAGATTAGCTCTTCCACGCTGGTTGGGGCTAGGTAATCAACGTTTGGCAGGCTCGACAGGTAAGCAATGTCAAAGGAGCCTTGGTGGGTGGCGGAGTTTTCCTTAATGGACCCGTTGCGAACGATCATCACGACCGGTTCCCCGTTGAGGGCCATATCGTGGATTAACTGGTCGTACGCCCGTTGTAAGAAGGTCGAGTTTTCAAACAGTACCGGTCGGATCCCGGCTTGGGCCATCGCTACGGCCGAAGAAACTGACATTTGTTCGGCGATTCCCACGTCAAAGTAGCGGTCCGGGTACTTCTTTTCGAAGCGCTTGAGGTCAAAGGCTCCCGGGATAGCGGCGTTAATGGCCGCAATTGGGGTACCGGCTTCAATTAAACGTTCTAATTCATCAATAATGGCGCCGGAGTAGGTTTCCTTTGGGGCTGGTTGAAGGTCTGCACCCGTCTTTGGATTGAAGGGGCTGCGCCAGTGATAGCGCATTTTTTCCTCTTCCGCCGGCTTAAAGCCCTTTCCCTTCAGGGTATGGACGTGTAAAACAACTGGGTGGTCAACGTCTTTGACACCCCGAAAGGCTTCGATCATGGTGGCTAAGTCATTACCGTCTTCTACGTAGCGGTAATCAAGGCCCATAAAGGTGAAGATGTTGTTCGCTGCTTGACCATTTGATGCGCGCAGTTCCTTGAGCCCTTGGTAAAGCCCCCCTTGGTTTTCGTCGATCGACATTTCGTTATCGTTAACGACGATGATCAAGTTTCCCTTAACCTTGGTGGCGTTGTTCAGTCCCTCAAAGGCTAACCCACCGGATAAGGAGCCATCCCCGATCACGGCAATTACGTCGTCTTTGGACTGCGGGTCTTGCAAGTCGCGAGCTTCGGCCTCACCCACTGCCAAGGCAATGGAAGTGGAGGTGTGACCAACTTCAAACAGGTCGTGATCGCTTTCCTCAGGGCTTGTGTACCCGGTGACGTCTTCGTAGTGGTCCGGATCTAAAAAGCCCAGCTTACGTCCGGTCAGCATCTTGTGGGCGTAGCTTTGGTGGGAGACGTCCCAAATCACCTTGTCGTGTGGAGAATCAAAGACGTAGTGGAGGGCAATCGTCAGCTCCATGGTGCCCAGGTTTAGACCGACGTGACCGCCAATCTTTTCGTCGCGTTCCAAGACGAGGGTCCGCATTTCCGTTGCCAACTGTTGAAGCTGTTGGAGGGTCATCCCCTTGATGTCTTCGGGTTCGTTGACTTCGTTTAACAGGTAATCTGGATGCAGGTTCATGTTATTAAACACCCCTTAATTTGATATGCGTCGATAATTTACATTCATTATTTTACACCATTTTACCAACCACCGGGGATAATTTAGCCCGATCGTTTGACGCTCCCCGGCAGAATCAGTACCATGGTAAACATAAAGAAATGTTTAAGGACGTCCCCTATGCAAACTGATACCAACCAAGCGGTGGCTAAGTTATCCCCCTTGTTACCCCTCACACCGGAACAAGAACAACTCCTCCACCAAATTCTTAACTTTACCAACCAGCACCTGACCGGGACGGCTCCGGCCGTTTTTACCATTTACGGTGAGGCCGGTACCGGTAAAAGCGTGGTCTTATCCCACCTCTTTAATGAGCTCCAGGTAAGGACGCGTAATGATCAAACCAGCCCCCTCTTTAAGACCACCAATTACTTTTTGGTTAATCACCCGGAGGTTTTAAAGGTTTATAAGGAAATTGCAGGCGACCAGGCCGCCCTACTCAAGAAGAACTTCATGCGGCCCACCTCGTTTATCAACCAGCTGGATAAGCAGCACCAAACTGTCGACGTGGTGGTCGTTGACGAGGCCCATCTCCTCTTGTCCAAGCCCGATCACTACAATAACTTCTACCACGAAAACCAGTTAGCAGAAATCATTAAGCGGGCCCGGGTGGTAATCTTAGTCTTTGACCCCTACCAGGTATTGCGAATGAAGAGCTTTTGGACTAGGGACCGTTTGGAACAGATCACTCACCGCTATCCTCACCAAGAAGTTACCTTAACCCACCAGTTTCGGATGAGCGCCTCAACCAGTCTCTTGCAGTGGATGAACGACTTCACCGACGGCGTTATTAACCCCTTGCCCGCCGATGCCCGCGACCACTACGACTTCCGGGTCTTTACAGACGCTGAGAAAATGCGCCAACAGGTCTTTAAACGGGACGCGGCGGTCGGCCTCTCCCGGATTCTGTCAACCTCGGGGTACCCCTCCACTTTAGATGGGGGTAAGCACTACATCCAAGAGGGACGCTTCAAGATGCCCTGGGACCAGTACAATTACACCGCCACGCCTTGGGCAGAAATCCCCAGCACCATCAATGAAGTGGGGTCGATCTACACTTGCCAAGGCTTTGATCTTAATTACGCCGGGATCATCATCGGGCCGGTGATTGCCCAAGTTCCCGGTACTAACCGCCTCCAGGTCAACTTGGACCGCTTCACCGACAGTGAGGCCTTCAAGCGTCGGGACGACCTTACCGACCCAGCAGAGGTTAAGCACTACCAGGAACGTCTGATCCTAAACGCGTTAAACGTCATCCTAAAGCGAGGCGTCCGCGGCACCTACCTGTACGCCCACGACCCCCTGCTCAACCACACCCTGGCCACCATCTACGCCAGCAACTTAGAAAGAAAATAGTTCATGGAAAACCACCGTTTAAATAAGTACTGGCTAATTGGGCCGGGCGTGATCGCCATCATCCTCTTGGTGTTGGCCCTCGTGCACGACTTCATGCCTGAAATTCGCCTCCTAATGGACCTGACCCCCTCTCACCGGGCCGAGCTCTTAACCATGATTCGCAGCAACGGTATTCGCGACCTGATCTTCATGTTACTCCTAGTGGGGGTAATGAACGCGATTCCGGGCCTCTCCAACGCCGTTATTTGCGTTTTTGTCGGTCTCTGTTACGGCCCGTGGATCGGTCTCTTGGTTAACTGGGCGGGGAATATTTTGGGCAATTGTGCCGTCGCCGCCCTGTTATCGCACGTCAAACTCTCCCATAAATTTAAGCAAAACAAGATTTTGGACAGCTTAACCCACTACCGCCATCCCGCCCTAGGGTTGACAGTGGGGTACATGGTCCCCATCATCCCGTCGGTGCTAGTTAACTACGCCTGCGCGACGATGAAAATCCCCCGTAAGAACTTCATCCTGATGGTGGCCGTGGGGATGTTCCCAACTTCGGCCCTCTACGCCTTTGGGGGCGACGCCTTGTTTAAGGGAAACTACACCCGCTTACTCGTCATCGTTGTTTTAATCGTCATCATCTTACTTTTAACCCGCTTTGTTCACCAACGGCGGGTAGAAGCAGCTACAAAATAGAATCACCAGCAAATATTAAGGGGCCGAGAGACACGCCATTCTCTCAGCCCCTTATTATGTTTTCACTCTAAACTAATCTTAGGTTGTTCATCCTATTGATCAACCACGGTTCGCTCCGGAAACCAAATCTCGATTTCCCGCTTCGCATTGGCCGGGTTGTCAGAGGTATGAACGACGTTGCGCAAGTTACCGTCCGGCCATTCGCGGCCAAAGTCGCCCCGGATAGTCCCCCAGGCCGCCTCAACGGGATTGGTGGCCCCTGCCATCCGGTGAATGGCCTTGACCACGTTGGTCCCCGCCACGATGATGCCCACGATTGGCCCCTCGGTCATGTAAGACATTAACCCAGCAAAGTAGGGCTCGTTGACCTTATCGGCGTAATGTTGGCGTAACTTGTTTTCGGTAGGCTCAATCATCTTTAAGTCAATAATCTGGTAGCCCTTGCGTTCAATTCTAGTGATCACTTCGCCCACGTGGCGGTTTTTGACACCGTCCGGCTTAACTAATACTAGGGTCCATTCTTCTGCCATCGTCATCATCCTTTCTTTGGCGGGGTCAACCCCGCTAGCCACTGCAATTGGGCCTGCTGGCGGCTGATTGCCCGCTCCAGAATTAGGTAGTGGCCGTAACTTTCCCGAATCGCTTGGGGCGAACTAAACAGCCGCTTCTTACGTTCGTTTAAGTGGGCCAGGCTTGCTTCCACCAAGCGGCGTTGGTTTTCAATTAGCACGGCCATCCGCGGGTCGTCTTGGTCCTTAATGAAAAACATCTTGAGCGAAAAAAGGTCCTTGGACACCGGCAAAGCCTGATTCGGCGTTTGTAACCACTGGTTTAAAATCCGGCGCCCCTCCGTAGTTAGTTGGTAGTGGATTTCCTTATCGTTATCCGGGTCCGGGACCACGGCTAGCCAATGGTCGGTGGTCATCCGCCGCAGTTCCGGGTAGATTTGGCTGTGCGAGGACTTCCAAAACTCCCCAATGTCGGTCGTAAATTCCTTGGTGATATCCTTGCCGGATAGCTGGCCATGTTCTTCAATGATCCCTAAGATGACGTAGGGTAAAATTCGTTTGGCGGGCACCCCCATCACTTCCCTTCCCCGTTAATTAACGACATTATACCAAAGAGGAGGCCGGGAAAAATCGTTTTTTCCCGACCTCCTCTTATTTTGCTATTTTTGACGACGGTAGTTTTGGTCAAAGAAGTTACCGTTACGGATGTCGTCGGTCATCCCTTCGTACGGGGCTTCGTTGATGACTTCATCATTATCCTGGCCCGCATCCCCCATGTAAGTAATGGTGGCAAATTCTGGCACCACCAGTTTCGGGTAGGTCGCGTACTTTTCCCGGCTTTCGTGCATTAAATCAATGTGCTCGTTTTGGAAACAAACCGTGATTTCCGGGTGCTCTTGGACCCACTTGGGAAAGAAGATCGTCCCGTTGAGCTTGTGCTCGTTTGGAACAAAGTCCAAGGCCACGTCGGTCCCAGTCGGTTCCGTCCAAGCAACCTTGTATACTCCTTCAGTCAGCATATCAATGTGGGCTTCTTGGTCCTTCACCCAGCGGCCGGCGACCATCCCACCGTGAATCCGGTAGTCAACGGTGTGGTCGTTTTTAGCGTACCATTCGTATTCCCAGCCGTTATCGTAGGTGTAAATAAAGTGGGTCCCCAAAAAGTCAGCGAGGGTCTTAAATTGCTTATCCATGTGGTTTAATTGTGCCATGATATCTCTCCTTTTTATAACGTTATCGACACATCTAGGATATAACTTTATGTCGTTATCGTCAAATAAAAATAAAAAAGGACCGGAAAAACAGCTCTTTTCCAGTCCCTTAAATCACCGATACTCAATGTTAAGCCGTTTTCCCGCCCGGTGTGCGATGTCAGCCACCAGGGCGTAGGAGACGTTAATCTGAACCTCTTCAATGGACGAAATTAAAGTTGGCGTTAAGCCTACGTATGTCGCAAATTCTCCCGTGGTCATGTCCAGGTCCTGGCGCAGCCCCCGCACGAGCACCGCGGCGTTGGCGTTTAGCTGGCGCTGGGTGGTGGCGTCTAAGCGGGCCACTTCTTGGGGAACCTGGGCGGCAGTTGTATTAAGATTGAGCATAATCCCTCCAACGATTCTGGCTAGGCAACTAAACTACCCTCACCATAACGGTCTTTGGTCGATTCGTCAAGTGGTCTATTTTAATTATTCCCTTTCAAACCAGATAATTAAACGCTTTCAATCAATTAGTGGTTCTTGAATCATTTTTGTTTAACCGGCCGGCGCCCCCATATCAGGTGTAACAGGTAGGCAAAACCAAACGCTAACAACCAAGTAGCCGGCCAGAGGAGCGCCAACGCTAACCATGGGTGCGTGGTGGCTAATTGACGACCCCACCAATCCCAAAGCAAGGTCTGCCAAAAGACATTGCCTAGGTAAGCGCGGTAGGCATACGTTGCCACCCCGTGCATAATCCGCAGGTTCCCCCGCCACTGGCCAAATTGGTTCACCACCCACCAAATGGTCACTAAGCTGATGACCCCGAGGGCGTAGAGAGTGGCGGAAAGCTTGTAGTAACTGACGACGCTTAAATTGGCCCACTCGCCTCTCATTTGGACGATCATCCAGGCAAGGCTAGCCAAGGTGAAGACCGTTGCTTGTAGCCAAAAGCGCAGTAAAACATTCAGCAAGGGGCGCCGGAAGTTAACTAATAATATCCCGCCCACCGCATAAATTAAAAAGCTCACCCAGACTCGATCGAGCAAATACCAATGGCCGGGGTTCTGGCCCACTAGGTGTTGGTACAAAGCCAACCAGGCTAGCGTAATTAAGGCGGTACCGATAGCCACTACCCACCCCCGCTGCGGACGTTTCCCAACCAAGCGGTGGAGGGCCCAAAAACAGGGCATCAAGATGATGAACTGGAGCATCATCGTGTTATACCAAAGGTGGGGCGCCGCGTTACCGTTCACGAATTGCCAGGCGAAACTGGTCCAATTATGGTAGTGTTGCTCTTGTTGGAGCTTGGGTAATAAAAGTAAGTAGGCGCTGGTCCAGTATATGGTGGGCCAAAAAAGTGCCGCCCACTGTTGGCGCAGGTAGTGGCGGTAATTAAAAACGCCGGCGCCGCTATGGGTACGGATGGTCGTGTACAAGATGCCAAAGATGAAGGCGGGTGCCGTGTACTTAACCAGGTTATCCAAGATCGCTAGGCCAAGCTGCGTTGGCCCAGTCGAAAGTCTCACCAGTTGGGCAAGCAATGGCTGGACCATCACCGCCGTGCAGGCAAAGACCTTCAAGAAGTCACCAATGTCCCCCTCTTGGTGGGGTAAGGAAATCCCCGGGCGGCCCGTCGTCGATCGGTGTTCGTTCAAACTATTCTCCCCCTTTTCTCCCTACTAGATTGACATTAATCGCCACCCTTGTCAAAAAAATTCAAAAGGGGCTTGCATCGATTCACTGATGCGGGTATAGTACTTCTTGTTGACGCGGCGGTGGCGGAACTGGCAGACGCGCAAGATTAAGGATCTTGTGGTCATTGAGACCGTGGAGGTTCGAGTCCTCTTCGCCGCACTACTAAGGCTTCCGGCAGATGCTGGGGGCTTTTTTTGAAAGCGGGCAAGGAAACACGTTCTTTTAAGGACGTGATGAATTGCCTTTTTTTGTGCCCTTAGGGCACATGATCGAACCGTAATGTAATATAATTATTGGTATGAAAGATACAAAAAGAATTACATATGGTAGAACGTCAGTCTACAATCTTAATTATCATTTAATTTGGGGAACTAAATATCGTAATAAAGTGTTGAAAGGACACGTAGAAGAAGTCTTGAAGCAATCATTATATGATATAGCTTCAAAATATGGATTTACGATTGCTCATATGGAGATTGGTAAAGATGACCATATCCACTTACTAGTGAGCGCTCCGCCAAAACTGTCTGTAACTAACATCATGCGCTGGCTTAAAGGCATTTCTGCACGGCACCTCTTCCGAGAATGTCCAGAACTACAAACTAGCTACTGGAAAAAGCAAGGTCGTCACCTATGGTCACCAAGTTATTATGTTGAAAGCATTGGGAGCGTTAATGAACAAGCAGTAGCCAAGTATATTGATGATCAACGCAAAAAGGAGGTGAAATTAGAATGACCAAATTAATTAAAGGGGTCAAGCTACGCTTGTACCCTAACAAGCAACAACAAGCTCAACTATGGCAAATGTTCGGCAATGACCGTAGAGTGTGGAATCTCATGCTAGATATGGCTAAGCAACGCTATCAAAACAATCCTAGCAGTCATTTTGTAAATGAATATGGAATGAATTACTTGCTTAAACAGTTGAAACAAGAATATCCCTATCTTAAAGACAGCGATGCGACTAGTTTCCTTGTGGTGAACCATAATCTAGTCCAAGCTTTTAAGATGCTGTTTAAACATCGTGGTGGCTATCCACGCTTTAAAAGCAGGCACGCCGCCAAACAGTCATATACTGGTCGGTCGGTCTGCACAGTGATTGCCAAGAGAAGAATGAAGCTACCTAAGTTAGGAAGCATTCGAACTAGTAAGACCTCTCAAGCTGTAAATGGCAAAATTAAGCGTTATACCGTCAGCTATGGTCCAACTGGTCGCTACTACTTATCTTTGCAGGTCGAGACTGTTGCTCCAGAAGCATTGCCAAAAACAGGCAAGACCGTTGGCCTGGATGTTGGGATCGCTGACTTAGCGATTAGTTCTGACGGTGAAAAGTTTGGTACTTTCAATGCTAAGTGGTTGGAAAAGCAAGCCACAAAGTGGCAAAGCAAGTATAGTCGCCGAAAATATCAAGCAACCGTAGCTGTTCGCCAATGGAACCATAATCATAAAGACGTAAAAATGGATCTCAATGATTATCAGAATTGGCAACGGGCTCAAAAACAAAAGGCTCGCTACCAACAACGGATAGCGAACCAACGTCAAGATTACTTACACAAACTAACAACAGCCTTAGTTAAAAAATACGATGTGATTGTCATTGAAGATTTGAAAGCCAAGAATCTACAAAAGAATCACCATTTAGCTAAAGCTATTGCGAATGCCAGTTGGTACCAATTTAGAACCATGCTGGAATACAAGTGTGATTGGTACGGTAAACAGTTAATTACTGTTAATCCTAATTACACCAGTCAGATCTGTAGCACGTGTGGTTACCATAGTGGGAAGAAACCACTTGAAATTAGAGAATGGACTTGTCCTAAATGTGGTACTCATCACGATCGAGATATTAATGCGGCAGTTAATATACTCCATAGAGGATTAAAAGCCGTTGGCTAGGGACTAGCCGTGGTAAAAGAACGGAGTTCTGTAAGTTTAGGTATTCTGAATACAGAAGCAACATCCTAAATACTACTTCGTGTTCCCAGAAGCTCGGTCATTTATGGCCGAGTAGTTCACGTTTGAGTGCGACTAACCTCCTTGACGGGTCGTATGGGCTAAGCTAGGGGAAAGATTAGCGCGGAACGCGGTGTTCTTTACCCGTACTTAGCTACTAGACCCGTGGTTAGGAGCACGTTATTGAGAGTGTGACTCAGCCAAAAACCAAGCCGTGGGCTAAGTTAGAGTAAGCAAATTAATTCAAAAAGCTGGAGGTTTCGTCTGGATAGACGTTATCCCCAGCTTTTTAATTCTATCGATCGTTTATTGGTTGTTGCTGTATTGTAGCTTTTGGGCTTCTTTGAAGAGCTTGTCTAATTCGCCGGACTTCTTGGCGTCCTTGATCGTCTTGTTGACGACCTTTAAGAGGGCCTTATCGGACTTGCGAACCACGACCCGCGGGTCAGAAGTTTTGGCGCTAATCTTAAAGGTAATGTTCTTGGCGATGGCGTAATCATTAGGGTGTTCAGCCACAAAGGCGTCCGCCGAGGTCTGGGCTAATATCAACCCATCCAAAGTCCCCGCCTTCACCTCTTGGGACAGGGTCGTGATTGAACTTTCGGTGACCAACTTTACCCCGGAAAGGGACTTCCCGATCGTTTCTTGTTCGGAGGATTGTTGGGCACCCAACGTGGCTCCCTTCAAGGCGCTGATGCCGCTGTACTTGTTTTCGTTAGCCTTAGAAACCAACAGAACTTGACCCCCGTGGTGGTAGGTACTCGAGAAGCTAACCGCCTTGGCCCGTTCCTTGGTCCAAACCATCCCGGCCATCACCATGTCGAACTTCTTGTTTTGCAGCTCACTAATCAGGGATGGAAAGGCAATGTTGACGAACTTAACCTTCTTGACCCCGATGTTTTTGGCGATTAAGTGGGCTAGTTCAACGTCGTAACCGACAATTTGTTGCTTACCGTTTTTAACGATCTGGAATTCATACGGTGGGTAATCGGCCGAGGTTCCCACGACTAACTCACCCTTCTTTTTGATGTCTTGGACACTGGAGTCGCTAGAGGAGCTACACCCGGCTAAACTCACCGCCCCCATCACCACTAGGGCCGCCACCATTAACATTTTCAACCATTTCTTCCACGCCATAACAATTCCTCCTTATGAGTTCAATTTGAACTCTCTCATGATTTTTTAAAAGTATACACCATTATTTTATATTTAACCAGTTAAATTTAATATTTTTGATTTTTCATGCAATTATAAGCATAAAAAAGTGGGCAATCACCGCAACCAGAGCGCGAAATCCAGTCGCTCAGGTTGGTGATTGCCCACCCTAATCATTATGCTTCTTCCGTTTTCCAAGTTCCGCCAAAAAGTTGGCTAGCTAATTCATCGGCCGACAAGCGGCCCCCGTTTTCCTCGAAGCCGCGGAACGGGCGCAAAGCCAGCATCGCCCCGTCCTGGTGCTTGCGGGCCTGGTGGAGTGCGTAGTCAACCAGTGAACCATCCTTCATCCGCTCAACTAGTTGGCCACTCAAGGTCGTCTTGGGGTGGTCAACCTTGTATTCCAGGTCGTCAATGATTTCCAAGTATTCCGGGCCGGCCTGCAGTTCGTTAACGAAGATCCGCAGGTGGCGAATAAAGGCCTTGGCCGTGGCGGCGAAGGTGCTTGGCTTGGTTGGGTCTTCTAAGGCGACCGTTTCGTTCATTTCGTCGGCCCGCTTCATCACCCCCGGGACCTCCTTAGGCGCCAGGGCAGTGTTCATGATGAAGTAGCCGGCCAGGAGGCGAATAAAACGGAGGGTCCCGGTCCGGATCCCGATTTGACTGGTTGGGTCGAGGTCGAGCATCCGCAGTTCGATGTATTCAACTCCCTCTTTGGCCATCGTCTTTAAATCCGCGGCGCCCTTAAACCGAACTGGGCCGTGAAATTCAGACGGCGCCAGTAGTTCGCCGCTTTCAACGGCCGCTAAAATCGTTTCGACGTAGGAATCAATTGAGCTGTAATCGCCGCTAAACTTGGTGCCAAACCCGTACTGGCGGGACTGGCGGATGCAGCGAACCGGATGTTTTAAGGGCGTTGCACCGTTTTCAAAAAAGTTTTGCTCGGCGATCGGACTGGCCCCAAATAAGTAGGTTAACAGCCAACGGTAGCGAACGAAGCCCTGGGTAATGATCTGATACAGGTAATTGCGGGTCGCCACCTCGTCTTTAAAGCGGTCAGGAAAGCTTTCAAACACCACTTTGACCAGGCCCGGATTGATGCTTAAGTTGATGTGGGCGCCGGACGGAGTCCCCTCGGAAATCGAATGGCGCTTGAGCCACTCCTGGAAGTACTTTTCCTTTTCCGGACCGGCCTTGGCAATTGGGACCTGCGAGCGATCACGGGGCAAAATTGGCGGCATTGACAACGGCCACAACAACTCTCCCGGGGCGAGCGCCGTGCGTAGGGCGGTATTAATGCTGTACAGATAGTGGATCGCATCGGTGGCGTTGCTGGCCGGTGGGGTCACGATTTCAGACATCGTTTCCAAAAAATCGTTGGTGATCCACGGGTTTTTCTTTTCGTCCCCCACCGCTGCCGGGTAAGGTTCTTGACTCAGGTGACCAGTTTCGTCCACCCGCTGCATTTCAATTTCCAGGCCCATCTTAAAATCCGAGGCCTCCAAAATCGCTTGGTGGTCAAAGATGGCCTGCCCAATTTGACTAAACATTTTCTCCGCCCTATTTCTCACTAGTTTGTAACTTTTGTTTAATTTATTAGATCACAACCAAAAGGGCAAGCTACGGTTTTTGTTTAAAATAACCCTTGCCTATCATTAGAAAATGATTATAATTAGTAACATCTTCTCTAAGGAAAGGGGTTCTTAATAATGAGTACACAACCAATTCGTGTCATCCGTCAACGGGCGCACCAGGCCGTCGCCCTACTACTTGTTAGCTAGAACCCACTTTTCGGCGGGTTCTATTTGCAACCAGTAGGGCCCCCCTAACATTTAAAGTTAGATCTCAAAGGGAGTCCCTACACGTTTTACAGGGGCTCCTTTTTTGGGTCCCCGACCATTGAAAGGGGTATTGATTATGACTTATCGTTTTTCTAAATTTGTTCCTAAAACCACCACCGATCCGGTGGGCGACATCCTGCGGGTGGCCGGTCACCCCGGCGTGATCTCCTTTGCCGGGGGACTGCCGGCGCCGGAACTGTTCCCAGTTGAAAAGGTCCAAGCGGCGGCCCAGGCAGCGCTCGCTGAGCATGGCGCCGCCGCCCTCCAATATGGTAGCGCCCAAGGCGTTCCCCAGCTCCTCGACGTCATCACCGACCGAATTAAGCGGGAGCAGATCAACGCGACACGAGAAAACGTACTGGTCACCACCGGCTCCCAGCAGGTCCTCGACCTGGTGGCCAAACTCTTTATCAACCCGGGTGACTCCGTGATCGTCGAAGAACCCACCTATCTCTGTGCCGTTGACGCCTTCAAGTCTTACGGCGCTAACTTAGTCGGGGTCGAAATGGACGACGATGGGATCCGGGTTGACGAGCTCGAACAAGTCCTTAAGAACCGGGATGACGTTAAGCTCCTCTACACCATCCCCAACTACCAGAACCCGACCGGGCGCTCGATGCCGGCAGAACGGCGCCAACAGATCGCCCAACTGGCGGAAAAGTACGACCTGATCGTCTTAGAAGACAACCCCTACGGCGAAATCAACTTCACCGGCGAACGGATCCCGTCGATCAAGTCGTATGATCAGAGTGGCCACGTCATCTACACCTCAACCTTCTCCAAGATCTTGGCACCGGGGATGCGAGTTGGCTGGCTGATCGCAGACGAGGAATTGATCCCCCACTTCACGATGCTCAAGCAAACCGTCGACCTGCACACCGATAATTTCACCCAGTACACGATCGCCAAGTTCTTTGAGCAAAACGACGTCGATGAACACGTCCGGCAAATCACCGACCTTTACCGCAGCCGCAAGGACGCCATGATCGCGGCGATGGAAAAGTACTTCCCGGCCGACGTCAAATTCTCCCGGCCCACCGGGGGGATGTTCCTCTGGGTCGAGGTTCCGGGTGGGGTGGACACCCAAGCCCTGTTTAACGAGTGCATCGCTAATCACGTTGCCTTTGTGCCGGGTGAACCTTTCTACCCGAAGGACGCGCCCGCCGGCAAGTTCCGCTTGAACTTCTCTAACACCCCGGCTGACCAGATTGAGGTCGGCATCCAGCGCTTGGCGGAGGCCTTGGTTGCTACGCCGGTCTAAACACGGAAAACTAAAACGCCCTGCTGAGCAAGCGACTCACCAGGGCGTTTTAGTTTTATTTATCCGATTATCAATTTTATGAATATGATGGAAGGGGATACTTAGGCATTTTCTGTTTACACCAAAAAAGAGCAAGGGGTCGGAAAAACAGATTTTTCCCGGTCCCTTGCTCTTTTTAATCGCGTACTTGGTACACCCAGTTGCCGTTGACCATCACCGCCGCTACCGTTGAGCGGTTAGCCTGGTACATCAGGCGTTCAAAGCGTTCCAGGGGGCTTTCGCTTGGCCACGGGTGCGGGTCAGTTAAAATCTGGAGGTCGGCTTGGCACCCGGCTTCGATTGCCCCAACTGGCAGGTTCAAGGCCTCCGCTCCACCCTTGGTCGCCAGGTAGAAGGCGGCGGGCATTGAGATCCGGGAGTCAGGGGCCCCGTGGTCGGCATTGGTTACCCCATCGGTACGGACCTGAGAAAGGGCGACGGCGTGGCGGATGTTATCGTACAGGCTCGGCGAGTAACCACCGGAGATGTCGGTCCCGAGCCCGACCTCGTTGCCCGCCGCCAGTAATTGCTTAACCGGTAGCACGCCGTTACCGAAGTAGGCGTTAGAAATTGGGCAGTGGGCCAGGGCCGTTCCTCGCTCGTGCAGTAACTTCGCGTCCGCCTCGGTCAGCTGGGTTCCGTGGGCCAGCACCGTCTTGTCGGTTAAGAGGCCAAAACGATCCAGCACTTCGGCATCGTGAATTCCGAACCGGTCAATCGCGTACTGGTGCTCCCAGTTACTTTCCGACACGTGGGATTGGATCGGCAGGTCGTACTTTTGCGCTAGTTTCCCCAAACCAGCCAGGGTTCCATCGGTGCACGATGGCACGAAGCGGGGCGTGATCACCGGTAGCGGCGCCAGTGGCTCGTCTTACCCCAGTAATTCTAGGGCCTGGATGAAACGTTCGGTCTCGGCGATCGCCTCCTCGCTGCTTCGATCGCGGTAATAGGCCGGGGTTTGGTCGGGATTATCCATCGCCACACGCCCGATCGCGCTCCGTAAGCCCTGATCCATGCACTCGCGGGCCAGGACCAAGTTGGCCTCGGTGTGGATGGTGCCGAAAAAGAGGACCGTCGTGGTTCCGTTGGCTAAAAGGGTGTGGACCAGGTCGTGGTAGACCGTTTGGACGAACTCAAGGTCCTCGTACTTAGCCTCCAAGGGAAAAGTGTAATCGTTGAGCCATTCGTTGAGCGGCTTATCGAGGGCGTGACCAGCCTGGGGCCACTGCGGGGCGTGGACGTGCAGGTCCACAAAGCCGGGCACGAGCACTTGGCCGGGGGTTAGTTTGGTCAGCCGGCCGGCCGCTTGGGCTTGTCGCAGGTGTCCTTGGTAGTCGGCATCGTTGGGCGTTAAAACGGCGATAATCTTGCCGGTTTGGTTAATTTCAACCAGGGCGTCTTGAAGGTAGGCAACGTGATGCGGGTCGTCCGGTGTGTAGACCGGCCCGAGAATGGCGGTTTTTAACATGGCTTCCTCCTATGAATGTGACAGCTTACCGTTTAATGTTATCACGAACTTTTTTACAAAAAAAGCAACGCCCCTACTTTCATCACTGAAAATTAGGGCGCTGCACTTTTAACTAAAACGGTTACTTGCCGAAGAATTCATTAGCGAACTGTTGGTAGAAGGCAATCGCCTGGTGATAGGCGGCGAGGCTGACCCATTCGTTAGGCTGGTGCTGACTGTCACTGCCGGGGCCGACCATCACGATTGGGTAGTCACCCTTGGCCCGAACGAACTCGGAGCCGTCACTAGCCCCGGTTCCGCCGACCGGGGTCAAGGTGTGACCAAAGACCTCCAGGCCAACCTTTTGAAGCAGTTGAACCAGCGGGGAGTGGGCGTCGCCGGGCATCGGTTCCTCGGGGTAAATGTAATCGACGCTGAGCTGGTAGCCCGGCTTGGCGTTTAATTCGGCGATCAAGCCATCGATCACATCAAAGATCACCTGGTTAGTGTAACCCGGGATCGTCCGGATGTTGCCAGAGAGCTCGGCTTGGGACGGGACGGAATTAATCTGTTCACCGCCCTTAATCAGGGTAATCAAACTGGTAAGTTTCCCGAGTACCGGATCCTTTTTATCCAAGCGGGCTAGGCGGGCTTGAACCTCATTGGCAAACTCCAAGAGGTGGGCGATTGCATCTTCACCCTCGTGGGGCCTAGAAGAGTGGGCGGCGATTCCCTTGGAGGTAACGTGGTAGTCCACGACGCCCTTGCTGGTGTAGCAAATTTGCCGCATTCCGTCGGTCGGTTCGGCGATCACCAACGCACTCAGGTCGTCGGCGAGCCCGGCATCGGTGACTTGCGCCGCCCCGTATTCGCCGGATTCTTCACCGACCGTGGCGATTAACTTGATCTTGCCCGGGACCTTCTTTTCTTCCAGCATGGCCAGCATCGCGCAGACAACTGCCGCCAAGCCACTCTTCATGTCCGAAGCACCACGCCCAATCAGGCGCCCCTCCTTGATGGTCGGTACAAAGGGGTCGGTGTCCCAATCAGCCAGGTCACCGGGGTCCACGACGTCTTGGTGCCCGGAAAAGCCTAACGCGGTCTCCCCCTCCCCAATCGTGACAATCAAATTGCTGCGGCCGGGTGAATATGCCAACTCCTCAATCGTAACCCCCTGATCTTCGTAAGGGGCAAAGAGACTCGCTAAGTAATCGGCGACCTCTTTTTCATTATCATTCACGGTTGGAATGGCGATCACCTTTTTTAAAATCTCCTCTGCGTGCGCTTGATCCATGACGGTTCCTCCTCTTAAAATATTTAAGCATATCATACACTTGTTATACATTATAAACAAGTTAATCCCGTTTTTCATTAATAACATTTGCATATTTAATCATTAGCGGATTAAAAAGCTCCCCCAGCGGTGCTGCATGGGGGAGCTTTTATTAATTTGAAAAATTTACTTTTTCCAGGAATTGCAGGTTTTGCATAAGGTTGAAATGGATCTACTTCCTTTCAAAATACTCCTACTATTGAACGTTCAACCACCCCTACTTAATTTCGGCGTGGCGGATGAAGTCGAGCTTAGTAATCACTTCGATTAACTGGGAAATGGTTAGCAGCAGGGCCCCACCTTGAACCGTCGTCTTTAGAAAGCCGCTGGACGCATCGAAGTAGTGCTTGGCACCAGCTAATTCCATCACGTGCTTAATCTAATTGTTGGTGTAGCCCGCATCAGAAAATTCGTCCTTTAACCAACCGGTGTCGACGATTTGGTACTGGTCAGCACCAATTAGATCAATGTAGAGATGGTAATTTTCGTGAACATCCGCATCATAAACCGGTAGTTGAACCTGGATCCCATCTTCTTCCGTGTTCTTAAAGCTGATCTGGTCCTTGGCCCAATCGTGGTATTGTTCCGCTAGTTCCTGGGCGTCAAAAATTGGCTTGTTAGGGCGCTTTTGCCCTTCTTCGTCCAATTCACGGGGGGGCGGTCCAACCCCATCCCCGCCGTCATCACCACCAATATCCGGCCAAATTCACGGATCGTGCCGGCCGGGAACTTTTCCGGGTGGTTGCGCTAGGTATTGCGAACGTAACTTTCGCCGTGGCCCCAGATCTTAGAGGCTTTCTTGAGCGGCCTTGTTAATGACCCGTAAAAATCAACAATCTCTATAACGTCGTACATAGGGGTTTAATGGCTTAGCACCCTAATTTTGTTGTTTGCAATGCTTCTTTTAGTTCTTTGACCCGTTCTTCAAGCTGGTCAATTACCTGGTTAAATTTATCATCACCCAGACCAGTTGGATCGTCCAGCCCCCAATTCTGGCGCATTTGAGCGGGGAGGCTGGGGCACTGGACGCCACAGCCCATCGTAATCACTACGTCCACCTGGGGAAGGTCGGTCAGGGCCTTGTTGTGTTGCCCATTGGCCAACATGTCAATTCCGTAGCGCTCCTTAACGAGCCGGACGGCATCCGGGTTAATCGTCCTTTTGGGGGCAGTTCCCGCCGAGTAACTATCAAAAACGTCGCTGGCCAAATGGCGGCCTAGCGCCTCGGCGATCTGGCTCCGGCAGGAATTGTGGGTGCAAATAAAGGCAACCTTGGGTTTTGTCATAGCCATTCCTCCCTTACTTGTTGGGCCCTTTCAAAGTCGTCGGTGAAAATCCCGGCAACGCCCCGCCTAAATAAGTCAGCCTGTACGGCCGGGTCATTAACCGTCCAAATCCGCTGGGGGACCGTCGCCCCCGCTAAATAGTGGTGTGGGTGAATTCCCGCTGACAGAAGGCATCCGGATCCTTTAAGTTACGGTCAGTTAAGTAACAGTATTCAAAGCCTGGGTCAATTGACTGGGCCACCAGTAGTGAAGCTAAGTTAAAGGAAGAAAAGATCACTGGCTTAGCGAGCGGGGCCTCTTTAACCAGTGGTAAGACCGTCTCCTCAATCCCCGGGTAGCGCTTGACGTCAG
>NZ_CP040910.1:1101432-1104411 GCF_013394085.1 Limosilactobacillus fermentum
TCCAAGTTCAACTGGACCGGCGCCGTGCCAACCAGTTGTAAAAAGTCCGCTAGCGTCGGGATGCATTCGCCGTTTGGTAACCGAAATTGCCGTAGCTCGGCCAGGGTGTAATCCGCCACCTGGCCAGTCCCGTTAGTGGTGCGATGCAGGGTTTCGTCATGAATAATCACCGGCACCCCGTCCTTGGTTAGGTGCAGGTCGGTTTCGATCCCCTCCGCCCCGTGGGTCAAGGCGTAGCGAAAGCCGGCCGGTGAATTTTCCGGTTCGTGGGCTGGGCAGCCCCGATGACCGAAGATTGTTGTTGCCATCAAATCGCTTCCTCTGCTTTAGTACTCTCATTGTACCAAAAAACGAACCCACCGCCCCAGGTGAGTCCGTTTCAAATTTTCACTTAATCCGTCGGTAAGGAGGTTGCAGCTTCGCCAAACTGACCAGTATGCAAAGAGAGGATGCTTTCTTGTCCCGGCAGCGCCGGTAGGCCTAAGGAGTCTTCTCTGGTGAAGGCTTCAAACAGTCCGGGCGTCCAAGCGGTCTTTTTAACTTGTTCCGGGCTAATTTGGGAAACAATTTGTCGCCCTGACCGTCTAAGATCTTCTTACCAAAGAGTGGGTCAATCAAGGTCCCCTGGCCGACCCCGATCAAATCGGTGTGGTTAGCAACGGCGTCGGCCGCGGCAGCTTCAGAAAAGACCCCACCAACCACCATTACCTTGGTGTCGTCACCAACGATCTGCTTGAAGATTTGGCCAAACGATTGATCGGCGCCCTTTGGTTTTGCATCGTAACCACCCCAAATCGAGAGGCTGAGGTAGTCCACCACTTACCACTGGGGCAGTTTGCTTACGAAGGTAGCTTGGCGAACTTAACTAAGATTGTCGACGAAATTCAGGGGCAAAAAGCCAACGCCCTTTCTGCCGACCGAAAGTAGGAACCTATGGCATACACGATTGGTCAGGCTTCGGCCAAACTTAACATTTCGATTGATACGATTCGCTACTACGACAAACAGGGCTTACTCCCCTTCGTTTCGCGAACCAAGAATGGGCGCCGCTCCTTTACCGAAAATGATTTGCACCTAATGCGGACGATCATTTGCTTAAAAAACGCCGGCGTCCCGGTTGCCGAGATCGCCGAGTTTGTCGCCCTGCGCTTAGACGGGGATCAGACCCTGACGACGCGCTACCAGCTTCTCAAGGACCACGAGGCCAACTTGAAAAAGCAGCTCAACGACCTCGAGGAAACCCTTAGCTACCTCAAGTTTAAGGAGTGGTACTACCAAACCGCCGTTGAGGCCGGCACCGAGGAGATTCACCTGGTGCCCGGCAGCCAAGAAGTCATCCCCAACCTGGCCAACCAGTACGCCGACCATTTGCGGGACACTAACCAACTAGCTGAGCTGGACCGCTTTGAAAACGTCCGGGACTACCGGAATCGTGATTAACATCATACTAACAAAACAGGGACCCCACCATGCCGGCGGGGCCCCTGTTTTTTATCCGATCACTAGTTGGTGGCGGTCGTTAAAGTAGTTACGGTAGGATAAATAGCCCGAAATCACGGCGCCAAAACCGGTCGTGGCTAACAGCATAAAGGAGACCATGATCTGGTAGCGGATGGCGTAAACCGGGTCAACTCCGGCAAAGATCAGCCCCGACATCATCCCCGGCAGGCTGACTAACCCGACCGTCTTAATCGAATCGATCGATGGTTGCATCGCCGTCTTGATGCTCCGCTTTAAAATCGCTTGGCTAGCGAGCTTGACGTCGGCGCCGAGGGCTAGTTTCTCTAAGACTTGTTGGCGCTGGTCGTGAAAGGCCGCGTTCATCGTCTTGTAACAAAGCCCCATCGCCACCATCCCGTTGCTGGCGATCATCCCGGTGACCGGAATGATCTGCGATGGAATCAGCTTAATGGCGCCCGATAAAATCAACACGCCCAAGACGATATAGGTGCCGACCAACAGGGCCACCAGGGAGTTCCAATAGTGGCTGTGGGGGTTCGGGTCGCGCTTGTAGGCGTTCCAAGAGGCGTTGACGATGATGAACAGGGTCATCAAAATCGTCAACCAAGTGTTATTGATGTTAAAGATAAACTTCAGCACGTAGCCGACGATTACCAGTTGGACGATCGCGCGGCAAACGCTCCACAAAACGTCCTTGGTTAAGCCGAGCTGTTCTTTTAAGGAGATCCCGACCGACACCATCACGAGGGCGAAGGCAAAGACCAAGGAGAGGTTGCTGACGGTGACACTGTTATGCATTTAAAAGCCCCTTTTCTTCCATCTTGACTAAGTGCTTGGCGTTGGCAAGTTCACCCTGGTCGTGGGTGATCTCCATGATCGTGACCCCTTGTTGGTAGGCGTCCTCGATCGTCGCCCGAACGATCCGCTTGTTTTCTTCGTCCAACCCAGTTGTTACTTCATCGAGCAACAAGACCTGCGGGGTAAAGAGGAGGTTGCGGACCAAGCCGACCCGCTGCTTTTCACCCCCAGACAAGTCAGCGACTTTCTTATCTAGGTAGGAAGCGTCCAGCGCCACCGTCTTGAGGACCGCTTCGGCCCGCTTCTGGTCGAGTTTTTGGCCCCGGACTAAGTAAGGGAATTCTAGGTTGTCACGAACGGTTTCGCCAAACAGGTTCGCCTGTTGGAAACAGTAGGAAACCTGGCGCCGGTATTCCTCGGGTTGGTAGGACTCGATCGCCTGGCCCTGGTAGGTCAACTCGCCACTGGTGGCCGAAATCAGATCGGCGATCAGGCGTAAGATGGTACTCTTCCCGCACCCCGACGGCCCGGTCAGGGTGAACCAATCGCCCTCCTCTAGTTTTAAATTCACTTCTTTGAGCACTTGCTCGTCGCCCACTTGGTAGGTCACGTTTTTCAGTTCAATTAGTGCCATTTCGATCCCTCACATTTAATTTGTAATGGTTCTAATTTATCGAAAAAGAACGACGATGTCAATTAACTTGCTTGACTGGTTTTTGA
>NZ_CP040910.1:1104511-1168804 GCF_013394085.1 Limosilactobacillus fermentum
CAGCAACTCCCCTACCACACTGATATTCGCCTAGAGTAATTCTAAAAGTAACAAGAAGTGAGTGCGACCAACCTCCTCGACAGGCCGTATGGCTAAGCTAGGGCAAGGGTTGATGCGGCACGCATCGTTCATTGCCCGTACTTAGACATTAGGCCTGTGGTTGGGAGCACGTTATCTGTCTAACAGTAAAGAAACCATTCAGAGCTGAAATATGTCCATAAAAAATAGCTGAGACCGCGTTATTCAAACGTTGGTCTTCAGCTATTTCTTTGCTAGCGAAAGGAGGCTGTTCCGCACTTCCACTAGTTAATGTTATCCTGAATCAACTGCTTACCCAATTCTGGGTTGTCGGAGTAGTCAACCGGGATGTCGACCACAACAGGCCCTTGGGTGGCAAAGGCCTTGTCGAGAACCTTGCCCAGGTCAGCGGCCTTTTCGACCCGCAGTCCCGTGGCGCCGAAGCTCTCGGCGTACTTGGCAAAGTCCACCGGGCCGAACTTGACCCCGGCGTCGTGGCCATACTTGAGTTCTTCTTGGAACTTAACCATGTCGTAGTTCCCGTCATTCCAAACCAGGTGCACGATGTTTAAGTTCAAGCGGACCGCCGTTTCCAGTTCTTGTGCGGAGAAGAGGAAGCCCCCGTCCCCAGATACGGAAACGACCTTGGAATTTGGCCGAACCAGGGCGGCCGCAATCCCCCATGGTAAGCCCACCCCTAGGGTTTGCATCCCGTTGGTGAAGAGCAGGTGGCGTGGTTGGTAGCTACGGAAGTGACGGGCTAACCAGATGTAGAAGGAACCAATATCGGCGGTCACGGTCATGTCATCGTCAATCCGTTCTTGCATCGCCGCGACGATGTTGAGCGGGTGGTTGAGGACTTGGCCTTCCTTAACTGGCTTCGGCTCGTCGCGGGTCGTGACCTCAATTTGAACCTGGTCCAAGAAGGCCCGGGAGTTCTTCGGCACGCTGTAACCAGTCAACTGTGGTGACAAGAGGGTCAAGGTTGAAGCGATGTCGCCGATCAGTTCACGTTCTGGTTGGAAGTTGTTGTCTAGTTGGGCTTGCTTGGTATCGATCACGACGACCCTAGCGCTTGCGGTCGGATCCCAGTTGCGTGGTTCGTATTCGATCGGGTCGTAGCCCACGGCGATCACGAGGTCGCTTTCCTTTAAGACCCGGTCCCCCGGTTGGTTACGGAACAGGCCGACCCGGCCGAAGAAGTCGCTTTCCAGTTCGCGGGAAATGATCCCGGCCCCTTGGAAGGTTTCCACGACCGGCAGGTGGGTTTCGGCCACCAGCTGGCGGATAGCGGCGGTGGTTTCTTCATCAGAAGCCCGCATTCCGACTAAGAGTACCGGTAACTTGGCGTCTTTAACCTGCTTGGCTAACCATTCCACGTCACTCAAGTTGGCTGGCCCCAACTTGACGTCTTCGCGCGGAGCTAACGGGGCGGAAGTGACTTCCCCGTCGGTGACGTCTTGCGGTACCGAAACAAAGGCCGCCCCCTGCTTTGGTGCGACAGCTTCTTGGTAGGCGTTGGACAAGACTTCGGAAAGGTTATTCGGGTCTTGGACTTCGGCGCTGTACTTGGTTACCGGTGCCAAGAGGGCGGCGTTATCCATGCTTTGGTGGGTTAGGCGCTTTAAGTCGCGGCGCGGAACTTGCCCTGAAATGGCCAAGACCGGGTCCCCTTCGGCCGTGGCGGTTACCAGCCCGGTGGCCAAGTTGGATACCCCAGGGCCAGAAGTGGTCAAGACCACCCCCGGCTTGCCGGTCAAGCGACCAATCCCACCGGCAATAAACGAAGCGTTTTGTTCGTGATGGGTTACGATTAGCTTAGGCGCCTTCGGGTTCACCGGGTGGTCCAACCGTTCAAAGAGCCGGTCGATCTTAGCCCCCGGCACCCCAAAGACGTACTTAACGTCGTGATTAGCAAGGCTGTCGACAATCGCGTCAGCCCCGTAGCGTTTCTTTTCTTCTGTCATTTCAATTCTCCCTTTGCCTGAATTTCGAATTTGCTCACTTTGGCGTCTCTCTTATCAGATCCTAGCACCAATAATTCGGCAATACCAGCTAAAGTCGCGCTAATCATCGTGATTTATTGAACAGTTTTCACCCCTCTGTTTGACTTTGTTCATTTAAACACTTATCTTTCTTCTTAACAAAGTGCAAATCCCTTTGAAATTAAACCTAAATTCTAGTAGTCAGGGGCGACTGGGCGCACCTAAAAGTTAAGAAATACTTTGTGTTGTGATTAAACGAACACACCAAAATTTTTACAAACTTTTGAGGTCCGGTATTACATCACCATTCCACCTTACGTTCCGTTCGGACGTTATTATGTGGTGAAGGAAGGGATTAAAAGAATAGAGGCTGAGGAGCAGGGTACTGTACCTTAGCCGAGGCCGGCAAAGAATTATTCAATCTTTTCTTTAAACATCATCCGCGATGAACAGAAAACGTCCCTAATGTGGCATTGCCTTCTTTAGGGCTTCACGAAGTTCAGGGTCGACCGCATAAATATATAAGCCGTGAACTCCCCGGGTTAGTAGAACATTCAATTCATTTCGGATCAGTTTTTCGGCAAAGGAACGCTTCTCACCACTTTGCAGGGTTCGTTTTTGGTTTGCATCCTTATTTGCGTGCGCTTTAGGATCAAACACGATCATACCATCACGGTATTTAACGGAGGGACCGATAATCACCCCCGCATAATTTAGATCAAACCCTTGAATTGTATACGTTGAGCCAACTTCATTAATGGTTTCACTTCGCTCGGCCCAGGATAAATTTCGGTAACTAACGCTTCGCTTTTGCTTTGTCTTCAGTTGATTGTTCCATGGCATTCGCCAGTCACCAATTTTAACGTCCCATGTTGGACTCCCATCCGCAGGTTTACTCCCGGTTGAAAAAGTCCAATCAAAGGTCGCAATTAGTCTGGAAATACCATTTGCGTAGTGGCTATCCAAGTCAGAACGGTTCTTGATTTGAATGGCATTCTCTAAATCCTTTGGCGAATCAAAGACCTTTATCTCGTACTTGCTATCTGATTGAAGTTTCCCAACTTTTTGGTGATCAACTAGGTTGCGAACCCATTGAATTGTTGATTCATTTGCGTCAATTCGTAATTGATTCTTTAGTTCAATCAAGTTATCCGACTTTAAGGCTTCACCAACCATCTTTTGAAGTTGTGCAGCTTCAACAATCTGTTGGGAACGTAAGACTTGGTGTTGGTCAAAGATGATCACAACCACTTTGCCCAATTTACGGAGGTCTTCTAGTTGATTAGTCCCCTGATATGACTGCTTACCTTGGGTCCATAGTAAGTGGGCCTCATCAACTAAGATGACGTCGGCCTTTTCACCCTTATTTATAAAACTGGTTGGCTTACCCACCAGATTTACATCGATCCCCAATTTCTTGGAAATTTCCCTATAAACCTTAACCTGTTCATCGTGATTAACCATGATGTGAACGTTTAGCGGATGGCCGTATTTTTTGTAACCCACCAAATCGTAAAATAAGTTACTCAACAATACGGTCTTACCAGCCCCGGCCTCACCCGTAACCATAATGAGTTGGCCCTCCTCGTCATTATCCAAAGAAGAATTAACCCGTTCCATGATTAGGTTTTTGGCTTCTAACTGTTCATGCGTCAGTTTGTGAAAGGGTGAAGCCTTAAAGATGGCTAAGTCTTTAAGCACATCCATCGCTGGGAATAATTCACTATTTTTCTGATGCAGTTGCGTCCATATTTGAGTAAAGATATCTTGGACTTCGTTTACCGGATAGTATTCATCTTGGTCATTTGAACGCCGATTATAGAGCGCCTTTACGTTCTCAACACTGCTTAGGTACAGCATCAACTGATTTTCAATATCGAGTGTCATCGACTTATTGAAGTGCTGGTGGCCGATCACATACATCTTGGCCGTTTTTGATTCCGATAGCTCCCGCCAATCTTCCCGACTTTTGGGATCGTCATGAAGATGTTGAGCAGTCCTTTTAGCAATATTATTGGTCTCACCAACGTAAACTGAATAAATTTTCTTCTTTTTCTTATCGTTTACAACATAGACAGTTGGGTACCTTGAAATAATCTTGCTTTCTTCTCTAGACTCGCCCTCTTCCAACTCCTTTAGGCCTTGGTTATTATAAGGGTACTCTTTAATCATCGGGTCTAGCTTCATTTCTTTACTCCCATTATCCTTCATACTTCGTTCACAGTTATTTCCTGTTATTCATTATACCGAATAATCACTGCTTATCAGTTGCTCATTTCTTCAACGCCCCCGACTTCTTGAACATTTTTCGTTCCACTTCGGCGATGTCATGGGCGGTCGGCTGTTGGTCAAAGGCTGCCTGGTGGCTGACCTTAAAGCTTTCCAGCATCGCGTACTTGGTGAAGGTCCGGGCGGTTTCAGATGACACCCGGATCCGTTCGTAGTTCTTCAAGCGCTCGTTGACGTAGAGGCCGGCCTCCCGGTTCATAAAGTCCAAGACGTCCAAATGAATCTGGGCTAACTTATTGGCCCGGTCGAGCTGGCGACGCACGGCGCTGGCACTAGCGCGAATCTTCACCCGTACCCCACCCTCAAAGATCAACATGACCTGTTCTCTGGCGAGTTCTTGGTAGTCACAAAGCAGGTGGGCCATGAAGTAGCCAGCGTCCGGCGCGTTCTTGTCCTTGTAAGGGATCAGCTTGTTTAAGCCCATGATGTAGGCTTCCGACAGCCGTTCCTTATGGGTGAAGCGGTCATAAAAGATCCGCTTGACCGGTTCGTGCCAGGCCCACGACAGGCAGTGATCTTGGCAGAAGTGCTGGAGCAAGGTCGGTAGCGGACTATCAACCAGCAGGGCGTCGCCTTCGTTAGTCACCACCACCGTTTGATGGTGACCACCCCGGTAGACGACTACCGTCTTTTTCCAATCAATCGTGTAGCTCTTGACCATGGTAAAATCACCTAGCAATGTCGTTGCATCGTGAAAATCAACTAGTGGTGCCATTTTTCCCAAAATCCTCCTCAAAATAATTTTTCCTTGTGGAACCGCTTTCACAGCCCCGCCGAATATAACCATATTTAAATTTTTCAGGCCTGTCAATAAAAATTCGCTAATGATTCATAAATTAGGAGAATTCCCTATATGGCGGTATTTTGGTATCTTTAACCTATCCCGGCCGGAGAAATAATCACGAAGGACTTGATACCATGATTACCGAACGAACGATGCGTGAAGGGTTGATCGACCTTTGTCGCCACGATCAGGAGCGCTTAGTCAAAATGGCCTTAGCCAAGCTCCACGTCAGCAAGTTTCACCGCCATTACGATGATTTTTACCAGGAGGGCTGTATCGCTTACGCTCGGGCCTACGTCGCCTTCAAAGGCAGTGTCGACGCCGAACGCGACCGCTTCTATGCCTTTGCTTATAAGTTGATTTATTGGCGGATTTTGGACCTCTTAAAGAAGAGTTGGCACCAAGAAGATGAGCGCCAGGTCTCGACCGACACCTCGCCGGCCACCGCCTATCACTTGGCAGCCATGCAAGACCCCTGGGCGGCTGGCTACCTGACCAACATCGAGAACCGCCAGCAGTGGGCCAGCCTGATGCGGGCCCTCTCCCTGCGGCAACAAGAATACCTATCCTTATTTCTCCAGCAATTTTCCAACGCCGAAATCGCCAAGCAACTACACATTTCCCGCCCCTCGGTTTACGAACTCCGGCGCCGCGTCTTTGCCATCGCCCGCCAGCTCTTTACCAAGGACCCGTAAGTTTATCATAGCGCGCCTTGTAGACACATTTTGTCGTTACACAACTTTTTTGGGGAAAATTTGCTATAATGTGACTATCAATAGAAGTAGGGGTTAATGGAACATCCATACGAAAAGTAGCGGTAGGAAGCCGAATACTCAGAATGTTTGTTATCTGAATATACGGTTTTCTACCGCTATTTTAAAATTCGTATTGGTTACGGACCTACTGATTCCTCAGAGGTTACCGACTTTTGCTAAGTCAATAATCTGCTGCTCAATTTGATCTCTGACCTTCCGAAAAACTACTATTCTATCCTGTTCGGATCTAGCTGCTAAAGCCGGGTCTGGAAGTAGCCAATGCTTTTTCTTGACCGTTGGTGGGGTGACTGGACAGCGATCACGAGCGTCTCCACATAAGGTGACAACTAGGTCACTGTGAAGCAAATAATCGGGATCAATTAACTTTGATGTTTGCTGGGAAATATCTATTCCTTTTTCAGCCATAACTTTAACAGCCAATGGATTCAAGCCATGCACCTCGACTCCCGCACTGGCAACGCGCCAATCATTGCCTAAAATTTTTTTAGCGAATCCTTCAGCCATTTGACTTCGACAAGCATTTCCAGTACATAGAAAATAAATTTGTGTCATCATTAATCCTCCATCTAAACTATTAGTGAACCAAAGCAGCTACTAAATCCATGTCTAAGTAACTGCTAAACTCGTTAATGGTTGGGTATTCACCGGTTTTTACCAACTGACCATCCACTAACGTAATTGGTAAAGCATTTATACCCTGACGTTTTAGTTCTTGGGCAACAATCGGATTTCGAACAAAGGCATCGGGATTCTGGGCTAAATTACGACGAATGAACATGGCCTACCCTTGTGCATTCACACTGACATACCGCTGAATGGCCGTTGTTTGAATCAATTCCTTATCAACGCTGGGACCACAAACACCGGTTGAACAACACATTGCTGGTTCAAAAAGCTCTATTTTTTCATTCTATTCATCTCCAAAGTAATTGTGATTTATATTTTCTAACCAAAAATCGATAATGATAACCAGAGGCCACATAGGGTAATAAACAACACTGGGATCGTGGTTACAATTCCAATTTTAAAATAAGTCCCCCATTTAATTTTAACTCCCTTTTGAGCTAACACATGTAGCCAGACTAATGTAGCCAAAGAGCCAATTGGGGTAATCTTAGGTCCCAAATCTGATCCGATTATGTTTGCGTACACTAACGTATGATGGATGAGCCCTGAAACGTCAGCGCCTTTGATTGATAGTGCATTAATCATGACGGTCGGCATGTTATTCATTAATGACGATAAAAGTGCTGCTAAGTAGCCCATGCCCATTGTGGCAGCAAACCGACCACCTTTTGCGATTTCGGTAATGACACCTGATAATAATGTTGTTAGACCAACGTTCTGAAGGCCGTAGACTACGACATACATACCGATTGAGAAAAAGACAATGTTCCAAGGAGCTCCTTTAATCGCTGCCATCGCATTAACATGGGAACTTCTTTGACCAACTATCAGAAAAATAGCCGCAATACTCAGTGCGATAAAGGAGACGGGGATTCCTAAGAAACCGCTACTAAAGTAACCAATCAATAGGAGGATTAAGACGACCCATGAAAACTTGAAAAGTCGCTGATCTTTTAGTGCAGAACTGGGTTCCGCAACCTGAGTGGCATCAAATTTTCGTGGCAATGCTTTTCGAAAGTAAAGATACAGGATACCAATACTACCTAACAGCGAAAATAGATCAGGAATCCACATTCTTAACGCATACGCTGAAAAGGAAATTCCAAAAAAGTCTGCAGAGACAATATTTACCAAGTTACTAACAATCATTGGTAAAGAAGTGGTATCGGCAATAAAGCCACTGGCAATAATAAAAGGGAAAACTTGCTTTTCATCAAAGTGTAAGGCACGAACCATTGCTAAAACAATGGGGGTAAGAATCAGAGCAGCCCCATCATTAGCAAAAAGGGCAGCAACGACGGCGCCTAAGGTGGTCACCAAAATAAACATGCGAATACCGTGACCGTTTGCCCAGCGAGCCATGTGTAAGGCGGCCCATTCAAAAAATCCGATTTGATCTAAAATGAGTGAAATCAGAATAATAGCCACGAAAGATAAGGTGGCATTCCAGACAATTCCGGTAACTTTTCCAACATCTTTAAAACTCACCACGCCAAACAATAATGCTAAAATTGCACCACCAACGGCTGTCCATCCAATTGATAATCCTCTAGGTTGCCAGATAACGAATAATAATGTGAGTAAGAAAATTCCAACGGCAAAAAAGACTTGCATGATACCTCCTAAACTGATTAATTATTTTTTTCCTTTAATTAATTAAACCGTTAAAAGCGTTTTTTCGTAATTTGGTTGCCATTGCATAACAGCAAAATGATTATTCGAAAGCTCTTTTACCTGATCAATCCATTTAACTTCGCTTTGCACTCGAGCCAGCAAACATGGATCAGTGGTTTGAGTTGCCAACATACTTTGGTTGACCACCCACCAAGTATGAGCTAGACTGGCTCGCTTCAAATCGTCATCTAACCGCATTGATTCATAAACCGGCGTGGCTTCTGGTAGCGTTACCATAACAATTTCAGTTTGCTTAGGATCTTGTAGTCTTGGTAACAGATTAACGACTGCTTGTGGGACGCTGCCGGAGGTATGGGCAACTTCTTGAGCATAGCTTTGGGTCGAGTTTAACAGTAAGAGTGTATGACCAGTCGGAGCCGTATCAACCACAACGACGTCACTATCATTTTGGGCGACTAACTCAGCAAAAGCTCGGAAGACAGCAATTTCTTGAGTACATGGTGAACGCAAATCTTCAGCGACATAATCAACATCATTAGACTTCATGGTCTTTTTAGCAGTAGTGAGAACTTCGTTTTGATATTCTTTTAAAGACTTTTCCTCATCAATATGGCTCACCTTGATCAGCGGGCTTGTGATTTTGAAGTATTTCAAATGATCAGCTGGGTCAGTGGTAGCCAAGTGCACGGTTTTGTGTTGAGCAGCTATCTTTTGGGCAATTTGAACGGCAACGGTTGTTTTACCAACGCCACCTTTGCCCATGGTGAAGATAATTTTTTTATTTGACTGCACTAAATTCTTCACGACAACATCCAGATCAGGAAAGTGACTAGCAGTAACCGGTTCCTCAGTGATTTGCGGCTGCTGGTCTTTCAATAGTAGTCGTAAATTAGCTAATCCCAATACGTTGTATGCTCGCAATGGGATTGCTAACTTGGGTAGCTGGTCTAAAGTGACTGGCATATTCTGCAAATCAGCTTGCTGTTGTTTAAAAATAGTCTGAGAAACTGCGTCGGTTGGCTGATTTAAGATACCGTTAATGATTAGTTGCTGGTTCTTAATGTTTAAGGCTGCCAACTCATGTGAAGCGCGTTGTGCCTCCAGAAGGGCGCCTTTTTGTGGTCGGGTAACTAAAAACAAAGTCGTCGCTTGAGGATTGCCTAAAGTTTCAACCGCTTTTTGATACATAGCTTTCTTATCATTTAAGCCAGCTAGTTGGCCGAGACAGGATGCACCACGATCATTCTTATCCAGGTAATTACTCCAAGCAGAAGGCAATTGCAGCATTCTTAAGGTATGGCCGGTCGGCGCGGTATCAAAAATAATATAGTCAAATTGCTGATTAATCTTAGAACTAGTTAGAAAGTTGGCAAATTCATTAAATGCAGCAATTTCAACCGTACACGAGCCTGATAATTGTTCAGCCATATTCTGAATGGCTTCTTTGGGCAACACGCCTCGATAAGGTTGAATAACCTGCTCGCGATACTCGTTCGCAGCAATGACCGGATCAAAGTTGGCAGCAAACAAACCGGAAATGTTTGGAATCGGCTTTGGCTGATTGGTTAAACTAACTTTAAAAACGTCCTGCAAGTTACTAGCTGGATCAGTGGAAACGATCATAACTCGGTGACCAGCATCAACTAAGCTAATTGCAGTGGCACTGGCAACCGTGGTTTTGCCAACCCCACCCTTGCCGGTAAAAAATAGGTACTTGGTTAAATTAATCTCTTGTGGCGAATACTTTTCCATCATTTTTCAGCTCCTTACATAGACACGCGTCTATGTATTGCTTAAAAAAACTTAATTGGCAACATCTTTTTCACAATCAGACCGTTGGCAAAGGCAGTGCTCATCAGCGGCTAACAGTTGGTCGGTATTCTGTTTAAACTCTTGGACAAACCTTTTTTGTAGGGAATAGTGTTGCCATTTCCCATCCTTTACCGCAAACACAATACCTGCATTTTGCAAAACCTTCATATGATGAGACAAAGTGGGTTGAGAAAGATCAAAATGCTGGAGGATATCACAAGCACAAAGTGATCCACATGAAAGCAGATCAATGATTTTTAGGCGGTTCGGGTCAGCCATTGCTTTTAGCATTTGAACGTAATTTTGATAATCCATTTTTTCTCCTTCCATTACATAGACGATCATCTATGTATAGTATAAGAGCTACTCCAATGGCTTGTCAACTTTGTTAAAACCCTAAATTGCAAGATTAAGTGAGCCACCCGGCCACGGGAGTGGCCGAGGTTTATACTGCTAATGTTTCAGGGCCAACTATCTTAAGTATTTCCTCTTCAAATCTGTCTAGAGAAGACTTACCACCAAGAATCTTTCTTGGGTAGGAGTTGAGCCTCAGGTTTGCTTGTTCAACGTCAAATTCACTGAACAATTGTAAACTGGTACCTTTAGTGATACTTCTACGAAGGAGCCGATTGTTGTTCTCGTTGGTCCCTCGTTGCCATGGCGAGTAAGCATCAGCATAGTCTACTTGGTCAACTTCATTAGCGACCTCAAAGAACTCACTACCATTGGGCACTGCCCCCTGTCAAGGTAACACTTTAGAAATCTAAAATTATTAAGTTATGCAATCTCACTTCTGTAGTAATCTACAGCGGTGAGATTCTTTCTTTTACCGGATATTTCAACGGTGTTGAAGTACTTAACGCCTTCTGCCACTAACTTTAAGAGTTGGTCATACGTTTGAGGCGCTGGCTGGTGTGCCAGCCACAGATGTTTGAAGTCACACCACCAGCGCTCAATTACCGCATTATCAGCCGGGGTCCCCGGCGCTGACATACTGTGGACGCATTGGTTTTGGATAAGGTAATTACTGAATTCCCTTGAAGTGTAGGCAGATCCACGATCTGTATGAATTAACGGAGCCAACCTACTGGTCTTCTGTTTAGCCAATTCAAAAGCTTTAATTACGTCCTTGGCGGTTTCGGTTGGAGATATGAAGTAACTAAGCGCATAGTTCCCATACAAATCTATGATTGCGTGCAGTCGTACCTTGTTTCCACGACCGTAAGTAAGTTCCGTAGTATCAGTCACCCAGACCTTATTAGGCTGGTCAGGGGCAAATTGGCGATGTAATACATTGTCTTCAAGGTACTGTTGTTGTTCTTTAACCCGGTTACGACGCGGTTGGCGAATGTCAGCTTTGATCCCGTGCTCACGCATAATCCGCCGGACCCGTTTAATGTTAATCGGGAAGTCGAAGCTAAAAGTGTACTCTTTAATCTTGCTGGTATCGCTATTAAGAATGGCCGTGACCTTCCGGTAACCCGCACAGTTCAAATGGCGTTTCTCGATTTGACGAATCGCCGCCAAAATCTTCGCATTCTCGATTTCTTGCTGGGTCTTGATCTGCCTTTTCTTGAGCCAAATGTAATATGACTTACGCGACGTGTTTGCTACCGCCGCCAACTCGGTCACTGTGTAACCTTCCTTAACTAGTTCCTGAATCGCTTCGTATTTTGCGGATCGTCCACCTCCCGATTGCGTATTTCTCTCAATTTTTTTGCGAAAGCTCGCTCCACTTCTAAGCGCCGAACTTTTGCCTTGAGTTGTCGGTTCTCTTCTTCTAACTGTTCTTCGCGCGTTAAAGCGTCACCTTTGGGACGCGGCTTTTTACCTCGCCGGTCCTTTAAGACTTCCCAGTTACCGGTGGCCTGATATTTTCGAACCCAGTCATACACTCGGTTATACGAAACGTCGAACTCCTTAGCTGTTACTTGGTAATCACTGTCATGATCAAGTGCCCACTGGACAATCTTAATCTTTTCGTCGTAACTGACTTTCCGTCCCATTTTCCTAACCCGCTTTCCTGCGCCTTTCGGTGCTAGTAGTTTGCCACTATTGTACCGAATAACCCAGTCGGTTAGTTGAGAATTACTGCGAATATTGTACTTATGAAGCACTTCCTGGCGTGATAAGCCGTTATCTTGATAGTCGACAACCGCTGCCACTTTTAGGTCAATTGAATACCGGCGGTTGGTCGCGCTCCGCCTAACCCCCAGTACTCCTTCCTGAAGGAATCCTTTAATCCAACGACGTAATGAACCATCGTGGATCCCGTTGTAATCAGCGAAAACCTTGATCGAAAGATCCGAATCCTGATAACAACTTAGAAAATATAGCCGATCTAGTGTCGAATAGCTTGGCAAATAAAAATCCCCCTAGCGATAATAAGTCTTGGGTTTCATACTTGTTACCTTTAAGGGGATTATAGCCTTGTCTGGAGTGATTGTTTTAAAGATCTCGTCAAAGTAGTCAACTGTAAGCTCTTTGAGCTTGGTAATAACTCCAGAAACCGCATTAGGCGTTTTTGATGTGATCTTAAAAGCAAGGTTATACCTGGTAAGTCTCTCTGCGAGAACGAGAATTACTGGATCTTCAGCTGACTTTTTACCTTGAACGGTATCCATTTCCCAATGACCGAAAGTGGTGCGAGTTTCCACCTCTTTTGGTCGTTGGGAAATGTTCTTACCTGGCTGTTCACGCTTTGGAGTTCGACCATGTTTGGCCTTAGTACGCCGAGTTTTCTCTAGAAGGTCAATAATCTTCGTTCTTAGGAGTCCCTTATCAATCCAGTTGTAAATGGACCTTTCCGATGCGGGAAGCTTTACGTCGTCATTAACAAGCGATTCTGCAATCTTGAGCGCAGCGTAAGGTGAGCATTTTTGCGAATCTAATGATTCAAACTTGTCATGATCCTTAAAGTCAAATTCGCCCAACATAAGATCATCAAGCAAATTAATGATTTCAGGAGATGATTGATAAATTGGTGTTCTGCCACAGTTAGACCTGCTTTTTTCATAACGTTCTTGAGCCGTATAAGGGTCATAGTACTCCTTGTAGTAGCAGTAAACCTTACCGTTATTCGACTGTTTGGACATTTTGGTGACCATTCCTCGCTTAATCTCACGATCAATGGTCCCGTGAGCAACACCTATATACTGGGCAATCATTCGGTTAGAGTATTCAAGCTCTTTAAGCACAGAGATCTTAACACGATCATCGATCGTCAGGTGAGAACCTTTAGATCTAGTAGAAACATTAGTGTCTGTCGTGATATCATTTAAGTGCGTCATTGTACGTATCTCCTCATTTTGGTTTGGTCACTTAAAATGATACACGATACGTCACAATGACGTTTTTTATTTTGCCAATGACTGGCTAACCTCATTCTACAATTCGCCAGCACAAAAATTATCAAAAAAACCGCAAAACTTTTCAAAAAAAGACGGCTTGTGCAATTTTGTCCAAAGCAAATACACAAGCCGTTTTTCGTCTCAATTGTTGTTATACCAATGGTCTTTGTTAATTCACAAGTCGCTCGTGAAGAAAATCGAAATCCCTTCCCCGGTCAATAGTTATCTCCTTTCTCGAGGCCGACTGGTTCGTGAAGAAAAGTGATCAAGTCCCAGCGTTGTCTTCAACCTTGTGATTTTTACAGTTGCATTCCCAGCCAAGTCAAGAGCAAGCCGCCCAGGTAGGAACTGGTGATGTATAACAGCGCAGCGCCCTTTCTCCCTTCGTCAAAGAGGCTAATCAATTCGACGTTAAAAGTCGAAAAGGTGGTAAAGCCCCCCAACAAGCCGGTGGTCCAAAACTTGCCACTTTCGGCCGGTAAGTACTGGCTCAAAAGCCCGAGGGCGAAGGAACCTACTAGGTTGATCACCAGTGTAGCCAGTGGCCAGTCGATTCTTGTCTTCTTCCATAGTTGCGTTAGCTGCCAACGAAGCCAGGCGCCCAGCCCGGCGCCCACACCGATCATGATCATTGTGCCTTCCCCACTTTCTTAGCGAGCCAAAAGCCCAGGCCAGCCATTACCAGGCCCGCCACCGCCGTCACCAATAGGTAGGCCAGGCCCAGGACAACATTAGTTGATAATAGCCCCACCGTTACCGTACTCATAGTCGAAAAGGTGGTAAAGGCGCCGATCAAGCCGGTCCCGACGCCTAGATTGACCCAGCTGGGAAAGGCGCCCCGTTCAATACCCCAGTACGTCCAAAAGCTTAACAAAAAGGCCCCGACTAGGTTTACTAACAAGGTGGCGATGGGGGTTACCACAACCAGGCCTAGTGCCGCCCGCAAAATGCCGCCGCTAAATCCGCCGATTAGCACGGCGCTCCCGTTTTTCATCTATTCTAACCTCCATTGGTCTAATCAAATTCTAATAATAAGTAAGAACAAGTTGATTGTCAATGGCTTAGGGGGACAAGTATAATTATGAATGGAAAAATTGGAAAAGAGGAAATTGGTTCAATGAAGATGCGCAGAATTGACCATGTGGTATTACCGGTGGCTGACTTAAACGTCGCCCGCCGTTTCTATCATGAGGTGTTTGACATGCCGGTGCTCGACCAGCAATCCACGGATGACGTGGTGACCTTACGGTGCGGCCACCAGCTGATTCGCCTGGAGAAGGTTGACCGGGACAGTGACCTGGTCGCCACTAAGCTTGTTCCCGGTGCCGCCGACCTGTGTCTCGTTGCCGGTGACGACATGGACGCCATTGTCCACCACCTGCGGTCCTACTTTATTGACCTAGTGGCGGGTCCCGTCGCCAAAAACGGCGCCGAAGGACCGATGACGTCCGTTTACCTACGCGACCCCGACCAAAACTTGATCGAGATCGCCGTCTATGAAAATAAATAATTTGGGGTCTATTCAAGCGCTTTTAAGATCGCTATAATGGATCTCGTTGATTTTTGAGAAATGAGGTGTTACGAATGGTTGTAACCATGAAACAAACTGCCAAGGCAACCGAAGCCACTTACATGCGCAAGGCAACGCTGGAGGATTTAGACCGGATCTGGGAGATCGTTGAAGACGCCCGCGCTCTTTTGAAGGCTGATGGTAGCGAACAATGGCAAAACGGTTACCCAACCCGGTTAACCTTCCAACAAGATATTGAGTTTGGAAACTGCTACCTTATGATTGCAGGCGACCGGATTGCCGGCACCGTTACCCTGATGCCACAGGGCGACACCCACTATAACTACATCGTTGACGGGGAATGGGCGATGCCTGGTCACCCGTTTGCGACCATTCACCGGATCGCCATTGACTCGGCTTACCGCGGCCGTCACTTCGCCAACTACATCATGTCGACGATGATTTCCGTGGCTTACGCACAAGGGATCCGCAACTTCCGGATCGCCACCCACGACAAGAACGACCGGGTCCACAACCTGGTCCAAAACTTCGGCTTCGTTAAGCGCGGCAAGGTCTACACGGGCCCGACGCCGGACGACCTGCGTAACGTTTACGAGTTGAACTTGAAGTAGAAGTGCGACCAACCTCCTCGACAGGTCGTAGGGCTAAGCTAGGGCGAAGGTTGGTGCCCTGGCACCGTTCTTTGCCCGTACTTAGCCACTAGGCCTGTGGTTGGGAGCACGTTATTAAGAAGTGCGACCCAGCCAACTGGCAGGCCGTGAGCTAAGTCAGTACGTCGGTTTACACTAAATTTGAACAAACGGCCCCCCGCTGGACGGGGAGCCGTTTTTCATTTCCCCCAAAACATTCTATAATATAGATAATAACTAGTTGAAAGGGGGCACCATGATGGCAAAACTGGAAGTTTCGGCGACCAAGCGCCTGCGCCAAATCGTCAACGTCATCAGCAAGAACCATTTCCTGGCCAACTTCTACCACCAAACCAACCCGGAAGTGATCGTGGCCGCCCTGGAGGAGTTGGGCCCCACCTTCATCAAGCTCGGTCAACTCCTCTCCACGCGGCCCGACCTGGTTTCACCGTCTTACATTTCCGCCCTAGAAACCCTGCAAGATCAGGTCCAAGAAGACGATTTCGACACCGTTAAGACCACCATCGAGGAATCGACCGGCCAAACTTTAGCAGAGCTGTTTGCCGACTTTGAAAAACATCCCTTCGCCTCGGCTTCGATCGGTCAGTGCCACCGGGCCCACCTCCACGACGGGACCGAAGTGGTGGTCAAGGTCCAACACCCCGCCGTTCGCCAGCTGGTCGAAGTCGACCTCGCCCTCTTCACCCGGGCGGTCCGCTTGCTTAAGTACGTTCCCGAGGGCAGCGTGGTTGACCTGCCCCAGGTAGTCGAACAACTGGGCCAGTCCCTGCGCTCGGAGATTGACTTCACCATCGAAGCCCAGGCCACCCAACGCTTTTACGAACTCAATAACGGCCGGGGAATTTTCTTGGCGCCCAAAGCCTTTGTCGACCAATCATCCAGCCGGGTGTTGGTTACCCAATACATGCCGGGCGACTCGATCAAGGGGCTCTTGGCCGACCCGCCGACCCTAGCCCTTCCCGACGGCCTTTCCTTAACCGACGTTCGTAAGGGCGTTGCCCGGTCACTCGTCGAAAACTTCATCCAAGAGGTCTTTTACGACCGCTTCTTTCACGCCGACCCCCACCCCGGCAACCTCTTTTTCCTGCCGGTGCCCGCGGGCAGCACCCAAACCACTACCCAGTTTCAAAAGCAGTTTGGCGATTTGACCCTGACGATTAACAATCAAACGCCCCTACCGCCTTACCGGCTGGTGTACCTGGACTTCGGGATGATGGGGACCCTGCCGGCTAGCCTAGCCCAGGGAATCGCCCAGGTGATCTTGGCCATTACCACTAAGGATAGCTACCAAATCAGCCAGGCGATTTTACGGATTTGCAACCAAACCGGCCCGGTCGACGAGCAGTCCTTTAACCACCAGTTGGCCAGCTTCTTACGCCCCTACCTCAACACCGGCCTTAAGGATTACAACTTCTCCCAGATGATCTTTGAGGTCACCAGCCTCTGCCGCAGAAACCACCTCCAGGTTAAGCCGGAAGTGACGATGCTGCTGCGGGCCTTTGGGACCCTGGAGGGCACGGTCGCCAAGCTCGACCCGTCGATTTCTTTAATGGACATTGCCCGTCCCTTTGCCAAGCAGTACTTTAAGGAGCACTTTAACCCCAAGCACTTTACCGAGGGGCAGGCGCTCAAACTCTTGCGGGCAGCCGGGGCCACCACCAGTATCCCGATCCGGATGGCGACCTTCTTGGAGCAACTCACTAACGGCGAACAACGCCTAAACCTGCACTACCAGGGGCAAGACCGGGTGCTGGCTAAGCTCGAAGCGCTGCTTAACCGCCTCTTGACCGTGATCGTCTTAGCCGCCATCATCCTCGCCTCGTCGATCCTGGTGGTCGGCGGCACCACCCACCCCCTGATCTACAAACTGGGGGTCAGTGGTTACCTGCTGGCGATCATCATCTTGCTCGGCTTAGTGATTGCCAACACCTGGCGGCGGTTCCACCGCTAGGGCAAAATGGTGGCGTCCGCTTTTCAAATTGGTCTATAATGATCAAAAAGGAGGAATTATCATGGCAGAAGAATTACCTAGTTACGCAAGTAAAGTGATCAGCGTGCGTCCCCTGACGGACGACTACCTCGAAATCCTACTCGAAATCCCGGCTGGTTTCACCTGGGAGGCCGGCCAGTACATGCGCTTAGGCCTACCCACCAAGGAAGTGACCGACCAAAAGAAGGTCCGCGCCCTGTCCTTTGCGAGCCTACCGGCGGACGGTCACATCCTCTTAGGTACCCGGACCCGCCAGCACGGCGAACCTTCTTCGTTTAAGGCCAACGTGCAAACCCTGGTGCCGGGCGAAGAAATCCAAATCCTCGGCCCACTGGGCAAGTTTACCTTAAAGGACGAAGACAAGCCCCTCGTCCTCTTTGCCAGCGGGGTGGGGATCACCCCTATCCGCGCCCTGGTCAAGGAACTCCACGACACTAAGTCAGACCGCCCGGTAGAAGTGGTCTACGTCGCGGATGGCTTCCACCTCTACCAAGAGGACTTTGAAAAGTGGGCCGCCGACATGCCAAATCTGACCCTGACCCTCTTAGACCACGGTAAGGACGCCGTTGCCCACCTGACGGAACTGGCAGAACAAAAGGGCAACGAGGTTCGTTACTACCTGTCCGGTTCACCAGCGATCGTCGAATCTAACCATGACCTCCTTGTTAACGCTGGGGTCGATGAAGACCTCGTTGAAGTCGACAAGCTGTACGGGTACTAGCAGCAAGTGGTGACCAACCACCCTCTCAATAAGTAAAACCGGCTAATCCGCGTTTCTTTGCGAATTAGCCGGTTTTTGTGTTATCTGAGCTGTAAAAACGATTGCCTCATTTTAGTTTCTATCCTTAGCCCACGGCCTGCCCTATGGCTGAATCGCACTTCCGATAACGTGGAAAATGACCACAGACCTAGTGCCTAAGTACGGGCGAAGAACGGGTGCCAAGGCACCAACCTTCCCCCTAGCTTAGTCATACGGTCTGTCGAAAAGATCATTCCCCACTCCTTGTGCTTTAATACTGCGTAAACTCGTGGTTTAAGTGCATCAACAAGCCATCCAAGGCACCACGCAGGTTGGCCTGGTTGCCGAAGCGGGCGGCCAGCAAGTCAGGCTTGGTAACGTCGGCCAGCAGGCGCGGGTCCTGGCGTTGGAGCGCCTCAAACTGGTAGTCAATTTCGGCCAGGAGACTGGGTTGACTGCTAATGCCGCCCCCTAGCAGCACCCGGTCCAAATCAAGGACGGCTTGAAGGTTGATTAACAGCAGGGCCACCCGCCGGCAAAAGGCCGAAAAGATTGGCCAGGCCCGGTCGTCACCCTCATCAATTTTTTCAAAGACCGCCCAGCCGTCGTGGGCATCCTTGATCTTGCAGGCGACCGCCACGTCTTCGATCATCTTGACGGCTGAAGTCGTGGCGCCAACCGTGGTCGCGGGCGTCGGTTCATCAAAATTGGTGACCATTGCGCTCACCTGGCCGGTTTGAAAGTGGCGGCCGCTCATCAAGTGGCCGTTCAGCACCAGTTCCCCACCAACTGAGGTGCCCAGGGTGATCAGGGCGCCGTTTTCGACCCCCTTCAGCCGCCCCTGCCACAGTTCCGCCAGGGTCGCACAGTTGGCGTCGTTACCAATAAAAACCGGGCAACCACTTGCCAGGCGGATGTAACTGGCCAGGTCAAAGGTCCCCATGAAGCTGAGTGCCCCAGTGAAGGTCACGGTCCCTTCCATCGGGTCAACAATCCCGGGTACGCTGACCCCGATGCCGACCACCGAGTCCTCAAGCTTACCCACCAACTGGTCCAGTAGCTTCAAAAAGTCCTCCTTATTGGTCGGGGTGGCGACGCTGCGGTGTTCTTGCATCTTACCGCCGCGGTCAAAGTGGGCGTACTTGGTCGCCGTTCCTCCAATATCAATGCTAAAATAACGGTGTTCCATGACAGACCTTTCCCTTCGCTTTTCTTTTTATTATAGCTTGTTTACGCTTCCAATTGAAAGAAGGTTGTTAAATGAACGACGATTTTCTGCGTGGCTACTACCAGGGCGCCGTCGAAACCGCCCCGGCGAGCCTGTCCGCATACGATACGGCGACCCTGGCGATGACGATGGTGGTCCAACACCTCCGTCACACCAACTTACCCGAAGAACGGATCACCGACCTGGTCAATCACCTGCTCTTCACTACCGCCGGCGACCCCACCACGGCGGCGCGGTTACTGGAATTAACCAAGGCGGAACTGGAATCCCTCGCCGCCCGCTTAATGGCCAAGGGGCTCGGCAAATAAAAAGAGCCCGCGGGAATCGTTTTCCCTCAGGCTCTGCCATTTTCTTGAACTGTACAACATTCGGCGTCGATCATCCCGGGTACGCAATCGCACGGGACCGCATCCGGCGCCGTTTTAATTTTTTCAGCTAGGATGGCTTGCAGCTCCTGCAGGTCTGCCACCGACATCGTTGACCGTTCGACTAAGTGCCTAATCGTCTTGCCCGCCCGCATCTGGCACATGGCGTCGAAGAGCTGGTCGACGGCCTGGTCCATCGTGTTTTGCTCCGGAATCAGGGGCGTGTAAATAAAGGCCCGCCCCTCCTGGGTGGTTTTCAGCGCCCCTTTTTTAACCAACCGCCGCAGCAATGTCTTGATCGTGGCCGGCTTCCAGTCGACCCGCTGCTTTAAAGCGTCAATCACCTGGGCGCTGGTTACCTGGCCCAGGGTCCAAGCGACCCGCATGACCCGCCATTCCGCCGGGCTGATGTCCATTTGTTCGTTCACGTCGGGTTCCCCCTTTCCACTCCAGTTTACAAGTGTACCCGTCAGCTGACAACCGTTTCGGCCGTTAATCAAATTGGTCTAGTTGTGAACTTGAGTTAGTTGACCGGCCGGCGCCCCGCTTTGGTTCGTTCCAATTTTACAAAAGAAGGGCGTTGCTTTTTCAATTAAGCAAGCCCACCAAGCCTTTAAAATGGGCGTTTCTTAATGGAAATTGGGTGTGGATTTGCTCAGCGGCTTCTAACGAGAAACTTAGCACAATCTTATCACCGCTCCCGATAATCTTTGTTATCATAATCGTGGAAACAAGAAATGGTTTAAATAAAAAGGAGTGGTCATCATGATGTCTACAATGAGTAATGTAATCGCAATCGTCACCTTTGTCGCTTTAATCATTGCAACCTTAACCCACTCATTTAAGCTGCGTCACTAAGATCGGAAGTGGGATACAACGGACCGGATGTAAGACTATGCGAACGGTTGTATGAACCGCACCGTTCCTCACCCTACTTAGGCACTAGGTCTGCGGTTGGTTACACCTTAGCCGATAAATATTCATCAATCAAAAACGGGCTGGAAGAAACAAGCTTCCAACCCGTTTTTTGTGTAGCCAGGGGTTAACCTCAACCGGATCTTGATGATGTCGCCAGGCACCAGGGTGGCAGCGTCGATCGTTTGGTACTTACCGTCCCGTAAGGCGTTGGCTTGGGGGGCTATTCCCTTTTTCAACGCCACCAACGCGCTGGAGGCCTTTTGCGACTGCCAGAGGTCAATGGTTACGTTGAAAATCAACAGTAGCATGATGATAATGAAGTCGTCCCAGTGGCCAATGATGGCCGAAATGATGGCGGCGGCTTCAATCATGTACTCAATTGGCCCCATGAAGGCATGGACCAGCTTGTGGGTGAAGCTTTCTTCCTTTTCCTCCAGGGCGTTGGCGCCGTACTTTTGCAAGCGGGCTTGCGCCTCGCTTGCCGAAAGCCCAGTTTTAGCGTCAGCCCCCAAATCTTGCATTACCTGATCCAGCGGGGCCTTTTCTAGGTCAACCCCGCTGGTTTTTATAGATAGCGAATCGACCACCGGTTTTAATTAGTGGCAAATAGCATAATAACACGGTAATTTGCAATCCTATTAAGCTTTATTACTATAAAGTTGATTATTTTCAATTTGCCAAGAAAACGGGTACAGTATGGTTAATCAAGTGATAACGAGGCCAAAAAAGGTGAAATATGGACCAACGATTTTGGATATCCGTAAAGCCAAGAAGATCAGCTTGAAGAATCTTCTGCAAGACCAAATGACCCCGTCCAGTTACAGCCGCTTCGTCGACGGGAAGACCGAGACGTCGGTCAATAACTTCGTCGCACTCCTTGAAAACCTCAATGTTACCTTCGATGAATACCTCTACATCAATAACGGTTACCAAAACAGCCGCTACGACCAACTCTACCGCAAGTTAACCACCGCTCTGAAGGCCGATGACGCCCCGGCCCTGATCGTCCTCGTTAACCAGATCAACGCCTTTGCCCAGAGAAGCCCCGACAACTTGCGGATGAAAAACCTCTTAGACATGGCGATGCTCGCCCTCAACCACGTTCAAGGCGACCCGCTTAACCCAACCGCCAGAGAGGACCTGGTCAAGTACCTGATTAATTGCGAAACTTGGACCCACTACGAGATCATGATCTTTTACAATTTCATCTTCATCTTCGACGTTGAAACCGTGATCGTGATCCAAAAGCGGCTGATCCGGGTCATCTCCCGCTACGATAACCTGCGCCTTTACGGGAGCGAACCCTTCCGGACCCTGGTTAAAATCACCATGTTTTACCTCGAGCACGGTAAGGTCTTAGAAGCCCTTGAATCTTTGATGGACCTGCGCGACTTTGACATCCAAGAAGAGTTCTTGTTTGAGCGGACGATGTACAAGTTCGTCGCCGGTGAAACCTACACGATCACCAATACCAACCGAATCAAGGCGATCGACGACGCCTTAAACATCTTTCAGGCGGCCGGGTCCACCCACCAGGTAAACCGACTGGTCGATCACATAAAGCTGGTCGTCAAGGCCAACCAGTTCCACAACGATGACTTCGACGCTTTGATCGAAAAGTGGGGCGGCACCCCATCGACGAAGACACCGACCACCACCACCGTTTCCTAACCCCTCCCCAGTGACGGAAGATTCCGTGACCGGGGATTTTTTTGTCCCCAAATGAAAGCAAGCCTGGTAAGGATTTTGGGAAATCCTTTTCCTAAAATTGCCAAATGGGTGTTGACAGCGTTTTCAGGAGTGGTTAGTATTGGTGTATCGATAAACCAGAGCGCTTTCATCAGCTGCTCTCATCGAGGAGGATAAGAGATATGGATTATTTGATTGGTGTTGACGTTGGTACGACCTCGACCAAGGCCGTCTTATACGATCAACAAGCAAACGTGCTTCAGGACTTCAAGCAGGGCTACTCGCTGTACCGGGACGCCAGTGGGATGGCGGAGCAAAACCCCGACACACTGGTGGAAGCCGTCCAAAGCGTGATTAAGCAGGCGGCCCAGGCGGCTAACCTTGACCAAGGGAAACTCTTAGCGGTTTCTTTTTCTTCGGCCAACCAGAGCTTGATTTTGCTGGACGACAAGCACCAGCCCCTAACCCGGGCGCTGACCTGGGCCGACACCCGGGCCTGTGCGGTGGCTGACCAGCTCAAGCGGACGCCGGCTGGTAAGCAGCTCTACGCCAGCACCGGGACCCCCATTCACCCGATGTCGCCGTTAACCAAGCTCTTGTGGCTTAAGCAGGCCCACCCTGATTTGATGGCCAGGGCTAGCTACTTTGCCGACATTAAGTCCTACCTGTTTTACAAGCTGTTTGGGGTCTTCAGGTTTGACGTCTCGATCGCTTCTTGCACCGGGATGTTGAACGTAACCACCGGTGACTGGGACGAACGCGCCCTTGCGTTAACCGGGGTTCAACCAGAGCAGCTCCCTGAAGTCGTTAGCGGAACCACCCAGGAAATTGGCCTGCTCCCTGACGCAGCCAGCGCAATGAGCATTCCCGCCCAAACCCCCTTTGTCTACGGGGCCTTTGACGGTGCGCTGTCTAACTTAGGGGTCGGGGCAATTGAAAAGGACACCGTCGCCATTACGATTGGGACTTCGGCGGCCGTCCGGGTGGTCACCGATCATCCAGTCATTGATCCTAAGCAACGCCTCTTCTGTTACGCCGTTGATAACGGCCTCTGGGTTGTCGGTGGCCCCCTCAACAACGGGGGTGACGTCTTCCAATGGGCGGTGGAACACCTAGTCGATGCCTCCGCCGTCCAAAACGAACAAGTCGACGCCTACGAACTGGCCAACGACGTCATCGCCTCGGTTCCGGCCGGGGCTCACGGGCTCTTGTTCCACCCCTTCTTAGGTGGGGAACGGGCACCGCTTTGGGACGCCAACGCCCGCGGTAGTTTCTTCGGTCTTTCCCAACTTCACACCCGGGCCGACATGCTCCGGGCGGTAATGGAAGGGATCAACATGAATATTGCGACCGTCTTTACCGCCGTTGCCGACCTGGTTGGCAAGCCGCGCACAGTAACCGCCACCGGGGGCTTTGCCAACTCGGAAGTTTGGCGGCAAATGCTCGCCGACGTCTTAAACTGCCCCGTCAACATCCCGAACTCCTTTGAATCCGGGTGCTTAGGGGCCATTACGATGGCGATGGTGTCGTTAGGGATGGCTGACGACTTGAGCGCCGTGACTAAGTTGGTGGGGGAAGTTAAATCCTACCACCCTGACCTAACAAGCGTGGCCACCTACCAAAAGTACCTCCCCGTTTTCCGCCAGGTGGAAGGACTTTTGTCGCCAGCCTACTCTACCATCGCGAACTTGCAGGAAGATTAATCATTTAGGAGGATTAATTCCATGCCATTATTAATTGTTTTACTTGGTGTTATCCTGTTGGTCTTCATGATCGTCAAGCTGAAGCTTAACACCTTTGTTTCCCTAGTTGTTACCTCGTTTGTCATTGCCCTGCTCCTCCAAATCCCGGTCGCTAAAATTCCGACCACGATTGAAACCGGGATCGGGGGCCAATTGGGGCACTTAGCCATCATCTTCGGGTTTGGTTCGATGCTCGGTAAGCTCGTTTCCGATTCCGGTGGTGGTTACCGGATCTCGACGACTTTGATCAATAAGTTTGGGCGCCGCTGGATTCAATTAGCCGTCATTTTGGCCTCCTTTATCATCGGGTTGGCACTGTTCTTTGAAGTGGGACTGGTCGTTGTCTTACCGATCATCTTCATCATTGCCCGCGAATTGGACATGCCGCTGATGTACCTGGGGGTCCCAATGGCCGCTACCTTGAACGTGACCCACGCCTTCTTGCCGCCTCACCCGGCCCCGACGGCAATCACCGAAATCCTCGGTTCTGAAATCGGCCACGTCCTCTTGCTCGGGATCATCGCTGCTATCCCAACCATCATCATCGCCGGACCGGTCTTTAACTGGGTGCTCCAACGGGTTTACCCGAAGGTTTACCGCAAGGACATCGACATTTCCGTGTTAGGCCACTACAAGACCTTCAAGCTGGAAGAAACACCGGGCTTTGGGATTTCCGTTTTGACTTCCATGATGCCGGTTATCCTGATCATCATCGCCACCCTGTGCTCTTTCACCCTGCCAAAGGGCAACGTAGTTAACCAAGTAATTCAATTCGTCGGGGCGCCAGACGCCGCCATGCTCTTGTCAATGCTGTTCGCCGTTTACACGATGGGGATCAAGCGAAACAAGAAGATGGACGAAATTTCCGAATCCATGGTGGCCTCGGTTAAGCAAATCGCCATGATGCTCTTAATCATCGGTGGTGGTGGGGCCTTCAAGCAGGTCTTAGTTGACGGTGGGGTTTCCAACTACGTTTCGACCCTCTTCGCCCACACCAGCCTGTCGCCAATCTTTGCCGCATGGCTGATCACCGCCATTCTGCGGGTTTCGCTGGGTTCCTCAACGGTTTCCGCCATGACGGCCGCCGGGTTAATCGCCCCGATGGCCCACCAATTCGGTCACGGTTCCGCCATGTCCGCTTTGATGGTGTTGGCCGTTGGTGCCGGGTCCGTCTTCTGCGACCACGTTAACGACGCCGGCTTCTGGATGATCAAGGAATACTTCGGTCTTTCCTTAAAGGAAACCTTCCTTTCCTGGTCAACCTTGACCTCCGTCTTATCCCTGGCCGGATTAGCAACGGTTTACGGCATGTCGCTCTTCTTAGCTTAATTCACTTTTTCTTTCCGGACTCAAGCCATTGTGCTTGGGTCCTTTTTGCTTTTGACAATCACTCGCCCATGGAGCATTGCATCGTGGTAAACTAGGTTTATTAGTCTTACAAGGGGGAGTTACAAGGTGCGACGATTAACAATTACCGACGTAGCCCGGGAAGCCGGGGTTTCCACCACCACCGTTTCCCGTTACTTAAACGGGCACTTCGAAAAAATGGGGGAAGAAACCAAGGAGCGGGTGGCCAAGACCATCAAGCGGCTCAACTACGCCCCGTCCGCCTCGGCCCAAAAGCTCCGTCAAAACGAAAGCCACCTGGTGGGGGTATTGGTTGGTGAAATCTCTAACCCTTTCTCTTCGCTGCTTTCCAAGGGGATCTACGACGTTTTACAGGGGGCCGGCTACGATATCCTCCTGATGAACGCCGACAACTCAACGGCGACCGAAGCCCGGGCCCTGCAGCGTTTTGTCGCCCAACAAGTCGATGGGGTCATCGCCCAGCCCAGCGCCATCCATTTTAGTCAGTTCCAAACTTTGACCGATGCCAACATCCCCCTGGTTTTAGTTGACCGGGAGGTACCGGATCAGCCCGCCACCGTTGGCCGGGTGACCTCCGCCAACCAGGACGCCTGTTATTACCTGGGCCCAACCCTAGTGGAGCGCGGCTACCAAAACATCATCACCGTCTCGGCCCACTTTGCCGAGGCATCCGGGCAGATCCCCCGGATCGCCGGTTTCCAAAAGGCTAGCCGCACCTTTGGCTTTAACTACTCCAACATTGAAACTAAGGGTCACGACAAAGTCTGGCTGCGCGCCACCCTCTCCCATCAATTAGCCCGTTTGACCGGGCGCACCGTCATCATTTCCCTGATGGGGCCGGTCTTGTTTGACCTACTCGCCGTCTTTAAGGAACTGGGGCTTAAGTTCCCTAAGGACGTGGGGCTGGTCTCCTTTGATGACTGGGAGTGGTCCAGCTACGTCAGCGACGACGGGATCTTCTTGTTACGCCAAGACATGGAATTGATGGGCAACATGGCTGCCACCGCCCTGTTAAAGCAGCTCCAAACCAAGACCTTAACGAGCCCAACCACCCTGCTGCCGGTGACCACCATTGACCGCCCATCATTATAAGGAGATGATAAAATGATCAAGTTAACGGTGACTCCCGCTGCCGCCGACTGGATCAAGGAAACCCTTAAACTGGTTGTCGGAAACGGAGTCAATTTTTACCCGGACCCGGATAACCACCACCCGGTTATTCATGGGCCGCACCAACTGTACGCCATCGATAACCACCCCGACCGCGTGGTAGCTAAAGACGAGGTCAGCGGTATTAACTTCCACATCAACTTTGAAGACGAGTGGTTCTTTATCGGCCGCGAAATCACGGTTGATTACCAAGCCACTGACGGACTAACCTTTACCTTTAGCGGTAACGACGCCAACGCTGGCGCCACCATCAACTACGAAAAGTTTCTAATGTAAGGATAGAAAGTGGGATAGAACCTGTAATTCTCGGTCCCTGCTTCTATCTAGGATTCAAAAATATAATTAGCGGCGGAGAGAAACGACTTGTTTTTCTCCGTCGCTTTTTGATTGACGTTAGCAAGTGAATGGTTTAGGCTGTTTGCCGGTTTTTTATTGGGGTTTAGTTATAGTAAATATCTGCTTGTCCGTTAATGCTAAAAAAGAACCGCGGGATTCGTTCCCACGGCCCTAATTAAGCTGTCTTTAGTTTACTTTTGGTGGCGTTTGATAAAATCCCCAATCCGCTTGATCGCTTCCTGGAGGGTCGCCAAGTCGGTGGCGTAAGAAAGCCGGACGTGGCCGTCTAAACCAAAGGCCTTCCCCGGTACGATCGAGACGTGGGCCTCCTCTAAGACCCCGTTGACAAATTCGTCAGTCGACTGAAAGCCAGTCAGTTCAACGGCCTCGGAAACGTCCGGGAAGAGGTAAAAGGCCCCCGCCCCCTTAGTAACGCTCACGCCAGGCAAGTCGTTGATCAGTGAGGTAATCGTGTTGAGCCGCTCTTCGTATGCTTGGCGCATCCTTTCAACTTCTTCTTTCCCCCGCGGGTCGGTCAGCGCCGTCAGGGCGGCGTACTGGCTAACGGCCGCCATGTTCCCACTCACTTGGCCTAGGTAGGTACCTAAGGCAGCGGCAACGTTGCTTGGCGCCACCGCGTAACCTACCCGCCAACCGGTCATGGCGTAGGACTTGGAAAAACCATTGACCAAGACGGTGTGGTTAACCACGTCTTCACCCAAATCAAGGACGGAGGTGAACTCGGTGCCGTTGTACACTAGGTCGCCGTACATGTCGTCGGCTAAGATTACCAGGTCGTGGTCGACCGCCCAGTTGGCGATTGCGGTTAGCTCGTCTTTGGTGAAGACCTCCCCGCTCGGATTATTCGGGGTGTTTAAGACCAGCAGCTTGGTCTGCGGGGTGTAGACGGCTTCGAGGTCTTCCACCGTCACCTTGAGCCCTTGGCTGGGGTGGGCCAAGACGGGCTTGGCGCCGGCTAATTTAATTTGTTCGCCGTAAGAAACCCAGTACGGAAGCGGGATCAACGCCTCGTCGCCGGGGTTTAAGAGGGCCTGGGTCACCGCATACAGGGCAAACTTGCCCCCGTTAGTAACCACCACGTCACGGGCGCCAAAGTCGGTCCCGTGCTGTTCATTAATGTGGTTGGCGATCGCCTTGCGCAGCGGTAAGATCCCGGTGGCTGCCGTGTAGGAATCGGCCTCGTGTTCTTCAATCGCCTTGATGGCGGCTTGGCCAATGTAGGACGGGGTCTTGAAGTCGGGTTGGCCGACCGCCAGGTTTAAGACGTCGATCCCCTGGGCGGCCATTTCCTTAGCCCGGTTAGAAAAGGCCAGGGTGGCCGATGGTTGAATGTTTGCGATCCGTTCTGAAAGTTCCACGATTAATCAATCCTCCTGGTGTTTAACTGCCAAAATGCGAACAAAAAATGCACTTCATGGTCAAATTATACCATCTTACCACAGAAACCGGGAGGGGATTTTAACACGGAGCCAAAAACGGGACCGGGAGAAAAACGGCTTCTCCCGGCCCCGGCGGTTCTTTTTAACTGTGAGTCAGCCCGCCCAGTCGGCTCCCCTGGCTCACAGGGCAAAGGGCCTGACTAAGTGGGTCAGTGGGGTGTGGTCAGACACTTTAAGCACCAAGTAACCACCAAAGACGCCGAGGGTGTTGCTGATCACGTCGTCAATATCAACGACCCGGTTTAAGTTAACCGCTAGATCGGCCACTAGTTGGCAGGATTCAATCGCTAAGCCCGGTAGCGCACAGAGTAAGAGGAAGGCCACGGGGGAGAGGTTCGGTTTCGCTAGGTACAGGTAGACCCCCAGCGGGACCGTCATCAGGATGTTGGCGTAAAATTCCGCATCGACGTAGGCTAAGGGGTGCAGGTTGTACGAAACCGTACCAAAGTAAGAGAGCGGCTTATCGAGCCCCGGGAAAAAGGGCATCCCAGTCGGGTAAAAGGTTAGCCAGATTAAAACCGCTAAGTAGCAAAACCCGGAGCTAACCGTGATCCACTGGGCCGCCCGGTAACGTTGCCCGGCAATGCGCCCCCAGTAAACGGCGCCGAGGATCAGCAGTAAGGTTGCTAACGGTAACCACCTTTGATGCATCATCTGTCCTTCCTTCTTTCCAGTTATTAGGTTTTATTATACCGGTTGAACCATGATAAACTAGGTTTTACACCGATCGTTAGCCTTTCTTATTATTTACGCCGGTTAATTTGCATCCCGATCAAGGAGCCAATAATAAACAAAACGACCAGGACTAGGATAAACGTAACCACACTACCACCGCCTTTCATAACGTTTCGATTGTACCGACCCAGCCGGGCGGGGTCAATCATTTTTAAAAGTTGATGGTGAAATCATGACCTAACTTGTATAATGTTTTCAAACGTCACAAGAGAGGGTGATTTGATGGAATCAATTGAAGCGATCATTCAACAACAGCAGTTAGCAGGTAAGTTATTCGGCGGCTTTTTCGGCCTGGAAGTCGAGCAACACCGGGTTTTAACTAACGGTAAGCTTAGCCGCCACCCCTACCCGGCCGCCTTTTCGTCCCGGCGCCACAACCCCTATTTAAAGACCGATTTTTGCGATAATATGTTTGAACTAGTGGCGCCCCCCGTTCAAGGGGCCACGGCGGCGGTCCAATACCTCAAGTACTTGCAACAAATTGTCAATGACCACTTGGCAGCAGACGAGCGGATCTGGCCCCTGTCGATTATGGCGCCCCTCTCCGCCGATGACCTAGCCTTTGCCACCACCTTCAATACCCGTCAGTGGATGGCTGACTACCACGACTACCTGGGCGCAAAGTACGGGATTGCCCGGGAACTGATGGCCGGCGTCCACGTCAACTTTTCGCTCCACCGCGACCTCATCGCCGCCCTCTTTGCGGCCAGCGGGCAAAGCGATTTAGCGGCCTTTAAAAACCACTTATACTTCCGCTTGGCCCAGGGCTTTGTCGCCCACCGCTGGCTCTTTACCTACCTGTTTGGGGCCAGCCCGGTGCTGGCTAACCCACTCAAGGGAATGCCGGATAACCTCGCCTTCCCGGTCCGCAGTTTGCGCAGTAGTGACTTTGGCTACACCAACTTTTCCAGCGAAACGATCACCTACAGTTCTTTGGGTGCCCAACTCGACCAACTCAAGCGCTTCGTCGCCGAAGGGAAGTTCTACTCCCTGCACGAATTCTACGGTCCGGTCCGCCTCAAGAGCCGCGGCGCTAACTCGGACGACCTGATTGCCCACGGAACCGAGCGGCTCGAATTCCGGGCCTTTGACCTCGACCCGCTTTCCCGGGCGGGGATCTCAAACGATACCCTCAACTTCTTGGAGGTCTTCTTAGCCTACTGGCTGGTTGCCGACCAGGAGGCTGATCTAACGGAGGCCGACGAGAAAAACCAAGCCGTCGCCCTCCAACACCCCCACCAAGAATTCGACTGGACCAAAGAACGCGGACTGGCCCTGTTAGACGACCTCGACGCCTTCGTGGCTAAGTACGGGGCGCCAAAGGAATACCAGGCCGCCCTGCTCTTTGCCCGCCGGCGCCTGGAGGATCCGCGCCTGACGATTGGTGGCCAATTAATCGACAAGGCCGATCCCGACGGCGGCCTACTTTCTTACGGCCTCAAGATTGCCAACAGCCACCACGACTGGTACAAGTCCATGGCGTATCCCTTACAGCCTACGATCGCCACTTACCCCGCCCCGGCCCAAGAACTGATCAAGGCGGCCATCGAGTTGGGGATCAAGGCCAAGGTTACCCAAAATTCCTTTGCCCTCATTTTGGGCGATCACCAAGAACAGTACGCCGCTAACCAGGCCTTTGACCTGACGAACGGCGCCAAACAAGCGGTGCTGGTGGCCTTCCCCGAACAGGTCAACTACACCGATCAAGTCGACCAAGTTCAAGTCTGAGGACCAGCTAGTCGGGGCGCTGCCGGTTTAACCAGGAAATTAATTGAAGCGCTTTCAGTAGGTGCCTATAATGGAACTAAAACTTACTAAAAGAAAGTTAAACCAAAAGGATGATCTTGATGACCAAAGTATTACTAATTGGGGCGACCGGGATGGCCGGTCAAGAAATTTACCAAGCCGCCACTAAGGCCGGACTGGCCGTCACCGCCCAGGTCCGCCATGCCGACAAGGCACGGGAACTGTTTGGTACCGGCGTGACCGTTTTAGAACAAGACGCCCTGACCCTGTCTAAGGACGAACTCGCCAACTTCGACGTGGTCGTCAACGCCTTTTCAACTAGCCCCGCCGAAGCCGACAACCACCAAAAGCTAGCTGAACACCTCGTCCACCGTCTCGGCGGGGATCAGCGGCTCTTGGTGATCTTGGGGGCTGGCTCGTTGTTAGACGGCGCCGACGACCACCTGGTGGTTGATGACATCAAAAAGACCCCCGGGGCCGACGCTTGGATCGCCATCCCCGAGGGGCAAAAAAAGGAGCTCGACTACCTGCGGACCGTATCCGGGATTGACTGGGTTGGCATCTCGCCGTCCTACACCTTCAAACCGGGACCGGCAAGCGACCAGATGCTCGTCGGCAACGACCACCTGCTTAGAAACGACGCCGGGGAATCCTATACCACCGCCGGCACGATGGCCAAGGCAATGGTCGCAGAGATCCTCCACCCAGCCCACCACCGCGAATGCTTCACGGTTGCTAACAGCTAACTAAAAAGGACACCAACAATTCGGCAAACGAATTGTGGTGTCCTTTTTTCGTTGGTCTGTGTAATCAAGGGGAATCACTGTTAACAGGCCTCGGGGGCGTTTCCCACTCACCTATTTTTTAATCATCATTGCTACTAAAGATCACCATTTTAGCCATGATAATCTCCCGGTAAAGGCTGGTCATCGCCGGGCGGTACTTCTCCTCTAGTTGAGTCACCATCGCTAGGTAGCCGCGCTCCTCTTGAAAAGCCAACCGGTACGCTTCTTCGAGGAGCTGGCGCTGTTCTATGGGGAGGGCTGTTTGGCGACGACCTGGCGGACCTCCTGGATGAACTGGCGGGTCGTTGTGTTAGCAATTTGGGCGTTCAAGTCGTACAGCACCCGGCGCCGAAGGTCTTCGGGCAGGTAAATCTGCTTGATACGGGCAATCGCCTGGTTAACCATCGCCTGGCGGACCTTGGTCACTTCCCCTTCTAGTTCGGTGTCGGTCGTGGTCGGCTTTAAGATCAACCGAAAAACTGCCGTTGGATCACAATTGAACATACCACGGCTAAAATCAACAGCGCCGTTGAATACAGTAGTACCACCAATATCAACCTCCCGTTATCGTCCTCAAATTATAACCCACTTCAGCGTTCAGTTGGTATTGTTTTGACTTGAAACAATGCTAAGGGGCCCGGAGAAAGCCATTTCTTTCCCTGGGCCCCTTATTTTGATTGGCAAACGTTAGCTCAAGACGTGGTAACTAACAATGGGGGGCGTTTCCCCCTGATTACATTTTCTTCCAAATCTCCTCGTCAAAGTAGCCGAGGTGGTTGACCTCCAGGGTCTTTAGGTAGGCGATTAGTTCAATCGCGGCCGAGGCGCTCAGTTGGTTAACGGCGTTTAAGCCGGTCCCAATTGGCACCACGTTGCTCATCGCCACCACGTCGGTGCCGTTTTCAATCTGCACCTGAGAAAAGGTGATCGACCACCGTCCCCGCATGTTCGGGGCAAAGACAAAGAAGAGGTTGTAATCGTCGGCTAAGTATGCCGGCATGGCGTAGGCAACCTTGTCGATCGGTTCGGGCAAGAGGTTGCCCTGAAAGGCGAAGTGATCAAGGTTAAGGGCGTTGACCGGGTTATTAAGCATAAAGACCGTGTTTTCAAACTCGGGCCGGCCAAGTTTCATCTCCGGGGTAATGGTATCCTTTAAGCGCATCAGATTCTCCTAACTGAAGTTGGTTCGGTAAAATTCATACTTTTGGTGAATCGACTGGAGGGGTTGGTCCATCACGTGTTCTTCCCCTTGATCATCAACCAAGAAACGCTCGCGGACCTTTTGGGTAAACTGCAGCCGCACTAGGGGTGCCTTTTGAAAGACTTGCTCCAGGTTGGTCCCCATGATCGCCAGGTGGTCACAATAAGTCGGCACCAGCATCTGTTCGAGGTCACCAAACAAGTCGGCCAAGACGTCGGCGTAAGCGCGATCGGCGTAGTGGCGTTCGTTCTCCTCCAGGCGGTCGTAGTACTCGACGTTGGTGAGCCCCTTTTGGTTTTCGATGGCGTGTTTCTCATCGTATTGGTGGGTTAAGTAGGAATCCCAATCGCGGTAGGCGTAGGTCGTCAGGTGTAAGACCAAATCGCGCCCCTTTTTAGTGACGTTTTCCGGGACCATCCCCCCCTTAGGATCCTTTAGGTAGGGGCGTACCAGTTCAAGCGCTACTAGGTAATAAAAGGTCCCCGGCAAGAGTTCTTGGTCTTGGTCAGGTGAATAAAGGGGTCCCTCTCCTTCCAAGAGCGGCAGGCCAATAATTGATAAACGGGTTTGGTTGACGGCGTAGACCAGGTCCTCAATGTCTTGGTCAATTTCATCGCGCGCCGAGACCGCCTGTAAGACGTGGGTGAAGAGGCGGGAGAGTTCGTTTTTCTCCTTTTTTTGGTTGGGATAGTAACCAGCTTGGCGCTCGTACTTCCGGGTGCAACGCTCCAGTTGCTCCTCTAAGGCGGTCGCCATCCGTTCCACTTGCACCGGTAGGGTTGGCTCTTTCACCCCTTCTTTGGCCACCTGGCGAACGGCTTCGCGTAGGACCGGCCGCATCTCAATGAAGTCTGGAAAGTCAAAGACGTTTTGAAAGTCGTAATGACCACTCGGATCGACTTGTACTGGGTTCAGCTGGTAATTAAATTCAGTCATGGTGTACCCCCTTTTTAAACTAGCTTACCAAGTCCCCTGCCGCCAATCCATTAGGGAAACAACTAAAAATAGCCGAAGACCGACGCCTGAAACGGTGTGATCTTCAGCTATTGAATTGGTTATTGAATACTCACTCGACTAGGAAAGCTTCGCCGTTGGGCGCTTGTCAACCACCACTGACTAAAGTCAGTGGCTTGTGAGCCGAATATCATCACGGATTTCGAACCACAATTTGCGTAGATAGGGACAACTTATTTGGCCAACTGAAATTGTAATCAAACAGCGGTCGTCTAATTACCAACGCCTTTTATGTCCCCAGGTTGCCATAGGGACAGATAAGCTAGGCTAGTTTAGCTATTCCCTTATCAAGAATGTTTTTAGCTGCGTTCCAGTCACGAATATGGTGAATACCACAGTTAGGACAAGTCCAGTTTTTATCATCTAATGTTAGTTTGTCCGTCCCATTAGTGCCCATTACAAAGCCACAATCGCAACATGTTTGGGTAGTATTTCTTGGGTTGATTGTGATAAATTGACGCCCATAAAGCTTTGCTTTATAAGCCAACATACCAAGAAATGTTCGCCAGCCAACGTCAGAAATACTAAGTGCTAAAGCATGATTTTTAAGCAAATTCTTGCTACGCAACTCCTCGGCTACTACTAAATCGTGGTTCTTGATTAATGCGGTAGAAATTTGTTGGAGAAAATTATGCCTTTGGTTCATTACCTTGGCATGGAGTTTAGCGACTAACAAGCGCTGTTTTTGATAATTTTTACTATCTCGTAAAGAACGATGTTCTTTTTTTGCACGTTGTTGCCGTCTAGATAAAATGCGCTGTTCTTTGGCTAATTTGCCTTTAATAGTGCGGTAATATCGTGGATTAGGAACTATGTTGCCTTCACTGTCGGTTAAGAAGTTATCAGTATTAAGATCAATTCCAACATGTCCATGAGTAGCTTTGGACACTTTAACAAAAGATTCATCTGAAGCTAACTGCATTGATAAAAAGAAGCGATCCGCTGAATCTTTAGTCAACGTCACGGTACCAATTCTAGTCTCGCATATTCTTTTCAAAAGCCGTGCTTGGGAACCGGCAACACGTAACAGTCCTATTTTAGGTACTTTGACATGACTATTATCTAGAAAACAGACTGTACCGTTAGTTAGCAACGCAGTTTTTTGCCCCGGGTATTGACAATTGGTTTGATACCGCCAGTGATAACTCTTTCGATGAAATTTGGGAACGCCAGTGGCGTGAACCTTCCGAAAAGCATTCCAAGCTTTTCGATAGTTCTGAATGGCATTAGCTTTCGTCAAACTATCAATTCGTTTATCTTCTAAGAATTGATAGTGATTAGACATTTGCTTAGCGTTTTGGCGCATAGTTAGTTGCTTAATACGATCCTGAACTATGTCAATCGGTAGCTTAACTCTGCGAAGCTGCATCAGTTCCTTATTGATCGCAACCATTTCGTTATAGATAAAGCGACTAGCGTCACTGTTGATTTTAATCAACTGCTTTTGTTGGTCACTAGGATAGCAGCGCATTTTTAGGCCATAATGATGTTTCATTTTTTGCCATTGACTTCATTTGATTTCACCTCCTTTATTGATATGATAACATTATATCATGATGTCAATGCATTAACAAAGGAGAGCATATTATGACTAAAGAAAAAATCAAAGATGCCATTTATACTCGTCGTTATATCTATAATTTCCATTATCATTTGATCTGGGTAACTAAGTATCGCAATCAGACTTTTACAACCGAGGTCTTATCTAACGAAATGAAAGCTATCTTGCAGCAAGTTGCAGATGACAATGACATCGTAATCGAAAAGATGGAAGTCATGCCGGATCACATTCATATGCTGATCAGTTTTCCGCCAAGCAAAGCTCCGGCTAGTGCCATTAAGGCGCTCAAAGGACGTAGTGCCTATATTTTTTTACAGAATCATCCAGAAATACGATGTAGCCAATATTGGGGCGGTCATCTTTGGTCGCCGAGTTACTATATGAGTACATTGGGCAATATGAGCAAAGAAGTTGTCGAGAAATATATCAATGACCAAAAATATACAGAAACAAACAAAAAGCCCCATAAAGGGGCTCAATAGTGGCCTATCCATCCCATGACTAAAGTCACGGGATTTCCGGCTAATATTAATTAAACCAACTTGGTCCGCCGGCGGTAAACGATAAAGCGGCGGAAGATGTATTGCCACGGCAAGGTTAAGGCGTGCACCAGCCGAGTGTACGGGAAGTAACCGAAGACAAAGAAACCAACTAAGACGTGGATCCGGTAAATCAACGGAACGTTTAACATTAACTGCCACTGCGGGTTCAGGGTGAAGAGGCTCCGCACCCACGGCCCGATCGATTGACGGTAGTTAAAGTCAATGAAGGCACCGTAAATCGTGCACGACATCCCGAGCGTGATCGTGATCAACAGGACCCAGTCAACTAAAATGTCGTTGATGCTCGAGGTCTTGTAAACCCGGGCCACGGTCATCCGCCGCCAGGTTAAGATCGCCATCCCGATCCAAGCCAGGCTACCGGCCGGAATCCCCATCATCAGAGAACCAAATATGTGGTACATGTGTTCCGTGATGCCGAAGTAATCGGTCCAGGCTTGGGGAACGAGCATCCCCAAGATGTGACCAAAGAAGGCCAGGATGATCCCAATGTGAAAGAGGATGCTCCCAATCATCAGTTTCTTCTTTTCAAAAATTTCACTCGACTTGGCCGTGATCGACCCGTGAAAGTACTTAAACCGAATGAAGGTCCCGAAGAAAAAGGACGCCAACATCAGGTAGGGATAATATACCCACAGCAGGTGGGCCCAAGCGTTATGCATGTGCGTTCGCCTCCGTTTCAACGCAGGACCGGATCAGGCCCCGCACCGCTTTGATTAGTTTCATGTACGGGTCGTCGGCGTCGGCCAGGGCGTTTTGCAAGAGGGAGTAGGTCCCGTCTTCAATCACCCCTAAGGCGAGTTGGAGGTCGTCTTGGCGGCTGTCGTCCATGAAGTCGCCATAGGCAAAGAACTCTAAGAGCATCGGCAAGTAATCAGCCAGCTCACTGGTCGTCTCCGCCACGCCGAACATTTCGTACATCATTTTGAGTTTAGCAAGGATCGTCCCCCGCTCGCGGGAGTCGGTCATCTTGTAATAAGACATGTAAAGGGTGTAGCGCCGGTTCATTTCAAACAGGCTGGCAAAGTGGCTCTCCTGGTCCAGCAAGGTTCCTTGGTTTAACTCATCGAAGAGCTCACCAAAGGTCACTTGTTGCTCCTTAGATAGCGCTGGATTTTCGACCAAAGCCGCCCGCATCTCTGGACTAAAGGTCTCCTGGTCGGGATAATCAATCAAGCGCGACAGGGCCACGAAGACATCCTGGAGCTGGTTAATTTTTGCAAAGTTAATCACGCCAAATCCCCCCGTAGAAGCTTTCTGCGTAAATTTGGTTGGTTGATTCACCAGCTTCGGCCTTCTTAAACATGCTGGAGTGTTGTGGTGCCAAGGCACAGCCTTCACATTCATCGTAACCCAGGGTCCCCTGTTCGGATTGTGCGTCTTCGAACTGGGACTTGTTGGATTGCGGAATCACAAAGCGGTCTTCGTACTTAGCGATCGCCAGTAGGCGGTACAGTGAAGTGGCCGAGTTTTCGGTCAAGTCAACCTTAGCCAGCTTAGTGGTATCGAAGTCTTGACCGGCCGTCTTCGCCCGCATGTAAAGCCGCATCATAGCCAGCTTGTAAAGGGCCTGCTTGATGACCGGTACGTTACCCCCGGTCAAAAGGTTAGCCAGGTATTCAACCGGCACCCGCATCTGGTCAATACCCGGGAAGATCATTTCCGGGTTCTTCATTGAATCCCGTCCTTCAAAGTAGGACATCACTGGTGACAGAGGCGGAATGTACCAAACCATCGGCATCGTCCGGTATTCCGGGTGCAGCGGGAAGGCAATCTTTTCTTCGACCGCCATCCGGTAGATCGGTGACTTTTGGGCCGCTTCGATCATTTCCTCAGAGATCCCTTCCTTTAAAGCTTGGTCGACAATTTCCGGGTCGTTGGGGTCCAAGAAGAGGTCCAATTGGGCTTCGTAAAGCTTCGTTTGGTCCGGCGTGGAAGCGGCTTCTTCCACCCGGTCGGCGTCGTAGAGCATCGCCCCGATGTAGCGGATCCGACCGACACAAGTTTCGGCACAAACGGTTGGCAACCCCTCTTCAATCCGTGGGTAACAGAAGGTACACTTCTCGGCCTTGTGGGTCTTCCAGTTGAAGTACACCTTCTTATATGGGCAACCGGTCATGCAAAAACGCCAGCCCCGGCACCGTTCCTGGTCGACCAAGACGATCCCGTCTTCGTCACGCTTGTACATCGCCCCGGACGGACAAGAAGCCACGCACGGTGCGTTTAAGCAGTGTTCACACAGCCGCGGTAAGTAAACCATGAAGGCCTGCTCGAAGTTCTTCTTGATGTCCGATTCGATCTTTTGCATGTTCGGGTCCTGGTTAACGTATTCCGTTGAACCAGCCAGGTCATCATCCCAGTTCGGTCCGGTGGTTAATTCCATATCCAAACCAGTGATTTGCGACTTTGGCCGGGCCACTGGTTGGTGCTTTTTCTCCGGGCCAAACAGGGTCTTGTAATCGTAGGTCCATGGCTCGTAGTAGTTGTCTAATTCGGGCATGTCGTTGTTGTAAAAGATCTTCCCCAGGGCGATCTTGTTCAACTTGTTTCCGGCCTTTAACTCCAATTTTCCCTTGGAATTTAAGGTCCAGCCCCCGTGGTATTGTTCTTCGTCTTCCCAGCGCTTAGGGTACCCGACCCCGGGCTTGGTTTCGACGTTGTTAAACCACATGTATTCGGCCCCGGGCCGGTTGGTCCAGGTGTTTTTGCAGGTTACCGAACAGGTATGACAACCAATACACTTATCAAGGTTTAAGACCATCCCGATTTGTGCTTTAATCTTCATTCCAGTTCACCTTCTTTAACTTTCTTACGTTCGCGTACAGGTCCCGCTGGTTCCCGGTTGGGCCATAGTAGTTCCAACCGTATGACAACTGACCATAGCCGCCGACCATGTGGGTAGGCTTAACGTGGATCTGGGTTGGGGCGTTGTGCGAGCCCCCCCGGTTCCCGGTGATCGTTGACAGCGGTTCGTAGATTTCATTGTCCTGGGCGTGGTACATGTATAAGGAACCCTTAGGCATCCGGTGGGAAACCACCGCCCGGGCGGTAACGACCCCGTTCCGGTTATAAAGTTCAATCCAGTCGTTGTCCTTGACGTCAATTGCCTCGGCGTCTTGCGGGCTCATCCAAACGGTTGGGCCACCCCGGAAGAGGGTCAGCATTTCCAGGTTATCGTAGTACATGGTGTGGATGTTCCACTTCCCGTGCGGGGTCATGTAACGAAGGGTGACTTCCTTGTCGGCAGGGGTGACCTCAACGTCACCAGGTCCCATCACTTGTGGTGGCAAGGACGGCTTAAAGGTCGCCAACCCTTCCCCGAAGTCGAGGAAGATTTCGTGATCCAAGTAGAATTGTTGACGCCCAGTCAGGGTTTCCCACGGTTGGAGGCGTTCAACGTTCAAGGAGAAGGCCGAGTAACGGTCACCGTTGTGCTTAGCAGAGGTCCCGATTGGGGTTGGATAAGCCTCTCGCGGCTGGGCGGTGATGTTTTTAAAGGTCATCTTGGCTTCGGCGCGGCCACGGCCAATGTCGGTTAACTTTTCACCAGAGGCCTGTTCCCGCTTTTTCCACCCCAGGTCAGCCAAGCGCCCGTTGGAGGCCGTCGACATCCGCAAGACGGCGTCACAGACCTTGGTGTCTTCGTCTAGCATTGGTAAGCCAGCGTTGTAGCCATCGGTGTAGGTCCCTAGCTCATCCTTAAGCTCTTCAATTTCTGGGGTGACGTCATAGCCGTAGTTAGCGGCCATGCTTGGGCCCAGGGAAACGTACTGGTCGTAGATGTGGTGGTAGTTACGTTCCACTAAAGACATTGACGGCATTGTCTTGCCCGGAACTGGCTCGCATTCGCCCTTCTTCCAGTCCTTGATTTGGCCCAGTGGCTGGCTGATTTCACCCGGCGTCCCGTGGCCCAGTGGCTGGGTCTTTAAGTCGTAACCAGTTTCCGGTAGGTACTTTTTGGCCATTTGGGTAAAGGTCTTAGCCAAGAGCTTAAACTGTTGCCAATCGGAGCGTGATTCCCACATCGGACTGATCGCCTTGTTGAACGGGTGAATGTAAGGGTGCATGTCGGTTGACGACAGGTCCTCTTTTTCGTACCAGGTTGCCGCCGGTAAGACCACGTCGGAGTACATAGCCGTCGAAACCATCCGGAAGTCCATGTCGACAACCAGGTCAAGCTTCCCAGTCGTGTCCTCGTCGTGCCAGACCATTGTCTCGGGCTTCAAGCGGGTGTTGGCCTTGGCCAAGAGCCCATTTTCGGCACCCAGGAGGTGCTTCATGAAGTACTCGGCCCCCTTCCCAGAGGAGGCAAACAGGTTGGAACGCCACAAGAAGAAGTTTTTCGGCTGGTTTTGCTTGGCGTCTGGGTCCTCGGCGGCGAAGTGCAGGGTGCCGGCCTTGAGCTCTTCCACCACCCGCTTTTGAATTTCCTTAATGTCTTTGGTTTGGTAATCATCGACAAAGGACAGGGAGTTGCGGTCAAATTGCGGGTAAGACGGCAGCCAACCGAGGCGGATTGCCATTTGAACGTAATCGGCGTTGTTTAGGTAACGGTGGTCACCCTGATAAACCGGCGAGTACTGTTGCTGGTTTTCCATTTCCTCGTAACGCCATTGGTCGGTGGCAAAGTAGTACCAAGTCGTCCCCTGTTGTTGGCGGGCACCACCCTTGTGCCAGTCGTTGGCAAAGGTGATGTTGGCCCACCCTTCTTGGGGCCGGAGCTTTTCTTGGCCGACGTAGTGCGCCCAGCCGCCACCTTGCACCCCGATGCAACCACACAACATCAGCATGTTGATGATCGCCCGGTAGTTCATGTCGGCGTTAAACCAGTGGTTAACCCCACCACCCATGATAACCATTGACTTTCCGCCGGTATCAAGGGCGTTTTGGGCAAATTCACGGGCGATCTGGGTAACTAGTTCCGGCTTGACGCCGGTATATTGTTCTTGCCAGGCCGGCGTGAAGAAGGAGTTGGCGTCGTTTTCGTCTTGGGCGGCCAGTTCGTCGCCCGCCCGACGCTTAACCCCGTATTGGGCGAGCATCAGGTCGTAAACCGTGGTCAGGTAGTGGGTTGAACCATCGGCAAAGGTTACCTCTTGGACCGGGATGTGACGTGCCACGACCGAATTACCTTCGTTAGAAAAGGACGGGAAGTCAATTACAACTTCCTTAGTTGGCGTTACCTGGTCTTCAACGGACAACGCCGGATCAATGGCGTTGCCAGCGGCGTCCTTTAATTCTAGGTTCCACTGGGTGCCTTGATCATAATCCTGTCCCAGGGTCCCGTTCGGCACAACGTAGCGGTTGGATTTGGTGTCGTAAACCACCGTCTTCCAATCGGCGTTGGTCACGGCGTCGTTTGTCAAATCGTTGATTCGCACGTAGCGTCCCGAAGTTAGGTGGTCATTGCCGGCCGCCGAAGGAATTAATTCAACCATAAACGGCAGGTCGGAGTACTGCTTGGAGTAGTTAATGAAGGCCTGCTCGTGGCGCTTTTGGTAGAACTCGTTTAGGATCACGTAGGTCATCCCCTGAGCGACGGCCGAGTCGCTCCCCGGTTCCGGTGCCAACCAGTCGTCGGCAAACTTAACGTTTTCGGCGTAATCCGGGCTGACGGCGACGATCTTGGTCCCCTTGTAGCGAACTTCGGTCATAAAGTGGGCATCCGGGGTCCGGGTTAACGGAATGTTGGAACCCCACATAATGATGTAAGAAGAGTTGTACCAGTCGGCTGATTCTGGCACGTCGGTTTGTTCCCCCCAAACCTGCGGGGAAGCAGGCGGTAGGTCGGCATACCAATCGTAAAAGGACATCACTTCGCCCCCCAGCAGGGATAAGAAGCGCACCCCGGCCCCAAACGAGATCATTGACATGGCCGGGATCGGGGTAAAGCCGGCGATCCGGTCGGGTCCATAATTTTTAATCGTGTAGATCAAGGAAGCCGAAATCAATTCGAGGGCCTCGGCACGGTGAACACGGACCATTCCCCCGTGCCCCCGGGCCGACTTGTATTCCTTGGCCTTTTGTGGATCTTCGACAATTGAGGCCCACGCGTCAATCGGGCTTTCGTGGTTTTGCTTGGCGTCTTGCCACATCTTCCACAGCCGGCCCCGAATGTATGGGTATTTGATCCGCACCGGGCTGTACTCATACCATGAGAAGCTGGCCCCCCGCGGACAACCCCGCGGCTCGTAACCCGGGATGTTTGGCCCACACGATGGGTAGTCGGTGGCCTGGTGTTCCCAGGTAATGACCCCTTGCTTGACGTAAACGTTCCAGCTACAAGAACCGGTACAGTTAACCCCGTGGGTCGTCCGAACAACCTTGTCGTGGGCCCAGCGCTGCCGGTAAAGCTTTTCCCAGCGCCGTGAGTTTTCTTCTAGCTGGGTGAAGGTACCGTTGAACTTTTCAACCTTGTGAAAAAAACGTGACTTAATCACTGTTATCCCTCCTAAAAATGTACTTGGCCCACTAGTGCTTAATAAAGTAAGCCATTTCCCTAATACCAACACTAGCACCCAAATTGCTATACTACGACTAGGGAAAGTCCTATATTTTTAATAAAGGAGGCGGAAACCATCGACCGTTACGACCGCCAACGCCGGGTGACTTCCATCGGAGCAGCCGGTCAAGAAAAAATTAGCCAAGCCACCGTCTTAGTGGCTGGTTGCGGCGCCTTGGGTTCTTACGTTGCCGAGCAACTCACCCGGGCCGGCGTCGCCCACCTGATTTTAGTTGATCCCGATCAGGTGTCATTAACCAACTTACAACGCCAGGCCCTCTTTGATGAAGACGACGTTAAGCAACACCGTCTCAAAGTGATGGCCGCTAAAAACCACCTTAACCAAATTAACCACGAGGTCGAAATTACGCCGCTGCCGGCCCCACTCTCGATCGACTTACTCAACGAGTTAGATTTTGACCTCGTCATTGACTGTTTGGATAACTACCAGGCCCGCGACCTGATCAACCAAGCGGCCTGGGTCCATCAGTTTTCTTATGTCTTTGGCTCCTGCGCCGGCAACTTCGGTAACGTTATGTTAATTGACCCGAGCAAGGGGCCTTGTTTAAACGACGTTTTCCCGGATTTAGAGGCGCTCAAGGCCACCGATTGCGACTTAATTGGGGTCACCACCCCGTTGGTACCGCTGGTGGCGGCCAACCAGGTCAGCCTGGCCCTCCACTACCTAGTCGACCCGGCGACGGTTAACTATGACCGCCTGTTAACAATTGACGCTTGGAACGGCGACTTCAACTACTTCCGCGTCCAAAAGCGACCGGATTGCCCAGTTTGCGCCAATCACAAGCTAACGGTTGAACCAGACGTCAGCCCGCAAGTCCGTGTCCTGTGCGGTAGCCAAACCTACCTAATGGACCTAACCGAACGTCTTGATTTAAATGACCTCGCCGACTGGTTAACGGATCGCCAAATCGAAGTCGAACAAAGCCCCAAGTTCATCCACTTTACCTTTAACCAAAACGAACTATCCGCCTTTAAAAACGGCCGTTTGATCCTCTACGGGGCCCCCGACCTGGCGGACGCCGAAAATCAATTCGACCGCTTTTTAGCCGTCACCAACCACTTAATGACCCAGTAGAAAGGAGCAGATAGTAGTACCATGTTAACAGCCACCATTTTAACCGTCTCTGACAGCCGGCACCTGGCAGAAGACGGGAGCGGCGCCTTAATCAAGGCCCGCTTGCTAGAAAATGACGTTACGGTTATTGACCACCGGATCGTTGTCGATGACCAAGTTCAAATCCAAGCAGCCTACTTAAGCCAAGAATTGATGGGCGCCGACCTGTTAATCATCAACGGCGGAACCGGGGTTGCCCAACGCGACGTTACCATCCCCGCCATCACCCCACTCTTAACCCAGCAAATTCCGGGCTTTGGCGAGGCCTTCCGGGCGCTTTCCTTCAAAGAGATTGGCACCCGGGCCCTGGCCTCCCACGCCATCGCCGGTTTCAACCTGTACAACCAGTTGACTTACTGCCTACCGGGCTCCAAAAATGCCTGCCAAACGGCCCTCGATCAGCTGATTTTGCCCGAACTCCAGCACTTAATTTTTGAACGCAGCAACCAAAGAAGGGATCTTCACCACCATGCTCACTAGACGAACCCCCATTTCCATTGCCCAAGCCCAAGCCAAGATAGCCGCCGTCCCCCTGAAATTAACCACCGAAGAAATTCCGGTCACCGAGGCTAACCACCGGATCCTGGCTAAGCCGGCCCAAGCGGCCTATGACTACCCCCACTTCCGTCGCTCGGGGGTCGATGGGTACGCCATCTTAGCGGAAGACGACCACGACTTTCCGCGCGACTTTGAGGTGGTGGCCGAAGTGCCCGCCGGGGCCGTCTTTGACAAGCAACTTCAACCGGGCCAAACTGTCCGGATCATGACCGGGGCCTGCGTTCCCGACGAAGCCAGCAAGGTGATTATGATCGAAAAGACCCGTGATAAGGGTGACGACCAAGTTACCATGATGGCGACCGAAAAGCACAGCAACATCACCGAAGTGGGGACCGACTTTGCGAAGGGCCAAGAAGTAATGGCGGCTCCCCAAGAAATTAACCCGGGTGGAATTGCCGTCCTCACCGCCTTTGGTATCCAAACGGTGACCGTCTACAAGCAGCCACGGATCGCCATCATCGCCACCGGGACTGAACTGCTGGCCCCCAACGCCCCGATTGAAAAGGGAAAGATTTACAACTCCAACGGGCCAATGCTCAAGCGCCTGGTCGAAGAAACCGGTGGGGTCGTTGACGAAGAGGTTCAATTACCCGACGACGATGACCAAATTCAAGTGGCCCTTGAAGAAGCGATCGCTAGCCACGAAATCGTGATCACCGACGGCGGGGTCTCGGTCGGTGACTACGACTTCATTGGCGACGCCGCTCGCAATGCCGATGAAATGCTCTTTAACAAGGTCAAGCAACGCCCCGGTAGCGTCACGACCGCCTTCGTTCAAGACGGCACCCTGGTGATGGCCCTCTCCGGCAACCCGGGCGCTTGCTTCACCGGCTTTTACCTCTACATGGAGCCGCTGATTCGCCGCTACCAAGGAATGGACAGCCGGGTCAAAAAGGTTACTGGGATCTTAAACGCCCCTTACACCAAGACCAACGGCTTTGACCGGATCCTGCGTTCGACCTACGAACAAAAAGACGGCACCTACTACATCTACCCGAACGGAACTGACCGCTCCGGATCCTTGGCCAACCTGCAAACCACCACTTGCTTCTGCACGATCCCGCACTCAACGGAACCAATCGCTTTACACAGTGAGGTTGAAACATGGCTCTTACCATTCAAGTAGTCGGCCACAAAAAGACCGGTAAGACCTTGGTCACCGCCGGCTTAATTAAGCGTCTGACCAGGGCCGGTTTATCCGTTGCAGCCATCAAGCACGACGCCCACGACGGCAACATTGACCAACCCGGCACCGACAGCGATCGCCTTTACCAAGCCGGGGCCAACCAGGTGGTCTTCCAGTCACGCCAAGGGAGTTTTCAACGCTCCCGCACTCCCCAGCCACTCGCCGACCTCGTGGACCAGTTCCAGCAAACGGCCGACGTAGTGGTAATTGAAGGCCATAAAGCGGCGCATTACCCCAGGTTGATTTTACTGGCGCCGGGGGAAAGCCGAAGCGATTGGGCGGGTTTTAACGCCTTAGCCTTTGGCGCCTTAGCTCAACAAGCCGACGCCGATTTAATTGGGGCCCCAACCATCACCGACTGGCTCTTTAACTACGTCATTACCCATTACCAAAAAGAGGAAACTCAGATGTCTGATCCATTAACCCACTTCAACGACCAAAACCGGGCCAAGATGGTCGACGTCACCGCTAAACAAGTGACCGCCCGCACCGCCACGGCCACCGGCACGATTCGGATGCAACCCGCCACCCTCGACCGGATTCACGCCGGGACGATGAAAAAAGGGGACGTACTCGCCGTGTCCCAAGTGGCCGGGATCATGGCCGCTAAGCAAACCAGCAATCTAATCCCGATGTGTCACCTGATCCCCTTAACCGGAGTCGATATCCACTTTACAGACAACAACCAAGACACGATTACGGCCACGGCTACCGTCAAAACCAAGCATGTTACCGGAGTCGAAATTGAGGCCCTCTTGGCCGTTCAGACCACCCTCTTGACGATCTACGACATGTGTAAGGCGATCGACCGCGGGATGGTCATCGACAACGTTCACCTGGTCGAAAAAGACGGCGGTAAGTCGGGGCACTTCCAATTTGGGGAAGCCCCGGAGAGCCAAGCATGATCGGCCTGGTCTTAGCCGGTGGTCAATCGCGTCGCTTCGGGGTTGACAAGGCGACCTACGCCTTGCCCGGTCACCCCGCCAACGTGGTGAGCGCCGTCAAACGACTTTTGCCCCTGTGTGAACAAGTAATCGTGGTGGCCAACCCCGCCAACCAGAGGCAGATCCAAGCCTTGGTGGGTGACCGGGCCACCGTAATTTTGGACCCGGAACCGTTTCTTGGTGAAGGACCAGTGGCCGGGATCCTGGCCGCCTGCCAAAGCGGGGCCAAGGAGCTTTTGCTCTCCCCTTGCGACTACCCAAACCTGACCACCCAATCAATGCGGGTGTTAGCTGGGCAACCAATGCGCTATTTACAAGTAGCCGGCAAGAACCACTACACCTTGGCCCACTTTCAAACCGATCAAGAAACGGTACAAGCTTGGTTATCTGGCGGTCAGCGGCGCTTGCAAGACTTCTTAAAAGGGGCGTTACACTGTCAACCACTGGTAATTAATGCCGATCCCAAAGAATTTACTAACTATAACCAAAGGAGTTCCGTATAATGAAAACTATGCAAGAAATGGCGCCTGCCGATTTCCAAAAGCTGATTGCCCTAGTCTTAGCCGACTTAACCATTCGGCGGACCTTGTTAGAAAACCGGGAACAAGAAGTGAACCAGGAAATGCGGTCCCTAGAAAAGGACGCCGAACTAGAGGACCTGGATAACCAAATTCAAGCCATCCAGGCCGACTATCACCACTACCGGGACTTCGTTGATCCCAACTTTAAAATTGACCTAGATCAATACTACCGGGGAATGAAATAAATAACATTATTCTTTTTGGAATATTTGCATATTCTAAACCTCAGGGTATAATATGGAGGAAAGATTATGACCGCAGGACAACCGCAACCACTGCAAACATACCAGGAGTTAGTTAACCGCTTGTACCAACAAAGTAACTATGACTTTGTTGGCGTAGCGCTACAAGCTCCCGTTAGTCCCCACCTCACCCGGTGGCTATTTGTGGCGGGCAACCAAAACGAACGGTTCCGGCGAATTGTTTTGCGACGCGGGATTGGGATTGCCGGCCTCGTATTACGAACTGGCGCCCCCTTTTGGCACAACGATATTTTAGCCCTTGATCTGAGCGACCGCCTCTATTCCCCCATTGCCCGAGCTGAAAACCTTCAAGCCGTCGTGGCGGTCCCGATTAATGACGGGCCGTTGCACACGGTTAGTGGGGTCCTACTCGCGGGGTACCGTAGCGGCCACCACCGGGTTTGTGAGGCCGATGCCGACAAGTTGTCTCAATCCCTGGCCTAACCCAAGGATGGAGGCGACTTTTTTGTTAGAAACAGCAAACTGGATCCAAACCTTTTTTGACTTATCATCGGACGCAACCTTCATTTTCCAGGCCGATCAACTGGTAGTCGCTAACCAGGCCGGCCAAGACTTGATCGACGCCTTTGACCTGGACCTCGACTACTTACAAGAACTCGCCCACACCGCTATTGCTCAGCAACAGTCAAAGGCGGACGGGTGCTATGATTGTGAAATTATGAACCAGCTCCCCGAATTGACCGTGCCCGTTGACCTACCACCGGATCACACTAATCCGTTGCGCTACACCATGGTTTACCGGGTTCTCTCCCCCACGGACCAGGTCTACGCTCTGGAATTAAAGAGCCGGGCAACCCTCGACCGGGCGACCCAAGTCGCTCAACAGCGGATGTTAAACCAATACGTCAACCGGGCCTATGAAGATGAGCGTAAACGAATTTCCCAGGACCTCCACGACAGCATTGCCCAGGGGGTCTATTCGGCGATTATGGGGGTGCGTCGTTTAAAAAGCGAGCAACTTGATGAACCCGAACGCCAACAGGTTAGCACCATGATCGAGACCCAACTTGACGACACCCTACGTGAAGTTAAAGAAATGGCCCTAGACATCCGGCCGTCCGTTCTGGACTCCTTTGGCTTGGTAGCGGCTATCCGCGCCTTAGCCAAGCGCTTGACCGAGAACTCGGGGGTCATCATCGACGTAATCGGCAAGGCTGACACCAGTGGCCTGACTACCGACGTCCAAAGCGTCCTCTACCGGATCACTCAAGAGGCGATCAATAACGCCCTCAAGCACGCTAACCCAACCGAAATTACGGTCATGCTCGTCGCCCACGCCCACTATATCAGCTTGGAAGTGATTGATAACGGCTGTGGCTTTGATTTTCAAGCCCACCGTGGCTTTAACGGTCACTCCCTGGGCCTAATGAACATGAGCGAACGGGTCAAGGCTTTAAACGGGTCCTTTATGATTGACTCGGCACCCGGCCAGGGGACAACGGTGACCGTCAAGTTCCCGGTCATTGAAATCAACCACCAAGTAAACGGGGAATCGTAGTATGTACAATGTATTAATCGCTGATGACCACGCCATCGTGCGCTCTGGTATCGCCTACCTAATCGATAAGCAACCAACTTTCCAAGTGGTTGGCCAAACCGCTAACGGGACTGACACCTACATGCGGGTTGAACAAGGCGACATCGACATCTTGATCATGGACCTCTCCATGCCACCGGGTGAAAGCGGCCTGATCACCGCCCAACGGATTCACGAACACTACCCCCTGGTCCGGATGATCATCCTCTCGATGCACGAGGAACAAGAGTACATTAACAAGGCCATTCATAACGGCGCCATGTCATACGTTTTAAAGAGCTCGCCGGATTCCGAAATCTTGCGCGCCCTAACCCAGGTCTCTAACGGGGAAAACTACATTGATGAAAACATCACCCTGACCAAAAAGGACCTTTCCCAAATTAATTTCGATGGTGTTGACGTCAATTTGACCGGTTATAATTCCCTTTCCAAACGTGAACGAGAGGTCTTCCCGTTAGTGGCGCTGGGCTACACCAATAAAGAGATTGCCGCTAAGCTCTTCATTTCCACCAAGACCGTTGAGGCCCACAAGGCCAATATCGTCCGTAAGCTTAAGCTCGAAAACCGAGCTGACCTAGTTCGCTACGCCATTCACCACCACCTAATTGATATCTAGGCTAGTCAAGGGGCTAGGAGAAAGTAGGTTTTCTCCCCGTCCCTTTTAATTTTCCGTTTTTTAGGCAAGCCCCCAATGGTTTTTGGACTAACTACTGCCTAAAATTAGCATAAAGAACCTTATTCGGGAGGAATTTATTATGGCCACTAATTTATCAAGAGATGATGAACTGCGGGGAATCTTAAGTGACATTACCCGTCACCGTTTCTCATCACGGCGCCAACTCAACCCCCAGTCCAACCTCTTTTTAACCGCTAAGTACGCCGTTGAGGAGGGCTACGTCACCCACGCCACTTTAGACGAAAGTGAAAGCCAATCCCTAGCCACCCTCGACCTAACCGAGGCCACCTTAACGGCCGCCGGGGTCGATAAGCTGGCGGAACTCAACCAACTGGACCAATAGGAGGAACCCATGGACGCCCAAGAACAGCTCAACCGTAAGTACACCAACTCATCGATTTACACCTCGGCCTTTTACGCCGACCCCGATGACGCCTTAGACAACCGCGCCAAACTCTTTGAGGGGCTCAAGTCCTTTACCATGAACCAACACGAGGACTCGCCCTTTTGCTTGCAAGTGATGTCGACCAACAGCGAAATCAACGTCATGCCCCTGGGGTTGTTGGACCTAGAAGAACTCAAGAATTACGAACAAGAACAACGCCGGGCTAAGGGGCTCTTTCAGGCCGGTGACGAAATCCCCCTGGTGGTCAAATACATCCCCCACGTTAAAGACGAAGAGGTTAAGCAAACGGTCGTCACCACTACCCAAGAGCTCTTCGCCGACTTTAACACCGCCTTCCCAAAGATCTGGGCGGCCGTTAACGATTACTTGCGGGATAACCAAGCCCTGCTAAACGCCATTGAAGCGGACCTGGTCGCCGACTTTGCCGACGTTTACCGGGAGTACCAAGCTAACTTTACCCAGATGAGTGCCAGTGAACGACAAAAGGCGCTTGGTTTTGAACTCAAAGACGAAGAACTCGATCACTTTGCCCGCTTTATGGCCGACATGCACGAGGTCCAAGCAGTGATCTTCTCGGCGGCCGGTTTCGTTAAAAAGGAGTTAGTTGGCGAAAATACCTTCCAAGAAGTCATGAACGACAACATCCGCCGTTCCACCTTCTTTTGGGTTCTCGATAACACCTTTTACGAGGTCCTTTACTACTTCTTGACTCACTACGGCCAGGAAAACGCCAAGTTGGCTAAGCACCTACGCCACCAAAAGGCGACCCTCATTTCCAACATGCGCAACGACGCCTTCGAACGGGCCCAAAAAGAGCTCAGCGCCGTTGATGCAACCACCGATTTTGAAAAGTACTTCACCGACGTTTACATCCCGGTCGCCGAACAACTGGCCGCCGAGGTGGACAAGTTTAACGGGGGCACCAAATGAAATTTCCGCACCACGAAGAGCTAACCGAGGGGTTGGGAACCCTAGTTGGCCAACTACCGCCGCTGATTAAAGAGTTGCTCGACCCAAGTGTCGACGCCACCGACCGCGACTTGCGCCTGCACCTCTTCGCCCTTTTAACAACCGGTCGGGAGCTGACAATGGACCAGGTCCAAGCCGCTTGCTTACCCGAATTTTTGGCCCTCGGGATGAGTATGAATCCCGCCTCCTTTAACCCAAGCCAAACCACCCCCGGTGACTTGGCCCAGCAAAAGGCGCGGACCTACCTCTTCCCCTACCTGATGAATCGCTACCTAGCGGGATTGCGTTTGATTAATACCCCCGCCGCCCTGCTAAGTGAGTTTGAAGTCGACGCCGGGGACCTAGCAATCGCCCAACTTCAACGGTTACAGTACAACTACAACGCCCACTTCAAGGTTGCCAACTACCTAGCCGATCTGAAGGCGCGGACTGGGCTACTAGCTTCCTTAACTGCCCGCCACGCCATGACCAGCGTTACTAAATCAGCAGAGGTCATCGGCTTAGCGGGGCAAATTGGTCAGTCCTTAGCGGTGGCCGCCCACATCATTGATGAGTGTGATCAGTTGACTACCCCTACTTACTTCACAGAGCGGATCGTGACCGGGACCTACCCGCTAGCCCTCTTGTTCACCCGGGAAAGGGAAGCCACGTGGCTCGATCAGTTCTTCGCCCAACCCCACCGGCCCAGCGAAGCAGACTTCGCCCGGGCCGCTCAGCTAACGATTGACAACGGACGTGGTCCCGCCCTGGAGATGGCCGGCGAATTACTCAGCCAAACCCAGCTCGACGTCCAAGTCTTACCAGTGGGTCCGGCTAAGGATGGGCTCAGTCAGTTCATTACCCAAGTGACCAATGATATAAAATCGGAATATTAGATAATTGGGGATTTGGAATAAAAATATGCTGATTTTGCGGTAAAAACTCGTTATAATGAACTTAGTGATAATGCTAACTTTTTGACGGGAGGTCTTAACCATGAATCACTGTTGCGCACTTTGTCACCACCGCTGCCCCCACTCAAAGTTTCGCTTTGGCTTCCTCATTAAGCTAGGGTGCCTTTGTGATTACTGTGCCCAGCAGGCCTTCGCCGCTTCCGAAAAAGACATCCGCTCCTGGATGAAAGAGCACACCCTCGAAGAATTTTTGATCCTCCACCAAGTCAATGGTGACGGAGTCCCGGTTTATTACCACCCGGTTTACGCCCACTAAAAGTACCCTTTTAACGGGCAATCATTTTAAACGACAAAGAGCCTGAGAGAAAACCGTGTTTTCTCCCAGGCTCTTCCTATATTTCCAAATGTTAGAGCAAAAACGCGGGAATCACCGCAAGTCTAGTGGCTAAGCAGGCCGAAGAACGGTGCGGATCGCACCAACCGTTCGTCCTAGCTTAGTCGTACGACCCGTCAAGAAGGTTCTTCCCCGCTCAGTTAACGCTTCTTTTGACCAATGTGAATAGCACCGGCCCCGAAGTTGAGTTTAGTGACCGTGACAGAACTCATTCCTGCTTCTTCCATCATTTGTTTGAGCTTCTCAGCCGAAACAAAGGCCCGGGAAGTCTGCTGAAGGTAACGGTAGTCTCGGTAGTTGCCCCCAAAGGCCTTGGCCATCAGTGGGAACAGCTTGAAGTAGCCCTTCCAACCGACCCGGACGAGCGGGTTATTGGGTTGTGACATTTCCAAACAGCCAAAGACGCCACCCGGTTTGAGCACCCGAGTAACCTCGGCCAATACCTGATTGGCGTCTGGAACGTTGCGAAGGCCAAAGCCGATCGTGACCACATCAAAGGAATTATCGGCAAAGGGGAGGTGCATGGCGTCGGCCTGAACCAGTTCAATGTCTTTTTGGAGGTCCAGGTCGCGCACCTTCTTTTCCGCCAGGTCCAACATCGCTTGATTAAAATCTAGGCCGATTACGCGCCCCGTCCGACCGGCCCGCTTAGCTAATTCGATCGTCAGATCTCCGGTTCCACAGCACAGGTCAAGACAATCGGCCCCACCAGCAACGTCAAGCTGGGTGAAAAAGACCTTGCGCCAGGCCCGCTGGGTTCCCAAGCTGATAACGTTATTCATTAAATCATACTTCCCGGCCACCCGGGAGAATAATTGATTGACCTCTTCTTCAGGGTGCTGATTAGTGAGTGGCATAGTAAATCCTTTCCGTGTAAATCACATCATACGCTAATGAGGCTGGGAAAAATCTTGTTTTTCCCAGCCTCTTACTATCTTTGTTTGGTTAGTTGGCTAACACTTTACGGTAGTTTTTCTTTAGGGCAGCCACTTGAACCTGAACCACGTTGTTCCGGTTCAGGCGGGCAAAGGCCAGTGCATCATTCAAGAGGTTCGCTATCTCTTTGGGGTCGCCCCCTTGGTCTAGGGCGTTTTGAGTCTCTAACACCTTTAGCCGTGGCAAGAAGTACGTAACGTGCTTACGTGCGCAGATGCTAACCCCTTGGTGAATCAAGTGGTTACTTTCCTTGAGCTTACCAATCAGGGCTTGATATTCAGCTAGGTAGTAGGTAATCGCCAGTACCCGTAAGTCATCTTCGTGGGGGCCAGTATCTTCCATTTGGTTCACTAGGGTCTTCAAGTAGTTGGTGACCTTAGTGAAGAAGAAGCTGGCCCGTTCCATTGAGTCGTGACGGGTGTAGTAAATCCCCAACCCGAGGTAAGCCAAGTACGAATAAATCGTTTGGTGTCGTTCGTCCAGTTCATCGAGAATCTGGGTGAAGGAGAATAGGATCTCGCTACTCTCCTGGTTAGTTAAAACGTAGTTAAAGCCCTCCAAGTAGAAGTAACGCATCTTTTCTTTGTTAGCCATGATCTGATCAATCTTAAGCTTGTTAAGCCCCGCTGACACCTGAGGGAAGTTCTCGATCATTAACCCCTCCTCCACTTGGTCCAAAGTGTCGCGGATGTAGCGGGCAGAAGAGGCGTCTTTTCTGGTCAGGTCATCGATCGTTAGCCCCAGCCGATTACATAACCGGGTTAAGATCGCTAGCGACGGTACCTGGCTGTCCTTTTCGAACTTACTCAAAGTCGACTGGGTACAGATCCCCTTACTAAGGGCCACCTGGGAATAACCAAGCTGTTTACGCCGTTTGATAAATAATTCTACGTCCATGGTGGCCCTCCTTTCTAGCCGTGAATCCCCAAAGCAATCTTAGCAAACCGACTCATCTTGGACATGTCCCAAGCCGGCTCCCAAACCAGGTTAATGTCACATTCAGTAATCCCGTCCACTGACTTAACGGCCTTGTTAATTTCGCTGTTTAACAGGTCGCCGAGCGGGCAGCCCATCGTCGTCAGGGTCATCGTAATCAGACACTTACCCTCTTCGTAGACTTGAACGTCATAAATTAACCCTAGGTTGACCAGATCAATCCCGAGTTCCGGGTCAATTACGTTTTCTAAGGCGGCCATCACCTTGTTTTCGATCGGTGAAAATGGGGCGCCCTCATTTTGATCAGCAGACATATGATCCCTCCAGATTACTTAACGATACGTGCATCACCGCGAATGAAGTGGTGCCATAATGCGAACAGACAAATTACACCGGTCAAGACTAACAAGCCGATCCCGAGTTCGTAAGAGCCCGTCCATTCCTTGATCCAACCGATGACCAGTGGTGGGAAGAAACCACCAAGGCCCCCCATTGCACCAACGAAGCCCGTTACGGCCCCGGTGTTACCCTGGGAAACGTACGGAACCATCTTAAAGACAACCCCGTTACCAACCCCAGCGGCGAGCCCAACTAGGACAATCCCGGCGATAAAGAGTGGTTGTGACTTAAAGCTTACCATAATTAGGATTGCAAAGGCAATAATGGCCACAAAGACCCATTGCAAAAGCATCATCGGCCGCATCTTGTCGGCCATGAAACCACCGACCGGACGAATAATGGTGCAGACCCCGGCAAAGAGGGCGGCGTAAAGGCCGGCCGTCACCTGAGAGTAATTAAACATCCCGGTTAAAAAGAGCGGCGTCAGGTTAGTAAAGGCCACGAAGAGCCCGAAGGTGAGGAAGTAGAACAAGGATAGATACCAAGTGGAACTTTCCTTAGCCACTGACAGGGCCTCACCCATCGTCTTGTTCGGGTTAGTTGGCATTTCCTTACAGAAGATGGCGAAGATCACCCCGATCACAACGGTCAGGATCATCAAAAAATTGTAAACGGCGGTAAAGCCGTGGGACTTGGAAATGTACGGCAGGGTCAGGGCCGCCACGGCGTTCCCCATGTTCCCCATCGAAACGATCCCCAGTGCTAGCCCCTGTTGTTCCTTGGGGAACCAAACTGAGGCGTAGGAAACCCCCACGGCAAAGGAAGTTCCGGCCATCCCGACTAAGAGGGCCGCAAAAAGGAGCATCCCAAAGGAGTGCACCCGCGGAATCATGAACAGCGGGATTAAGATGAAGATCATCAAGATGATGTAAACCTTCTTACCACCATACTTATCCGATAAGATCCCCACCGGAATCCGGGCGATCGACCCTAACAGCACCGGCGTCGCCAACAGCAAGGTTCTGGAAGCCACACTCAGGTGGAACATGGTCCCAACCTGGGCGGCTAAGGGGGCAAAGTTTGACCAGGACATAAAGCAGACGATCATGGCCAGGGTGGCTAAAATTAACGCAGTATAAGCGTTCAGACGGCTCCCGTGAGCCACGTCCTGTTGTGTAGTTTCCATTATCATTATCCTCCAATTTGACTCATGTGACGCCAAGTTGGCGCCTTATCAATGATCCGATCGGTGGTCTTCATGGCCATCTCGTGGTTGAGCGGCTTGTTATCAAGTGCCCGCTGTACGCCGGCCTTGAAGGCATCAAAATCGTAGATCAGTTTACGAACGTTGATCTCTTCATTCCAGTAGAGGCATGCCTTAATGTAGCCATCGGCGGTGATTCGCAATCGGTTACAATTCTCGCAAAATTTGGAAGAAATAGGGTGAATTAAGCCAAAGCTTCCCGTATAACCCTCAACTTGGTAGTTGTCCGATGGTCCGTTGCCCGCTAAGTCAATCGGGTGGTAATCCAGCCCCGCTTGCTTACACAGGTCAAAAACACTATCCAGGGCAACGTATTCTTGCTTCCAGTCCTCTAAGGAATTACCAATTGGCATAAATTCGATAAAGCGGACGTTGACATCGTGGTCCTTAGTGTAGTTAATGAAGTCAAGCAGCTCATCATCGTTTTGGCCGCGAATTAAGACAATGTTAAGCTTAATCTTTTTAAAGTGTAGTGCCGAAGCGGTCGCAATCCCGTCTAAAACCTGGTTAATGTTTCCTCCCCGGGTAATTTCCTTATAGACCTCCGGTTTGAAGGTATCCAAGGAAATGTTTAACCGGTCAAGCCCCGCTTCCTTTAAGGCCTTGGCCTTCTTTGCTAAGAATAGGCCGTTCGTGGTGATGGAAACGTCTTCGATCCCGTCAATTTCCTTAATGCGCCGCACGATGTCAACCACGTCCGTCCGTAAGAGGGGTTCGCCCCCGGTAATCCGCACCTTATGAACACCCAACTGGGCAAAATTAGTAATTAACTGAACGATTTCATCCTGGGATAAAACCCGGTCGGTGGGAAAAAAGGGGAGCCCCTCTTTTGGCATGCAGTAGACACAACGCAGGTTGCAACGGTCGGTAATGGAAATCCGCACGTAGTCGTGCAAACGTTCATATTGGTCATATAACTTTTTCATGGTCTCCTCCTAACCGCCACTGACCGGCGGAATCAATGCAACTTCACTTGCTTCACTAAGTTGTAAAACATCCTCGTTGATGAATTCTTGATCAACGGCCACCCGGCTATTAGCCAAAGTGGCTTCTAAGGCTGGATCTAGCTCTAGTACGGCATCTTTTAATGCGGCTTGCGTGACTGATTTAGGTACATCAATCTCTACCGCAGGACCAAGACGCTCCCCCAAAAAGGCGAACAGTTTGACAGTTACCTTCATTATTCTCCCCACCTCACTTTATCAGTGTCGAATTCTTGCTTCCAAATTGGGACTTCCTGCTTAAGGGTATCAATTAGGTATTGGCACCACTTAAAGGCGTCGCCCCGGTGAGCGGCTGCCACACCGACAAAGACGGCTTCTTCGGTTAACTGAAGTTCGCCGGTTCGGTGGGCAATCACCACCCGGGCGCCCTGTTGTTCAATTGGTTCAGCAAGTTTTTCTAACTGTCGCTCAGCCATTGGGTGGTAGGCTGAGTAAACGATCCGTTCCGTTTCGATCTCTCCGGTCCATTGGCGAATGGTCCCGACAAACATGTCGATGCCCCCGTATTTGGGGTCAACCAATTTAGCGTAGAGTTCCGCAACGTTAAGGGGTTCGTCTGAAATCCTGAGATAATACATTCGCTATCACCTTACCTTATCAGTTTTTATTATTACAATTTGTTTAAGGGTTTAGAATTAGTCAAATCCCTAATAAACCGGGCTTGCAGACGGTTCCCCCGTTACTGTTTTCGGTCCTGTTTAATAATTATTCCAATTTTAGTTAGAGATTGGGTGACCCTTATTGACCGTGTCAGCGGTCATTGGGCTGTCCCACCTGTTACTTACATGATAAATTCAATATTCCGATTTTGTCTTTAAGGTTATTCCCTAATAATTGTTTTTTTTGCTCAATGCTATACTTGATTTAAATCAAACCAGAAGGGGGAATCGCCCACGTTATCAATCATCTACGCCACCATTTCCGGTCATAACTTGGAACTAGCCGACTACCTGCAAGAACAGGTAGCTTCGTGGCCGCTTGCAGTCATGACCGCCGACGCTGCCGTTGCTGAGCTCCCCACCGGTCCACTCTTTTTTTGCCCCGCTACGTATGGTGCGGGTGAACTAACGGACGACGGTGACCTCTTTTTAACCGACCTCACTAGTAGCCCTTTAAACGGTCAACCATTTTGGGTCGTGGGAATTGGTGATCAATGTTACGGCGATGACTTTGGCGCCGCCATCCTTCACGCCGACCAGGTTCTAAGGGCGGCCGGAGGTAACCAACTGGCTGCCCCCATGATCATTGATTATGAACTCGATGACCTTGCCAAGGACACACTTAAAAAGCCCCTCGCACAAATAAAGGAGACCCTTCTTGATAAACCGTAAGTCAACCTATTTAACCTTAATTGTGGCCCTGTTGCTACTCGTGCCACTCGCCTTAATCGCCCTGTCAATCGGGCGAATGCAACTAAGCCTTGGCCAAACTTGGGCGGGTTTAATCGACCCCAAACATAACGCCTTATACGCCAATATTTTATATGATATCCGGCTTCCCCGAGTTCTCGGGGCGATGGTGATCGGGGCGGCCCTAGCCAGCTCTGGGATCGCCTTTCAAAACCTCTTCAATAACCCCTTGGTTTCCCCCGACCTATTAGGAGTTTCCAACGGGGCAGCGGTTGGTGCCGCCCTAGCAATCCTCTTAAACAGCAACCTCTGGGTGGTGCAAGGGTTTGCCCTAATTGGTGGAATTCTGGCCGTTTCAATCACCGTCTTAATTCCCCGCTTAGTTGGCCAAGGAGGCACCCTCATTTTGGTCCTCTCCGGGATCATTATCTCCGGGTTTATGCAAGCCGCCCTTGGTCTGTTAAAGTACTTAGCCGATCCAGACTCCCAATTGCAAAGCATTGTTTACTGGCAGTTGGGGAGCATCGCTAAATTAGACATTCCGAGCCTGCTGGCCGCTTTACCAATGATGATCATTGGTTTTATCATCCTAATTTTCTTCCGTTGGCACCTCACCATCATGTCTTTGGGTGGTCAAACGGCCGCCTCGCAGGGAATTAACATTGAACGCGAACGGTTAGTAATCATCTTGGCGGCCACCTTGCTGACGGCCGGGGCGGTCTGTTTAGCCGGAACCATTGGTTGGATTGGCCTAGTGGTTCCCCACATTGCCCGGCGCCTGATTGGGGATAACGCTCGTTTCGCCCTGCCGCTTGCCGCGATCTTCGGTGCCGCCTTCCTGCTAGTCATTGATACCCTAGCCCGGACCATGTCGGCCGGGGAAATTCCGCTTTCGATCCTGACCGGTTTCATTGGCACCCCCGTCTTCATCTACATCCTCGCTCACAGAAAGGACCTAATTCAATGACCCTCTTAAACGTCAACCAGCTCCACTTTGCCTACGGGGACCGAACGATTTTCGATCAGGTCAGCTTTGACTTAGAACCGGGGCAAATTATGACCATTCTCGGTCCAAATGGGGTCGGTAAGTCAACTTTGCTCTCCTGCCTAACCAACCAACTCAAGGAAGCAAACGGGCAAATCAACATTAATGACCGGCCGCTCGACTCTTGGACCCCCAAGGACCTGGCTCAACACATGGCCCTAGTTCCCCAGGACTACCGATCAGGGTCCCACCTAACCGTGATTGATTACTTAACCACCGCCCGGGCCCCTTACCTCGGGCTCGGTCAGGTTCCTAACGGTAAGGATGAACAACTCGCCATTGACGTCTTAGAAGACCTGGGTATTAAACAGCTGCTCCACCGCCGCTTACCCACCCTGTCCGGGGGGCAGATGCAACTAGTGGCGATTGCCCGGGCCCTGGTTCAGGAACCGGAACTTTTGATCCTCGATGAACCAATGGCGGCGTTGGACTTAGGACGCCAACGCCAAGTTTTAAAGATTGTTCAACAACTCGCAAAAAGGGGCGTTGCAATAATTTTAACAACTCACATTCCCAACCAAGCACTACTCTTAAATGACCAGGTCGGCCTCCTCTTCCCAGGGGGGGGATTCCTTGCTGGACATTGTCAGGAGATAATTAGCAGCGATCGTCTAGAAAAACTCTATCATTGCCCAGTTAAGGTGGTTTATGTCCCAGAATTGGGACGATCAATTTGTGAAATGTGCTAATAAGTCAGTTTTGCTTAAAAAGACCGACTTTTCCTGATATAATTGGTACTAGAAAGCGGTTTTCCATTTGGAAGAATTGGTGATCATGTGAAAATCCCCCTATGTAAAACGGGACTTCACCCACCGACCACCGTTAGTCGCCAACGATGGCTAGGCCAGTGATCGCTTGCCTTCCGATTTGGGTCAACCACGATCGTAGACTAAACCAACTCTTTGAGGGGTGCTGCAAAGGGCACCCTTAACGCACAGAGACGGGAGGAATCATAATGAAGAAAGTTGTTGTTTTAGGGGCCGGCTACGCAGGTCTGAAGGTCGTTCACGAATTACAAAAGCGCGCCAACGGACAGGTAGAAATCACCCTCGTTGATAAGAACAACTACCACTACGAAGCAACTGCACTTCACGAAGTTGCAGCTGGGACCTTGCCACCAAGCAAGATCAGCTACCCGGTAGCCGACATCATCAAGCCAGCAGTGACCACCTTCATCCAAGATGAAGTAACCGGTTTTGACTTGGACGATAAGACGGTTAGCTTAAAGAACCACGACGCTTTAAGTTACGACTACTTGGTAATTGCCCTGGGCTTTGTTTCTGAAACCTTTGGGGTGGAAGGGGCCGAAGAATACGCCCTGCCGATGGCCAACCTCGAACAAGCCGAAGCCATCCACACCCACATCTTAAAGATGATGGATGAATACAAGAAGACCCAGGATCCAGACTACCTCAAGCTGATTGTTTGTGGGGCCGGCTTTACCGGGATTGAATTGGCCGGTGTCCTCGCCGACGGGCGTAAGGAATATGCCGACCGTGCTGGGGTTAACCCATCCCAAATTAAGATCGAAGTGGTGGAAGCTTCCACCCGCTTGTTACCAATGTTCTCCGAGAAGTTGGCTAACTACGGGGTTAACGTTGTTAAGGGACTCGGGGTGGAACTGGTCACTGGCGCCCGGATCCAAAAGGTAGAACCGGACAAGATTACCTACACGATGGGTAAGGACGAAGAAGAAACCACTGGTACCACGACCGGGAAGACAATCATCTGGACGACTGGGGTTTCCGGTAGCCCAATCGTCCAAGCCGATGAAGCCTTGAAGGCGCGGCGTGGTCGTTCCATTCCAACTGACCACTTAACCGTTGAAGGATACGACGATGCTTACATCATCGGTGACGTCGCCGCCGTGATGCCACCAGAAGGCGGACGCCCATACCCAACCACGGCCCAAATTGCGCTGGGAATGGGTAAGTACGTGGCTGAAGACCTCGCTAACCGGATCAAGAACGGCAGCCAACTGGCCAAACCATTCGTATACAAGTCCTTAGGGACGGTTGCTTCCGTTGGGAACACCCGGGCCTTTGGGGAAGCAATGGGTCACGAATACCGTGGTTACGTAGCTTCTGCCCTCAAGAAGATGATTGCCAACGAATCCCTTTACCGGGTAGGGGGCGTTGGTCAAGTCCTTCGTAACGGGCGTTTTGACCTGTACCACTAGAAACAACTTTTTAATTAACCAAGGGGTTAGGAGAAAACCGTGTTTTCTCCTAACCCCTTTTATTTATGACCATTAGCTCTAACTAAAGCACCAGTATCCAACTACGGTTAGTGACCGCCGCCCTATCTAGTCAGGCGGGCTGCTGGGGCGCTTATTTACCACTCCCTTTGGCTCCCAGATTAGGGATTTTCCCTAATATATAAAAATGGAATATTAGTGCTAGAATATAGTTAACTAACTTGTGGAGGATGGATTCATGGAAAAAGAAGCATTAACCAGTCAGGTTCTCGACGCCTTAGAGGACGTCATTGACCCGGAACTGGGGATCGACATCGTCAACCTCGGCCTGATCTATGACGTCGACGTTGATGACGCGGGCAACTGCCAGATCAACATGACCCTGACCACCCCCGGCTGTCCCCTTTCCGACGTCTTGGACCGCGACATTAAAGAACACGCCGGTGCCGTCGAAGGGGTTAACCAGGTCACGGTTAACCTAGTCTGGTACCCAGTTTGGACGATGGATAAGATGTCTCGCTACGCCAAGATTGCCCTGGGGATCGGAGGGATCTAAGGATGAAAGTAATCGATTTTAACCTGCCCATCAAACAGCTGGCCGATCAGTACGATGATTTTGTCCCGTTGATGGTCGAACTGGGCTTTACCAAGATCAAAATCCCCGGAATGCTCGAATCGGTTGGTCGCCTGGTGAACTTAAATAAGGGCTGCCGAGCGATGGGGATCGACAAGGACAAGGTAGTGGCGACCTTTCGTGACCACGGTTTTGAGGTGATCAATCATGACAACTAGTTCCGTCGAACGCCAAAAAGCGATCGTTGAAATTCTCACCTTCCTCCATGAGGGTGGTGACTTTGATCAAGCAAAGGAAATGTTTGACGCCCAGTTTGGGAGCGTCGACGTCTCCGAAATTACTTCGGCCGAACGCCAACTAATTGCTAACGGCCTTAACCCAATGGAGATCCAAAACCTTTGTAACGTCCACGCCGCCGTTTTCAAAGGTTCGATCACCAATAACGCCGAGACCCCGGCCTTCCAAAAGCCCGGTCACCCCGTTAACACCCTCAAGCTGGAAAACAAGATCTTGACCTCTTTAATCAACGACGAGTTACTGCCGGTCGAAAAGAAGTGGCAACAAGACGGTGACAACCCGGCCTATTTAAAGCGGATGCAACAAGCGCTCGCCGACCTTAAAACAATTGATAAGCACTACGCCCGCAAGGAAAATACGATCTTTCCCCTGATGGATAAGTATTGCATCACCGCCCCGCCAAAGGTCATGTGGGGAGTCGATGATAACATCCGCGGTTGGATCGACCACGCCTACCAGTTGGTGACCACCGAGCCGCTACCGGACAAGTACGAAATCGAAGCGGCGATTGAAAAGGCCGCTAAAGAGGTCATGGAGATGATCTTCAAGGAAGAAGACATCATGTTGCCGATGCTAGACGAGGTCGCCACCCCGACCGACTGGAAGATGGTCAGAGACGACGAAGAAGAGATTGGCTACACCCTGATCTCTCCACCGCTACCGTGGAAACCGACCGAAGCGGAACTAGAAGAAGCGGCCAACAAGCCGGTTAATTCGACGATTGCTGCCGAATTGAACAAAATGGCCCTGAACCTGGCCGACCAAGACGACCAGGTTGCCGCCGTTAAGGACGCCCCTACTCAACACGAAAAGTTGTCCCAACCAGCTAGCAGCGACGATGACCACTTTTTTGACCTTGGTAGCGGTAGCCTCAACTTAAAGCAGTTGGTGGCGATCTTTAAAACCTTGCCGGTCGACCTCACCTTCGTTGACCACACCGATCACGTCCGCTGGTTTTCCGACAACGCCAACCGGATCTTCCCGCGGACCAATTCCGTCCTCGGCCGGGCGGTGGTCAACTGTCACCCGCCAAAGAGCGTTGATAAGGTAGAAAAGATCCTCGCCGATTTTCACTCCGGTAAGGAGGACCACGCCGAGTTTTGGATCAACCTGCACGGCGAGCGTTTCATCCACATCGAATATTACGCCTTACACGATGATCAAGGGCAATACCTCGGTTGCCTAGAGGTCAGCCAAGACCTCAACCACGTTCGTTCCTTAACCGGGGAACGGCGCCTGTAATTAATTACCATTGGGAGGGATTTACTATTAATTCTGTCACTAGCCGCCGGCGAACCTACTTGGGAGTGGAGTTGAACCTGATTTCACTCCTTTTTTCTTCGATTTCACCGATCCTCAATAAGTTTTCACTGGTCAGCCTCAACGCCGTGGTGGGTGGGGTCTTGACCTCCACCTTTGCGGCCACCTTCAACCTGATTTTGATCATGGTGACCTACAAAAAGGTCTCGATCGTAAAGGACAAAATGGTTATCATTTTAGGGGCCACTAACGCGATCGGGGTCCTCTTGCAATATATTGCCCTGTCAATGCTCAGTCCGGTGACGGTCACCCTGATCGCCCGCATTTACCTAGTTTACATCTTCTTATTAGGCGGGGTCTTCTTAAAGGAACGGATCCGGGGCTGGGATTACGTCGCCATCGCCGCCTGCATTGCCGGCTCAATCTTGGTTTCCTCTGGGCGGGCGCAATTTGATTCCTGGCTCGGTATCCTCTGCGCCTTTATCTACCCGTTCATGTACGCGGCCAACAACGTGATTGCTAAGTACCTGGTTCAAGATGACCACCCAGCCGACGTCCTCTTTTTCAACCACTTGGTCTCGGCCCTGCTCTTGTTGGTGGCGGGCTTTTTGATCCCCCACACCTACACTAGCGTCCCACTAACCGGGGTTGCCTTTAACTTTGGGGGCGCCTTTTTCAACGGTTTCTTGTCGCTGTTACTCTTTTACACTAGCCTTAAGTACATCACAGCCGGTAAGGCGAACATTGTCCGGGCCCTGGGGCCGCTGATCGTGATTGTGTATTCCTACTTCTTCTTCCCCATCACCATCAACGCCCAGATTATCTGCGGAGCGCTGCTCTTGATTTTGGCCACCACGATCGTGACCGTCAAACAAGCCCAGGTAAATGAATAAACCTTACTTTCCCCGCTGCCTTCTTGGTGACGGGGCTTTTTGCATGACGAATTGTCAAATCAAGCGCAACTTTGTCCCGAAGAAAACTTCG
>NZ_CP040910.1:1168904-1337317 GCF_013394085.1 Limosilactobacillus fermentum
TCATACAAAAAAGGCCCCCGGGAAGGGAGCCAAATGTTTGATGTGGTAATTTAAGCTTACTTCGGCATTTCCCCGGCGAGGATTTGCTTAGCTTGCTTCGTGGTTAAGTCGTAGTTGTAGTAAGTCTTGTAGAAGGACTTGGTCTTCTTAACCATGTCCAGGTTCTTGAATTGGTCTGGGTGAAGCTTTTGGGCGGCCCAGAGGATTTGCAGCGCTTCTTCAGCACTGTAACGGTCCCACGGAAAGGTCCCTTGTGGGTTACCGTAAACCTTGTTATCCTTGACAGCCTTCAATTGGGAAAGGGTGGAATCAGCCTTCAAGAGCTTACGAGCGTTGGCGGTCGTGGTTTGACCAACGATGATCACGTCTGGGTTAGCCTTCACGATGTCTTCGGCATTAACGGTGATCATGTTACCGGCAGTAGTGATGGCGTTCTTACCTCCGGCCATCTTAATCCATTCGTCAACGATCGTCTTGGTCCCATCAACCTTAGTCAGGTCAGCTGGGCTCGTGATGTGCAAAACGGAAGGAGTAGTCTTAACACCCTTAAGTTGCTTTTTAACGTAGGAGATGTTGCCGTCGAGGTACTTGATGTACTTCTTAGCGATCTTCGGGGCGTCCCCACCTAGGATGTCGGCCGTCAAAGTGATCGACTTCTTCATCCCGGCGAAGTCTTGGAACATGGCGTTCACGGCGGTTAAGTTAGCTTGCTTAGCCTGCTTAACTTGTTCCGGGTTGGATGAAATCACAACGTCCGGCTTCGTCTTAACCAGGGATTCGATTTGAATGTCTTGACCGGAGAACGGCGCCGTTACCTTAGAGATTCCTGGGTCAACGGTTTTAAACCAGCCCTCTTGCTTGATCATTGGCGTGGTGGCAACCAACTTCTTTTGGCCGCCAAGCAACAAGACCACTTGGTTGCTGGCGTGCCAGAGGTCAGCCACCCGTGTTACCTTGGTTGGAACCTTCACCTTGGTCCCGGTCATGTCGGTAACCGTCTTGGTCTTAGCTGCGGCACTAACGGTAGTTGGAGCGGTAATCCCGGTAACCGGTGCAACGACCCCGGTCAGTAAGGTTCCGGCCAGTACCAGGCCCGCAAAACGCTTCCACTTGAACTTCATTGATTTTTCCTCCTCAATGGCTATTCCAATAAATTATTCTTTTATTAAATAGCCACATTGTTCATAAAAAATTATGACCCCCACAAAAGGTTTTGTGGGGGTCTTGGTTACGATTTCAGGCAAAATTAGGGTTTTCCCTAACTTTAAAAATTATTAACCGATTGAGCCTTCCATTTCAAAGGAAATTAGGCGGTTTAACTCAACGGCGTACTCCATCGGCAACTGCTTGGTGAATGGTTCCACAAAGCCCATGATGATCATTTCAGTGGCCTTTTCTTCGGAAATTCCGCGGCTCATTAGGTAGTAGAGCTGCTCTTCTGAAATCTTGGAAACCTTGGCTTCATGCTCCATCGCCACGTTCGAGCAGTTGATTTCGTTGTAAGGAATCGTATCGGACTTGGATTGGTCGTCCATAATGATCGTATCGCATTCGACGTGGGCCTTGGAGCCTTCAGCGTTCTTGGTGAAGCGAACGGTCCCCCGGTAGTCAGTCGAGCCCCCGGTCCGGGCGATCGACTTAGAAACGATCGAACTGGAGGTGTTCTTGGCGTTGTGGATCATCCGGGCCCCCGAATCTTGGTGGATCCCGTTAGAAGCCACGGCGATCGACAACATCGTCCCCTTGGCCCCCTCACCATCTAAGTAAACGGACGGGTACTTCATCGTTACCTTGGAGCCTAGGTTCCCGTCGACCCATTCCATGGTCGCGTGGTCCATCGCCGCCGCCCGCTTGGTTTCCAGCGAGTAGACGTTATCCGACCAGTTCTGGATCGTCGTGTAGCGGCAATAGGCGTCCTTTAAGACGTTCACTTCCACCACGGCGGCGTGCAGGGAGTCCGATGAGTAGTTCGGGGCGGTACACCCTTCCACGTAATCGACTGAGGCCCCTTCGTCGACGATGATCAAGGTCCGCTCGAACTGGCCGGTATTCTCGGAGTTTAACCGGAAGTAAGACTGAATCGGCGTTTTAGTTTGAACGCCCTTGGGCACGTAAATAAAGTAGCCCCCCGACCAAACGGCGGCATTAAGGGCGGCAAACTTATTGTCATCTGGTTGAACCAACTTGCCAAACCACTCTTTAAACAGGTCCGGGTACTCGCGTAGGGCGGTATCGGTGTCGGTAAAGATAATGCCGAGCTTTTCGAATTCCTCGCGCATGTTGTGGTAAACCACTTCGGATTCGTACTGAGCCGATGAGCCGGCGAGGTACTTACGTTCAGCCTCTGGTACCCCTAGCCGGTCAAAGGTCTTCTTTAAGTCGTCCGGAACCTCTTCCCAGTCGCGGAACTTCTTGTCGGTCATCTTTTGGTAGTAGAGCATGTGGTCAAGATCTAGTTCTGATAGATCCGGGCCAAACTTGGGCATCGGCATCGCTTTGTAAATTTCGTACGCCTTAAGCCGGTAATCGAGCATCCACTCGGGTTCATTTTTTTCCTTGGAAATGGCGCGCACGACCTCCTCGGTTAACCCCCGGCCCGTTGAGAAGACCGGGTGGATGTCGTCGTGGAAACCATATTCGTATTCCTGGTCGTCATGCAGGATTTCGCTAGCCTTGGTCATCAATATCCTCCTCATCAGTGTCCTTTAACAGTGCCCGCTGTAAGGCCCACCAAGCTAGGGTGGCACACTTGATGCGGGCGGGGAATTCCATGATGCTGGTTAGCACCTGGGCGTCCCCTAACGCTTGTAGGTCCGCTAGGTCATGGTCCTTACCGATCGCCATGTCCGAAAAGATCTTAGCCATTGCCAGAGCCTCGTCTGGGCGCTTCCCCTTGATGGCTTCAGTCATCATCGACGCCGATGCCTGTGAAATCGTGCAGCCGTGACCGGTATAGCCAATTTCGTCAATTAAGCCATCTGAACCTACCTTGACTTGCAAGTCGATTTCGTCACCACAAGTCGGGTTATTTAAGGTAATGGCGTTAGTGGCGTCCTTTAAGGCTCCCTTGTTGTGGGGGTGATCAGCGTGGTCTAAGATAACCTCCCGGTATAAATTATTTAACTTAGATAGTCCCAATTCTGAAGAACTCCTTTGCTTCCTTTAGTGCTGACACCAACTTCTCAGCGTCAGCCGCGGTGTTATACAGGTAAAAGCTGGCCCGGGCGCTGGCCTCCAGACCAAGGTAATTCATCAATGGTTGTGCGCAGTGGTGACCCGCCCGCACGGCGACCCCTTCCATGTCTAGCGCCGTCGCCAGGTCGTGGGGGTGCAGGTGGCCGAGGTTAAAGGAGATCACCCCGGTGTGCTTAGCCGGGTCGGTCGGTCCGTAAACCGTTAGCCCCTCAATTGCGAGTAATTGAGGCAAGACCGTTTGCACCAGCACCCGTTCGTGGGCTTCAACCTGGTCCATTCCAATCGCCGTCAAGTAATCGATCGCCGCCCCTAAGCCAACGGCCCCGGCGATGTTTTGGGTCCCGGCCTCAAACTTGTACGGCAGGGCCGCCCAGGTACTTGCCTGTTCGGTTACCGTGCCAATCATTTCGCCGCCGTACTGATAAGGGGGTATGGCCTCCAACAGGGCTTGTTTGCCATACAAGACCCCGATTCCGGTGGGCGACATCATCTTATGGCCGGAAAAAGCGTAAAAGTCCACGTCCAATTCGGTTACGTCAACCTTCATGTGGGGAACCGCTTGGGCCCCGTCGCCGACGATAATCGCCCCGTGTTGGTGGGCCAACTTGGCCAATTGTTTTAAGGGCGTCACCGTTCCCATCACGTTGGAAGCGTGAGTAACGGCGACGATCTTGGTACGGTCGGTAATCTTAGCCGCCGCATCTGCCAGATCCAATTCGCCCTCCTTCGTTAAACCGATGTACTTAAGGGTGGCGCCCTTTTTAAGCGCTAGCTGTTGCCACGGAATCAAATTGGAGTGGTGTTCCATAATTGAGATGACAATTTCATCGCCGGCCTGGATGTTTTGCTCGCCGTAAGTGGCGGCGACCAGGTTTAAGGAATCGGTGCACCCCTTGGTAAAGATCACTTCTTCTCGCTTCTTTGCGTGAATGAACTTCTGCACCCTATCGCGGGCCGCTTCGTAATCGGCGGTTGCCCGTTCCGCTAGGGTGTGGACCCCGCGGTGCACGTTGGCGTTATCGGTTTGGTAAAAGTCGAGTACCTGCTTAAGAACCGGGGTGGGGCGCTGGGCCGTAGCGGCGTTATCGAGGTACACCAGAGGCTCATCGTTAACCCGCTGGTCCAAAATCGGAAAGTCGGCGCGAAGGTCACTAATACTTTTGTCCATCTGCAAGCTTCCTTTCTAGTACCGCTACCAGCTTATCGCGAACGTTTTTGGCCGGGATGACGGTTAACACGGAGCCCAGGAAGCCCCGGATGACCATCCGCTCGGCGGTCGCCCGGTCAATCCCGCGGCTCATTAGGTAATACATTTGTTCCGGATCGACTGGTCCGACCGAAGCGGCGTGACCGGCGACCACATCGTTTTCGTCAATCAAAAGAATCGGGTTGGCGTCGCCATGGGCATCCCCGGACATCATCAGGACCCGGTTTTGCTGGTCGGCCTTGGCCCCGTGCGCCCCGTGAACGATTTGACCAATCCCGTTAAAGATCAACTCGGACTTTTCAAGTAGGACCCCGCGCTGGTTAATCAACCCGGTCGTCTTCTTGCCGCGGTTAGTAACCCGGTTGTTGACGGCCATCAACTGGCTGCCGGTGGTCACGGCGATCGCCTTAGCGTCGGCATAGCCCCCCTGGCCAATCAATTCGGAGTCCATGTCCCCCAGGGTGTTGCCGTCGTTCATTAAGCCAACCGCCCATTCAACGTGAGCATCGCGGCCAATGTTGGCCCGCCGCTTGAAGTAAACGTGGGTGTTAGGCCCCAATTCATCCAGCGAGGAGAAGGCGACGTTGCTCCCCTCTTGAGCGACGATTTCGACCATCATGTTAGCCGGCACCGACCGTTCCCCGACCGTTTGTAAGTGCTGGAGGAAGTGGATCTTGGACTGGGCCTCGGCGACAATCAAGAGGTGGGAGTTTAACGGTTGGTCCTTGGTGGCGTCTTGAATGATCTCGGCTTCGATCGGGGTGTCAATTTCGACCCCCTTGGGAACGTATAAGAAGACCCCGGCGTTTAAAAAGGCTAAGTGTGCGGCGGTCATCTTATTTTCCCCCGGCTTAACCACCCGGTTCATAAAGAAGCGTTCAATCAAGCGGGGATGAATCCGGGCCGCCGAGAAAATATCGGTTAAGATAACCCCTTGTTGGCGCAGTTCTTCCGGCAGCTGAACCTCGGTGGTAGTTTGACCGACTTGGACAATCCGGATCACATCCGGGTCGGAGTCAAGCAACCCCTCGGCCAGGTGCGGGTCGGAATCCTCAAAGGCCAGTGGTTGGTCGCTTAACAGTGGCCAATCCTCAAAGTGGTAACGCGGAATCGTTGGCATCTTTTGGTCGGCCATCAGTTGCAAAGCTTCCAGGCGCCGATCCAATAAGGTGTAGGGCTCCCCGTGTTGGTGGGAAACTTCCTCTATTTGGTCGGCGATCGTTTGAACATCTAATGTCATCGTCGTCCTCCTTAGTGGTTGTCATCAACGAGCTTGACGTCGAGGCCCAGTTCGTCACGCAAGCCAGCGTACCCTTCTGCTTCCAGTTTCTTGGCCAATTCGGCGTCACCGGTCTTGACGATCTTGCCGCCCATCATGACGTGAACGGTGTCTGGCACGATGTAGTTCAAGAGCCGTTGGTAGTGGGTGATGATCAAAGAACCAAAGTTATCACCGCGCATCGAGTTGACCCCCTTGGAGACCACCTTTAAGGCGTCGATATCCAGACCGGAGTCGATTTCGTCGAGGATGGCAAAGGACGGTTCGATCATCAATAATTGTAAAATTTCGTTACGCTTCTTTTCCCCCCCGGAGAAGCCTTCGTTGAGGTAACGTTCGGTCATGGATTCATCCATGTCCAAGAGGGCGAGGTTGTGGTCCAGTTTTTTGATAAAGTCCATCACCGAGATTTGGTCGTCGGCGGGGCGGCGGGCGTTGATGGCCGCCCGCAGGAATTCGGCGTTGGTCACCCCTTGAATTTCAGCCGGGTATTGCATGGCTAAGAATAGCCCCTTGCGCGCCCGTTCATCAACTGGCATCTCGAGAATGTTTTCGCCGTTTAAGAGGATTTCACCTTCCGTGACTGTGTAACCGGGTTGACCCATGATCGTTTGGGAAAGGGTCGACTTCCCGGTCCCGTTCGGCCCCATGATGGCGTGAATTTCGCCAGTCTTCATCGACAGGTTAACTCCCTTTAGGATCTCCTTGGTTTGCTTTGTCTCGTCATCGGTCACCGAAACGTGTAGGTTCTTAACTTCTAATGTTGCCATGTCAATTCCTCCAAATCAGGCCTATTATTCCAATTCTATATAAAGAATCCAACTGGGGGCCCGTTTATTAATCACTTGTCTTACATTATAGTCGTTACAAGGTAAAATAAAACTAGGAAATTCCCCGATATCTGTTTCTGGAATCTTGTATAATAATATCACTAACTAATATAATGAAAATATCAGGCAATTTATTATATATTTTTGGAATAATATTACAAGGAGGGGTTTTTGATGCCGGCTAAATATACTCTGACCCACTTTGAGTTGCTCAACGAAGCCACCCAAGAGCGGCTCCACAACCTTGGTTTATACGAAGGAAAGGACGTGGCGTTGATCCAACGCTATCCATTCCACGGGCCAGTCATCATCGAAAGTGATCGCCAGCGAATCGGCCTACGTTACCGGGTCTTTTGTCAACTAACGGGAGGGATGGAGTCATGACCACCGTTGCACTCTTGGGTAACCCCAACACCGGAAAAACGACCATCTTTAACTCCCTAACCGATAAGTACGCCTACGTCGGGAACTGGACCGGGGTCACGGTCGAAAAAAAGCTTGGCCAAATTAAGGACAGCGCCGTGACCTTAGTCGACTTACCGGGGGTCTACTCCTTAAACCCCTTAACTAAGGATGAAGCGATCGTCACTTCTTACCTATTAAACGACCACCCCGACCTGATCTTAAACGTCACCAACGCCGGCCAACTGAAGCGCAACCTTTTGTTGACCATTGAGGTCTTAGAACTCGGGGCGCCGGTGATTTTAAACCTCAACATGATCGACGACTTAAAGCGCCAGGGCAAGTACTATGACCCCAAGGTCCTCGAAGAATGGCTGGGCTGTGAGGTGAAGACCACCAACGCCCGTTCCCACGAGGGGGTCGCCGCCCTCAAGGCCGAACTGGCCAGCTTAAAGGAGCGCCGCCAGGCCAAACCACTGCTCCTCGACTACCCGCCGATGGTTAAGCAGGCAATCCGTCAGGCCACCGAGGCCCTCGTCAAAGATTACGATATGGACCACGATTACGCCCAGTGGCTTTCGATTCAATACATCAACAAAAACAAGGCGGTCCGACGCTTCGCCCTCTTTAGGGACTTGACCCCGCTGCGTAGCCAGGAAAAATACTACGACGCCCAAAACTTCGAAGACCAGATTTTCAATACCCGCTTTGCCTTCATCGAAAAGTTGCTGGGGGCGGCCAGCCAACCCATCGCCTCGACCAGCAAAGTGGAAATGACCTCTAAGATTGACCGGATCGTGACCAACCCCGTTTTAGGGTTGCCAATTTTTGCCGGGATCTTCTTTTTGATCTTCAAACTGTCCTTTGACTGGGTGGGAACGCCCCTGTCTGACATGCTAGACGGCTTCATCTCCGGCCCCCTTTCGACCACCGCTGACCAGGTCCTGACCGCAGCCGGGGCCTTACCAGTGTTACGGTCCTTGATTGTGGACGGCCTGATCGCCGGGGTCGGGGGGATCTTGGTCTTTATCCCCCAAATTTTCGTCCTCTTTGCCTGCATCTCGCTGCTAGAAGATTCGGGTTACATGGCCCGGGCAGCCCTGGTGACTGACCGGATCATGCAGTTTATCGGATTAAACGGGAAGTCCTTTATTCCCTTGATCATTGGCTTTGGGTGTAACGTGACCGGGATCATGGCGGCGCGAACAATTGAGCAACCAAAGGAACGGTTAATCACAACCTTAATTTCACCATTCATGTCCTGTTCGGCCCGCCTGCCGGTTTACTCACTGGTGGTCGCCGCCTTCTTCCCGAAGCACCAAGCACTGATTGTCCTATCAGTTTACTTCCTGGGGATTATCGTCGCCCTCTTAGTCGCTAAGGGTTACCAACTCTACTTTGGCGTCACCGACTCCTCGGTCTTCATCGTTGAACTACCTCAGTACCACCTCCCCCGCTTTGACGTCATTTGGCACGGGACTTGGGACAAGGGGAAGGGCTTCGTGAAAAAAGCCGGGACGGTCATCTTTGCCGGGACGGTCATCATTTGGCTATTGGCCTCCTTTGGCCCCCACGGTTTCGTCACTAATTCTAGCCACTCCTTTGCCGCTAGCCTTGGCCACCTGTTGGTTCCCTTCCTTGCACCGGTCGGTATCACCCAGTGGCAAACGATCGCCGCCCTCTTTACCGGGGTCTTAGCTAAAGAAGCGATCACTTCCAGTATGATGGTGATGTTTCACACCAGCAGCCAAGCGGTCTTGATTAGCGCCCTGGGCCAATTCATCAACCCGGTTGCCGCTTACGCCCTCTTGGTATTTATCCTCTTGTACGCCCCGTGTTTTGCCACCTTGGGGACGATCAAGCAAGAAACCGGATCGACCAAGTGGACAATCTGGTCCTTGGTTTCTAGCCTGATCATTGCTTACGGCCTGGCCTGGCTGATTTACACGGTCGGCAGCCTCTTCATTTAGAAAGGAGTTTCCCATGCTTAGTTTAATTACCAACACCGTCATCATTTTGCTAATCATCGGCTGCGCCTTTTGGCAACTCGTTAAGGTCTTTAAGCGGGCCAAGAAGGGCAAGTGTGCCGCTTGCGATTACGATTGCGCCGTTAAACAACAGGTCTTAAAACAAGAAAAGCACGGTGCCCAATAAACAAAAAAGCGGGCGACGGGAAAATTTCCCTGTCGCTCGCTTTTCGTTAATGTTATGTTAATTGGTGTTAAATCAACCCCACCGCAAAGGTCACGACCTGGACAAGGGAACCGATTAGTAAAATCCGGATCGCCGCCGGAAAGGTTTCTTTTTTGACCTGCTTGTTAAATAAAAGCTTGGTTTGCTTGACGACAAACGGGATAATTAAAAGGGTCAACAGGACCGTCCACGGCGTTAAGCGTAACACTGCCGCCGCAATAATGGCTAAAAAGGCAATGGTGTTTTTAACCGCAAAGGCGTACAGCGCCCACTTCTTACCGATAAAGTGGACAATCGTGTGGCGGTGGTTATCGTTATCCTCTTGTTCGTCGCAAATGTTATTTGCTAGCAACAGGTTGGAGATCCATAGTTCATCAGGCAGCGCCACTAAGAAAATAACCCCCAGGTTAGTCCAAGACCAGGTAAAGTCCGCTCCGGTGTTCACAAAAACCGAAATCAGGGTGATCATAAAGCCCATCGTGAACCCGGAGAAGAATTCACCAACCGGCAGCCCCGATAATGGAAAGGGACCCGATGAGTACAAAAAGCCGACCGCAAAGCAAAACACCCCGAGCCAAAGCAAGGTCAGCCCTAGTTGGGTCACCAGGTAGATTCCCAGCAAAGCGGCGATAACCACTAGGGTGATCAACATCGCCAACACTAAGTGCGGAGATAAGTTTTCGCGCCCGATGATGTTGGTGTTTTGCTGATAGTCCTCGGTGTCGACGGCGTGAACGTAATCGTGGTAGTTGTCCAACATATCGACCGCCATGTTAAACAAGAACATGGCGATAAAAAAGAGGAGCGCCAGCATTGGTTGCACGGTGTGGTAGTGATAGGCCGCTAAAAAGAGGCCGAGTATGAAGGGCAAGACACTGGCGGTCTTGGCCTTGATTTCAACCAATTCTAAAAATACTTTGACAGACATTAAATAAGTCCACCCTTTCCCTTATTTATTCAATTCCCTATTTAGGGTACAATAGACAGTATAAACCTTAAAGGAAATTTAATGATGAAACAAACACATTTTCCGCACAACCCCGAATTAAATCGGGCCCTCTTAGCCGTTAGCGACCTAATGGCAGCCCGGATCAAAACTAAGGATGGCCAACTAGAAAGCGCCCTGCAAAAAATGGCCACTAACGGCGGTAAGTTTTTGCGCCCCGCCTTTTTCTGGCTCTTTGCTTCCCTGACCGGCCAACCGCAACCAGAACAACGCGACCGCTTAATCAAGCTGGCCACCTCGATTGAAGTCCTCCACATGGCCACTTTAATCCACGATGACATTATTGACGACTCTCCCGAGCGGCGGGGACGCATCAGCATTCAAGCCGAGTTTGGCAAGGACGTGGCGGTTTATTCCGGCGATTACCTGTTCACGATCTTCTTTGACCTGATCACCACCACCACCGCTACAACTCCCTTTTTGACCACCAACGCCCAGATCATGCACCGGATCTTAAGCGGTGAACTGGGCCAAATGGCCGACCGTTTCAAACAAGACCAAACCTTCCTTTCCTACCTGCGCAACATCAACGGTAAGACGGCCGCCCTCTTCTCCTTGGCAGCTAGCGAAGGGGCCTACTTTGGCGGTGCCGACCAACGGACCGTCGCCCTAGCCAAGCGGATCGGCCAAAACGTCGGGATCGCCTTTCAGATCTTAGACGATATCCTCGACTACTCCAGCGGCGACCAACTCAACAAGCCGGTCCTAGAAGACCTGGCCACGGGGGTCTACTCACTCCCCTTGCTGTTAGCGATGCAAGCTAACTCGGCCGCCTTTAAGCCCCTCTTGGACAAGGGACGGTTAATGAGTGAAGCGGATATGCAGCTCGTCCGTCAATTAGTGCTTGAAAACGGCGGGGTCGAGCAAGCCCGTCAACTAGCCACCGCCTTCACCAAGAAAGCCAAAGCAGAAATCAACCAGCTCCCCGCCGGTTCCTCCCGGCGTGCCTTAACCAAGCTGTGCCAACGCCTGTTAAAACGGAGCTCATAACTAAAACACCCCCACTTACCAACTGCAAGTGGGGGTGTTTTTAATTAACCGGGTAGAGTGGTCGCTTACCGTTGACAATCCGAACCACGTCATCGAGTCCCATTTCAACGATGTTTTTGATTGCGGTATCGGTGAAAAAGGCCGAGTGCGGTGAAATCAAGACGTTGGGCATCGCCCGCAAGGTCAGATAGGATTCTGATACTTCTTCTCTGCTGGCTTGGCGTTCAAAGTAGCCCGTTTCGTCGGCGAGGGTGTCGAGGGCCGCCCCGGCCAGTTGGTGGTTTTGCAGGGCCTCGATCAGGGCCGCCGTATCGACCAACCCGCCCCGGGCCATGTTAATCAGGTAGGCGCTATCCTTCATCTTGGCAAAGGCTGTTCGATCCAGGAGGTTTGCCGTTTCCTCATTAAGGGGGGTGTGGATGGTTACAATGTCAGCTTCCCGAAGCAATGTCTCGAGGTCGACGTAAGTCAAGTCGGCCTCTAGTTCCGCATGGTGAACCGGGTCGGTGGCCAAGACATTGGCCCCCAGGGCGCTGTACAGGCGGGCGGTGGCACCGCCAATGTGGCCGGCACCAATTACCCCCACGGTCAGGTTGTAGATCTCAGTTGACTCCAGCCCCACCCAACGAAAGTCGTAATTATCCATTCGCTGGTCGTAGTAACCAAGTTTCCGGACTAGGCGCAGGGCCTGGGTGAGCCCCATTTCGGCAATCGCCCGCGGCGAGTAGGCCGGGACGTTGGTCACCAGTAAGTGGTGGTCGGCCACTTGCTTTAAATCAATCATATCAAACCCAACCATCCGGGCGGTCAGCTGCTTGATCCCTAACCCCTCTAGAGTCGCGTAGACCTCCGGATCCAGGTCATTGGTCTGCTGAAAATCGATCCCGTCAAAGCCCGCGGCCCACTTAGCGGTCTCCTTATTTAACCCCTCTTCGACCATCTTAACTTGGTGGCCTGTTTTGTTTACCCAGGCCTCCACGTAGGGGCGTTCGGTGTCTAAGATCGAATACATCAAAATCTTCATTTTAATCCTCCTTTTGGGGGTCAAAGCTTTGCCACTTAGCAACCGCTTCTTTAAGGGTCGCCATTGGCTGAGTGGCGGCAACACGGACAAAGCCATCGCCACCCTTGCCAAAGGCCAAGCCTGGCACCACTAAAATCCCGGTTTGGTTCAAGAGCCGGGTAGCGTATTGCTCCGAACTAAGCCCGGTCTTACGAATGTCTAAAAAGGCGTAGATCGACCCGCCAACCGGATTCACGGCGTGGTTCGTCAAGGCGCCCAGGGCCGTTTGTAAATAGGTTAGCCGCTCTTGGAAGGCCGCCACCAGCGGGGCAACCAGTTCATCATGGTGTTCAAGGGCATAGAGGGCCGCATCTTGGCTGATCGTGGGCGCCGTGTAGGCCACGTTTTCGTTGACCGCCGCCGTAGCATCGGCTAAATACTTTGGCCCCACTAACCACCCCAGACGCCAGCCGGTCATGGCAAAGGACTTGGACATCCCGCTAATCGTGACCGTATTATCCGGAGCCTCCTTAGCCAATGGGTAGTAGTGGTGACCCGGCATTTGGAAGTCGGCGTAGATTTCATCGGTCAAGAGGATCAGGTTGTGGTCAATTGCCAACTGACCCAGGCCCTGGGCAGCTTCTTGATCAAGCACCGCCCCGGTCGGGTTATTCGGCGAGTTGACGATGATCGCCTTAGTTTTATCTGTAAGCGCCGCTTCGAGTTTGGCCGGGTCAATGGCAAAGCCCGCCTCGGGGTCCATGGCCACCATCACCGGAACCCCACCGGCCAGTTTCACCTGGGCGGCGTAGGGAGAAAAGCACGGCTCGGCAATCAAGACCTCGTCACCCGGATCGAGTAAGGCGTATAGGGCCAACAAGAGGGCATGTTCCGCACCCACCGTCACCATCACCTGGGCGGCTTTGGCGGGTACCCCTAGTTTTTGATAGTATTCCGCAATTGCTTCTCGCAGCTCCGGCATCCCCATCGCCGCCGTGTAGTGGGTGTGCCCTTTTTTGGCGCGTTCGGTGGCCGCCTCAACAATGGGCAGCGGGGTGGCGAAGTTCGGGTCGCCGACGGAAAGGTCGATCACGTCGTCCCTGGCCGCCGCTAAGTTGCAGACCTCAGCTAAAATGTTGCGCTCTTCGTGTTGGGAAGCTTGACTCAAAATTGACTTGTCCATACTATTTCTCCTCAAATTTTAATCATTAGGGGAATTGTACCCTACTCCCGGGTGAAAAACAAGTAAATATACGTAATATAGTTAATAAATGCGGCAATCATTGCATTTTTATGCGTGTTGATACCATTTGCCTTTCCCCTGTCGTAAAGATGGTTTCTCCCCACCACTAAAAAAGCGCCCTTAGGCACTTTGGTCTTGGTGGATCCGTAAAAAGGCGATAATCAACTCGGCCACCGCCGTCGGTGAGAGCTTATCCGTGCGAATGGTGAGGTCGGCACAACGATCGTAGGCGGGGCGGCGGGCGTCTTGGAGGTCCGCTAACTCCGCCGGGGTTAGCTTACTTGCTAGCGGGCGCCCCTCCCCGTCCCCTAACCGCCGGGCGGTCTCGGCGGGGCTAGCCGTCAGCAAGATTACCGGGGCCTGGGCGTGTTCAAGCAGTCGTTGGTTACGTTCCGCCACTGGGGTCCCGCCACCGGTCGCTAAGATTCCCTGGCGCCGCTTAACCACCTCCTTAAGGGCGCTGTGCTCCAGGTCGCGAAAACTCGCTTCGCCGTCGTCTGCAAAAATTTGGGGAATCGGCTTGCAAGCTGCCTTCTCCACTTCGTCATCGAGGTCGTAGACTGGCTGCTGTAAGGCCTCACCAAGCAGGGTGCTGACGGTGGTCTTGCCGCTACCCATGAAGCCAACTAGGATTAAGTTCATTCTTGGTCCCCCCGTTCAATGATTTCGTAATCGTTGAGGACCCCAGCGGCCCGCCTTTGATCGGCGGGGGTGCTGAAGGTCAGTTGCAAGACCCCGTTAATTTCATCCCGCAGTTCCAACACTTGCAAGTGGATGACGTTGACGTTGGCCGCCGCTAAACGGTTCATGACGCCGGCAATCGCCCCCACCTGGTCCGGAATGTTAATGAAGAGGTCGTAAAAAAGGTCCTTACTTTGTTGGTTGAGTCGGTTGCGGCGTACCCGGGCCTTGGAAAAGGTTTCAAACAGCCCCGCTTGGTCTTGCTTATCAATCAGGTCCTTGAAGCGTTGCAGCTCCCTTAGGTAACTGGCTAACTGTTGGGAGATCAAATCACGGTTGGTCGCCATGATCGCCGCCCACATTGTCGGATCCGAAGCGACGATCCGGGTCACCGATTTAAAGCCCCCGGCCGCCACCCGTTCCCCTAGCGGTTGCCCCGCAAAGGCGGTCGCCGTTTGGTTAACCAGGGCCGTCGCAATCACGTGGGGGAGGTGGCTAACCTGGGCCACCAAGTAATCGTGCTCCTCGGCAGTGACGGTCAACCACTTCGCCCCGGTTCCACTTAGCAGGTCTTTTAAACTGGCCCGGTGGTCAACTGGGCCGGTGGGAACCAGGAAGTAAAAGGCGTTTTCCACCAGGTCGCGCCGACTGGCTTGGACCCCACTCTTGTGCGAACCGGCCATTGGGTGACCGCCCACGAAGGCGACCCCGGCGTCAACTAGCGGTTGGGCGGCTTTTAGCACCGCTTGCTTGGTGCTCCCCACGTCGGTCACCACCACCCCCTCTTTCAGTTCCATTCTCGCCAGGTCAGCCAGGTCTTGGCAGATCGCCAAGACGGGACCGGCCAAGATGATAAAGTCCGCTCGTTGTGCTCCCGCGAGTCCAGTGGTCGCCTCGTCAACCAACCCCACTTGCAGGGCGTAATCCAGTGCGGCTTGGTTCGGATCGCTAGCGATGATTTGATCCTGGGGATGGCTAACCCGAATCGCCCTGATCAAGGATCCCCCGATCAGGCCGAGGCCGTGAATAAAGACGGTAGTCATTTAAGCACCTCCTAACTTGGCTAAGTCGGCAAAGAAGCTGGGGTAAGAGACCGCCACGGCGTCCGGGTCAATCAAGAACAGCGGCGTCGTTGAGCGGAGGGCCGCCACGGCCGCTAACATCCCCAGCCGGTGGTCGCCGTGGCTATTTAAGTTTGGCTTTTGAACTTGCCAATTGGGGCGGCCGACAATTCGCCAACCATCCGGACGTTCTTCCACGTCCACCCCTAGTTGCAAGAGCAGTTCGGCGACCGTTTGAATCCGGTCGGTCTCCTTGACCCGCAGTTCGCCCGCCCCGCTAATCTCGCTTACCCCGTCTGCACAGGCCGCTAGCAGGGCCACTAGCGGTAGTTCGTCAATCAAGTCCGGTACATCCTTGGCGGTCACCGTTACCGCCCTTAACTGGCTGGTTTGAATTGTCACATCCCCTAACGGCTCGCCCCCGCTAGCCGTCTCTTTAATTGAAAGGCGCGCCCCCATTTTTTTCAGGACCCGTATGAGCCCCGTCCGGGTGGGATTTAGGCAGACGTCTTTAACCGTCAGGTGCGAATTAGCGATCACCGCCCCGGCCACCAAGAAGAAGGCCGCCGAGGAAGGGTCGCCGGGGACCAGGACCTCTTGGCCAACCAAGCGCGCCCCGGGGGTCACGGTGATCGAGTTCGCCGCCCGGTCGACGGTTAAGTTCGCCCCAAAGGCCTTCAAGAGCCGTTCGGTGTGATCACGGGTCGGCAGTGGTTCACTCACCGTCGTTGACCCCTGAGCCTGGAGGGCCGCCAAGATCACGGCGCTCTTGACCTGGGCCGAGGCCACCTCTAATTTCACCCGTGCGCCCTGGAGGGGGTGCCCCACCACGGTGGCCGGCAAGGTCCCCGCCTCACTCAGGCCTATTTGCGCCCCCAGGCGGGCCAGCGGTCCTTGTACCCGCTTCATCGGGCGCCGGCTCAAGGAGGCATCCCCCACCAGTTGGCTAGTGAAGGACTGGCCCGCCAAGATCCCCATCAAAAGACGGGTGGAGGTCCCCGAGTTATTCATTTGAAGGGGCGCCGCCGGTTCAACCAGGCCGGCGATTCCCCGTCCAATTACTTCGACGTGCTCCCCTTTTCGCTCGATCTCGACGCCAAGGTCTTGCAGGGCCCGTAAAGTGCTCAAGCAATCCTCCCCCGCCAAAAAGTGATCAATCACCGTGGTCCCCTCACTTAACGCCCCGATCATCAGGGCACGGTGGGAAATGCTCTTGTCACCAGGCACCGCCAGTTCCCCGTTCAGGCCCCGGCTATTAATTGTTAACGCTCGTTTTTGCATCCGTTTCTCCCTTAACTTGGTACACGCTCCACAGCATCTTTAAGTGAATGGTTTTGATTACCCGGTCGGCCGGCCCGGCAAAGGCCTGGCTGGTCAGGGTATACCGCCCGTCTGTTTGATAGCACCGGTAAGCCTGCCACTTGCTCGGGCAGGGCATAATTTCCAAGGGACCCTCAACGTTTCTCGTTAAGTAATCAATCGTGGCCGGGTGGCAATAGGCCCGTTGACCGCTTCGCCCCCGCCGTTCCAAAATGGCCAACGGGGAAAGTTCGGTGATTAGGCTGTCGATTAGCTCCAACCGGTCACCGTATTGGTAGTGCAGGTCCCCCCAACTGGCCCCGGTTGGCGTTTTGACCGCCGCGGGAATTAATAATAATTCACCCCTTAGTTCCGGGATTGACTGGTAGAGCACTTCAAAACTGGGGTGGCCAACCACCTCAAGATTTTCGTGGTCAGCCCGGTATTGCTCGGCGGCCCGGTAAGAATCGGTTACCGCCGGCCCTAAGGTGTGAATCTTCATATTAATAACCCCGCAGTTCTTCTCGATAGGCCGCTAACTGTTCTTGCAGCCGGGCCAGGTTGTCAGCGTTAAAGCTGTTAGTCAAGGCCTTGGCTAATTCGATGGCGACCACGTTTTCAATCACGATCGAAGCCGGCACGATCGCGGTAGTGTCGGAACGCTCGACGCTGGCCTTTTCCACTTCCTTGGTCACCACGTTAACCGTCTTGAGTGCCTTGTAAAGGGTCGGGATCGGCTTCATGGCCGCGTTAATAATCAGGGGCATCCCGTTGGTCATCCCACCTTCCAAGCCCCCGAGGTGGTTGGATAAACGGTGGTAGCCATCGGCGTCGTGGCTAATCTCGTCCATCCCCTGACTGCCGGGGTGGCGACTGATCTCAAAGCCGTCGCCAATGCTAACCCCCTTCATGGCGTTGACCCCCATCACGGCGGCGGCCAACTGACCATCTAGCTTGGTATCCCAGGAAACGTAGCTCCCGATACCGGCCGGCATCCCGTTAACGACCACCCGGATCCAACCGCCCAGAGTATCGCCCGCACGCCGGGTCTGGTCAATTAGGTCGTGAAGTTCCGCTACCCGGTCTTGAGCAAGGATCCGCAGGTCGTTTTGGGTGATGGCGTCTTTAATTTCACTCACCGTTTGGGGCTTAGTTAGGTCGGTGTCGACCGGGCCGATTGCTTGGACGTAGCCGACCAAGGTCACCCCCAAGGCGGCCAGTAGTTGTTCACAGACGTTGCCAACCGCCACCCGGATCGCCGTCTCGCGGGCCGAAGAACGTTCCAAGACGTTGCGCAGGTCGCGGTGACGGTACTTCATCCCCCCCACCAGGTCGGCGTGGCCGGGCCGGGGCCGCTCCACCTTGCGTAGGGTGTTTTCCGCGGTGGCTGGGCTGGTTGGGTGCATGATCGACGACCAATGGGCGTGGTCACGATTTTTCACCACGAGGGTGATCGGTGACCCTAGGGTAAGGCCGTGGCGGACCCCACCCAGAATCTCAACCTGGTCGTGTTCAATCTGTTGCCGACTGCCCCGGCCATACCCACCTTGGCGGCTTGCCAAATCGGCGTTGATTTGGTCCACGTCAATGGCTAGACCGGCCGGAATTCCTTCAATAATTGCGGTTCCTTGGGGGCCGTGTGATTCACCGGCCGTGAGGTAAGTTAACATAATTTTTTCCTTTCTAGTTGCTTGGCTTGATCCATGATCGTGGTAAAAACTTGCGCTACGGCGGGTTGGTAATCCTCGTTTGCCACTAGGTCGACCACCCGCTTCAATACCGCCCGTTCCCGGGTTGGATCAAAGACCGGCGCCCCGCTTGCTTGCTTCGTGCGGGCAACCGCCTCAACGATTTCAAACCTTTGCTTTAAAAGGGCGACGAGCCGTTCGTCGACTTGGTTGATCTGGTTACGGAGCTGCTCTAACTCAGCCATGGTGACGCCCCCTTTCGCTAATCAAAACGACGAGCATCAGGGCGCTACCGATTAACCCCACCACTAGGTCACCGGTCATCGCCGCCCGCATGCTAGTGGTTGACAAGACCCCGGTAATTAGCGGAACGGTGAAGGAAGCAATACTACCAAAGAAGTAGTACACCCCGGTGACCATCCCCCGGTGGTGCGGGAAGAAGCGCATGAACAGGGTCAAACCGACTTGCATGATTCCCCCGGCGGCACTAATCCCGAAGACGAAGCTAGCCACCTGCACCATCACGGTACTGGTGCCAACCAGGACCCCTAACAAGGCGAGGACGGCAATCACGTTCATGCTAATCAACAGGTGGGTCTCCTTGACGTTGCGTTTTAAGAGGGCAAAGATCAACATTACCCCGCTGATCGAACCCAGGCTGTAAAGCGACAAGAGAAAGTGGGCCTGACCGTCGGAAAAGTTCAAGCTGTCAGCGGCAAAGAGGGAGATCCACTGGGTAAACCAGATCATCACCGCCATGGAGGTGTACCCGTATAAGACCAAAGCGATCGTGGTCACCCAGTTTGGTTTAACCTTTTTTTCTCCGCTGCCTTCTTGGGCCGGACTTTGGTTAGGCAGGGGGAAGGACAGGGGCAAGATCAAGACGAAGTTGATGACCACCAGGGCGGCCATGGTCATAAAGGACCAGCCAAACCATAGCCCGTTGGCCGTTAGTTGGGCGATGAGCAGTGGCAAGACGAACTCGCCAGCCGACATGAAAGCCTTGATTAAGATCGTGGCCGCGCCGTTACCGCCGTTTAGTTCAACGAAGGTGGTGTAGGTGCCGGCATCGAGGGCCGAGTTGGCAATCCCGGCCAGGATCGCGAAGAAGTAGGCGACGTAAATGTTGTGGCTGAAGGGGATTCCGATCGCAAAGGCTAGGTAGGCGCTCATCCCCAGCAAGACAAAGGCCTTACGGCTAAATAAGTCAGCTAAAAACCCGGTAATCAGGTAGGACAAGAGGCGCCCGATCCCAACTCCTGAAATAACAAAGGAGACAATTTTCAGGGGGCTGTTCCAAGCCGCCCCCAGGCTAGTCATGTTCTGGGCCAAGATAATTAGCCCGAACCCGTGAATGAAGTAGTTGATGTACAGCAACCAGGCCAAGCGGGCCCGGTGAATGGTGGGTGCCTTGACGGTTAAATTAGATTCCATGTTCATTCCTCCAAAGGTATAAAAAAACCGGCTAAACTAAGACGTTGCTCAGTCTAGCCGGTAATCACCAAAGGAAATGAAAGTGAGAGATGTCGCCACCATTCCTTGCTAGACTGCCCTAGCAAGGAAGTACCAAAAACCCTTGCTTAGGTCTGAACGTCGTCGTCCGGACCTAAGCGGTGCGGACGCTATTCGAAATAAGCAAAGGAAAAATAGCTGTTCGTAAGGTGGGTTAATTGATTCATGGTGGTGTTCCTCCTTCAAGTTGATAACTACATTAAAACATTCTCATTTAATCTCGTCAAGGATCAATTCTTATTATTTTATTCTAATTATTCGCAAGGAGTACTCCGGTCGACACACCGCCAGCTGTTGGTTGGTTTCCGCACCACCTTTGTTTAGTGTGTCACGTCTTTCCCCCCTAATTACACGCAAAAAAGGGACCACCCTCACCAGAGCGGTCCCCTTTAAATTAATGAATATTAACGTGGCAAAATTGCTAGACTGGTTACCTGAGCGCAACTAATCAACTAGTCGTTTTTGCCTAATCAACGCCACCCATTAAGTTGTGGATCCGTTTAACGAAGAACATCAGGATGATCCCAAAGGCAATCGAAACGACCCCCACGGCGATGAAGTACGGTACTTCGGTCGCCGATGAGTAGTACTTAACGATTTGGGCGTTGACGGCTTGGCCAACTGAATCGGCCATGTACCATAAACTCATCATTTGAGACTTGAAGGCCTTAGGGGCCAACTTGGTCGTTACCGACAAGCCAATTGGCGAGTTCAGCATTTCCCCAATTTCGACTAAGAACCAGGAACCGACCAGCCACAGCGGTGAAACCCGGCCGGCCGTTCCAAAGAGCATCCCCGGAATTGCCATCCAAACGTAGGATAACCCGGAAAAGACCAACGCCCAAGCGAACTTCCCCGGTGAAGTCGGTTGCTTTTTCCAGTGGTCCCATAAGAGGACGAAGGCCGGCGTCAGTAGCATGATAAAGAGTGGGTTTAAGGTTTGGAAGTTAGCGGCGGCAAAGTGCCACCCCCCGATGTGCAAGACCGTCCGTTGCTCGGCAAAGAGGGCCAAGACCACGGAACCGGACTCTTCAATCCCCCAGAAGATGGCGGCGGCAATGAAGAGCGGGATGTAGGCAACCACCCGCTTGCGTTCTAACTTAGTGACCTTCTTTGAGTGCAGCATCATTACGAAGTAAACGATTGGCATAGCAATGGCGATCATCGTGATTAAGTTGATGACACCGTTAACGTTGAAGCTGTGGAAGACAGCCATGAGCCCCAGGACCGCCACTAAGGCGATGACGATCACCGCCGCCCACTTGATTACCGTCTTTTTCTCCGCTTCTGTCAGCGGATCGTCCGGGGTCAGGCTACCTTCGGGTAAGTACTTTTTACCGTCCCAAATGTATTGGAGCAAGCCAAAGAACATCCCAATCGCCGCTAGGGCGAAGCCGGCGTGAAAGTTTTGCTCGCTACCAAAGAGGTGGAGACCAAAGCCGCCAGCGGCCCACGGCACCGCCCACGGGGCAACGACGGCCCCCAGGTTGATCCCGAAAACAAACATCGAAAAACCAGCGTCACGGCGCCGGTCGTTTTCCGCATACAAGTCCCCGACCATTGACGAAGCGGACGGGTTTAACAGCCCCGACCCAATCACAATGAAGACAATTGAACCATACAGGGCGCTCACCCCAAAGGGCAAGGAGAGGCAGATGTGGCCCAGCATGATGGAAAAGCCCCCTAAAAAAACGGTCCGGCGCGTTCCCCAGACCCGGTCGGCCAGCCAGCCCCCGACAATCGTCGAAATGTAGACTAAGGAGCCATAAATTGACATAATCGAGGCAGCCGTAGTCTGGTTAATTCCCAGGCCGCCCTTAGTAACGGCGTAATACATGTAAAAAAGTAGGATTGCCCGCATCCCGTAGTAGGAAAACCGTTCCCACATGACGGTGAAAAAGAGGGTCGAAAGCCCCCGCGGTTGGCCAAAGAAGGCCGTATCCGTTTGTCGATCCATTAGATATCTCCCATCTGAATGTATAATTATTAACAATAGGTTCAATTATACAACCATTGCATATTGGGTCAAGAGAATGGGCTTAGTTGAACGCTTCCAAGAAAAAAATACCAAGAAATTCACCAAAATCACTTGCATTTTAGAACGACTCCGGGTAAGATAATTAAGTAATTTAATTGGGCTATAGCCAAGTGGTAAGGCAACGGTTTTTGGTACCGTCATGCGCTGGTTCGAACCCAGCTAGCCCAATAGTATGGCGGTCACGGTTTCGTGATCGCCATTTTTTGTTATTAAAGGAGGAATTTCAATGTCATTACCGTTTCAGGCAGTCACCTTTGATATGGACGCTACCTTCGTCCACGACGATAAGAGCTACGACCACGCCCGTTTTGAACGTATCTTATCCCAACTTGAGGACCAGGGGGTCAAGGTAATCGTGTCGTCTGGCAACCAATACGAGTGCCTCACCAATTACTTCCCGGACACTAAGGAGCGCCTCTACTTCGTGTCCGAAAACGGCGCCCACGTGGTCTACCAAGGCCAAGATCTGGTGCAGACCACGGTTGAGCAAGCCGTCGCTGACGAGGTGATTCGGTTCTTGTGTAATGACTTGAAGATCACCCCTTCCCTCTCCGGGGTTAAGCACGGCTACGTTTACGCTAAACTCCCCGCCGCGACCCTTAGGCGCCAACAATTTTACTTCCCCAACCACGTACTGGTCGACGATTACAAGGACCTGCCGGCCGATCGCTACTATCAGCTCTCCTTTTTACTGGACCCAGCTAAGGTTGACGAACAATTGGCCGCCCTACAGGACCGCTTTGGCAATCAAGTTCGGATTACCCCGAGTGGTAACGGCTCCGTTGACGTAACCGTCCCGGGGATTAACAAGGCGACCGCCCTCAACGACTTGCTCTCCTCTTGGGGCCTTTCCGGTGCCGACCTGATCGCCTTTGGTGACGGCGGTAACGACGCCGAGATGCTCAAGCTCGCTAAGTTTGGGTACGCAATGAAAAACGCCGGCCCGGTTGCCATCGCCGCAGCTAACCACCGTACGGCCCTCGACAACAACCACGACGGTGTCTTGGCCGTCCTAGAAGACTACCTCACCAACCAAGGCTAACCCCAAGCCCCTCCAATGTGTTACAATTAAAGTTACACAAAGGAGGGATTTTTATGTTGATTACCGTCACCGGGGCAACCGGCCACCTGGGTCGCCGGATTGTCCATCAACTAAGCAAAACTCTTTCGCCCAATCAAATTCGGATTGGCGCCCACAACCCTAGCAAAGCCGCCGCTCTAAAGGAAGCTGGCTTTCAGGTTGCCCACTTAGACTACCAAGATCCCGCTACCCTGACTCCCGCCCTGGCCGGGAGCGACGTGGTCGTTTACGTCCCGTCGTTAACCTACAGTTTGACCGGCCGGGTAACGGAACTGGAGAACCTGTTAACGGCGATCAAGGATCGCTAACGTCCCTTCCATCGTCGCGGTCTCTTTTTTTACCGATCAAGCCAATAACCCCTTCCGGATGGCGCCCTTTTACGCCTACTTACCTCCCCGCTTAGCCGGGAGTGGGCTTAACTACGCCGTCATCAAAAACAGCCTCTACGCCGACCCACTGGTTCCTTACCTACCGGAACTGATTGAACGGCAGAACGTTATTTACCCGGTTGGCGACCAACCAATGTCTTTTATTTCCCAGGAAAACTCCGCCGAGGCAATCGCTAAGGTCGCCTTAACCCCCGCCCTGCGGGATCACCACCAAACCTACCTCCTTAGCCAGTCAACCAGCCTCCCAATGACCGAACTAGCCGCCATCATGACTAAGGTTAGCGGCCACCGAATTGGTTACCAGCCGGTTTCGGTTGCTGAGTTCGCCCGGTTATACCGAGAAGAAGGGGATGGTGACGAACTGGCCTCGATGTACCAAGCTGGTGCCATGGGCCTGTTGAGCGGAACTAGTGATGACTTTTGGACCATCACCGGCCACGCCCCCACGTCAATGGCTGATTTTTTGGCCGCTAACTACCGCCCCGAATAAATGATAAGAAAAAAAGCTGGAGACGACGCCGTCTTCAGCTTTTTTAGCTTCCCTCACTTAATCAACGGCCCGTCGAGTAGGTTGGGGCGCACTCACTCCTATTTTCTCCATAAGAAGTCGATCAGGTAGCGGTCGACCTGGGCGTTGCTATGCAGTTTGGAGTGTTGTGCTTGCTTACCAGTAAAACGGTGGGCTTGGTATGACTTGGCCCGGCCGCTCACCAGGTACTTAAGCGTCTCACTGGAAATGTTGGCAACGCGGCCGTCGCTGCCGTTACCGATGTCGCCGTACAGGTTGAGGACCGCCGCTTGGCGTGGGTAGACTTGGCGCAACTTCAAAAGCTCCTTAAAGCTGTCCGTCATCTTGTTAGGCTCCCCCGTCTTTTGGTTGATAGACAAGCCCGCCGGTTGGTCGTAACCAAGAATCCCGTCGAAGTGACCGGCAATGTCTACCTGTTTTTTTTAGCTGGGGAAGTTTCTTATCGTTGGCATTATTAACCAGGTAAAAGGTAATCGCCATGTTCCCCATCGAGTGGCCAACCATGTTCATCTCCTTAAAACCGTACCTCTCTTGAAGGGCAACAACCACGTTTTTAGCGTAGCGAGCGTCTACTTGGTAGTCGGGGTTACGGTTGTCGGCGAAGTTGACTTCGACAATTGGGTTGATGGCCCCCTTTTTTATCGTCCCCACTAGGTTAACCGTCCCCTGCTTAGTGACGTTAGCGCGGATGATCGTCTTGGTTACCCCGGCTTTTTGCGCCGCTTTGGCCATGTGATCTTCGGCGTTGGCGCTGGAGCCATAGCCGTGGAAAAAGAGCGTGGGCGTCGTTGATTGAACATATTTTGTTGAATTTAATTGCCTAGCTTGGGCCCGGACTAGCCAGGTCCCCGCTAGCGCTAAGACACAAATTATGGCAATCATTATTACCATGCGCCGATTTTTATTATTTTTCATCCTAACTTCTCCTCCACTCACTTGTATAAAAACTTAAATCGCCGTTATTTTATGAAAAAACAACTTCTTTCTCTAAATTATCGTTAACGGTTTCATCGTTGTCAAATGCCCGTTTTAAGGCAACAATAATGCATAGGGGGCATTAATTAGTTGGTAAAGATTTTCTTAAAGATGAGAAACTTTTAACTTACGAGGCTAAAAAAACTATGGTAATGTAATCAATTGTGAAATCAAGAGAAGGAGTTGTAAATTAATTTATGGAAAAAGTTCAAATGGAACAAGCCCATCCACGTACCACCTCAGCAAGCCGGGTTCGGCACCCTAAGCTTGCCATGGTTTCGATGCTTCTCGGCGCCTTTGTCGGGATGTTTTCAGAAACGTCCCTCAACATTGCCTTACCAAAGTTGAGCATTGCCTTTAACATGTCGACTGCCACTTTGCAATGGTTAGTAACGGGTTACATGCTGATTATTGGGATCATCATGCCCCTTTCATCAATCATCTCAAAGTGGTTTTCAACGCGTAAAATCATCATCTTTGCCTTATTGGTCTTTATTTTAGGGAGTGTACTTTCGGCCATGGCCCCAGGCTTTGCCCTCCTATTAACCGGGCGTATGATCCAAGGGATCGGGACCGGGCTTATTTTGCCGCTAATGTTCGCCGTTGCGATGCAAATCTTCCCACCCCAAAAATTAGGGGCCGTAAACGGGATCATGGCATTGGTAATCATGTTTGCTCCCGCCATTGGGCCAACCTTAACCGGGTTGATCTTAGGGATTGCAAATTGGCGTTGGATCTTCTGGTCCTTCATTCCCCTGCTCGTGATTGCCTTAATTTTTGCGGTCATGGAACTGGAAAACGTCGGTCACATCAGCAAGCCGCGTGTTGACGTATTATCAATCATCGAATCAATCATCGGTTTTTCCGGGATTGTTGCTGGGGCGAGCCTTTCTAGCCGTTATGGTTGGGCTAGCTGGCAGGTAATTGTTAGTTTAGTAATTGGCCTTGTCGTCTTATTCCTTTATGTACACCGTCAACTAACGTTAGAATCACCAATTCTAAACCTGAAGGTCTTAAAGAACAAAGAATTCACCGTTGGGACCATCTTGGTAATGCTGGACTTCGCAATCATCCTGTCTGCAATGTACCTGATGCCACAATACATTCAAAACGGGGTGGGAATTGCCGTTGCCTTAACTGGGGTGATCATGCTTCCTGGTGGGGTGATCAACGCCGTGACCTCCGCAATTGCCGGTCGGTTATACGATAACATTGGTGCACGTCGGCCCGCCATTCTCGGTTTTATCATCGCCTTTATCGGGGCCGTTATGTTAGCCATGGCTTCCGATACCGCAAGCATTGTTTATATCATCGCCGCTCACGTAATCTTAATGATCGGGGCGCCTTTAGCAATGTCGCCCGCCCAAACCTCCGCTCTGAACTCCCTGTCCGGACGGGAAGCTGGTGATGGATCTACAATTCTCAACACGATGCAACAAGTCGTAGGTGCTTTAGCAACTGCCTTTGCCACTTCCTTCTTGGAATTGGGTCGTGGAGCAGCCACCGGTTCCGCCGCCGCCCGCTTTACGGCGGGAAGCCACACCGGTTTTTACTTTACGATTGCCTTAATTATCGTCGCCTTCATTGTTTCCTTCCAACTTAAGGATCGCCAACGGGGCCACTCAATTAAACTTGACGAAAGTGCTAAGAATTAACTATGATTTATATCAGGGACCCTACATTGGGAACCTGATTTTTTTGATCATTGGGAGGATTAAAAGGTGCGTAAATTAACAACTGATGGTAAGTGGTTTGACGTTCGCTATAACGATGAATTAGATGACGACGGCCTGGCCAACGAAATGTCAATCGTCCCCCGGGACCACCAACTCTTCTTGTTACTATCGAACCAAGCCGTCACTGGTCAAGACCAAGTTGACGCTACCTATTCCATTACCAAGGACGAAGCCATCGCACTTCGCGACTACCTTAGTAACTGGCTCAAGTCAGATCAATAACGATACTTAAACCTAAAAAGGGGCCAGGAGAAAATTTCTCCCGGCCCCTTTTAAAAACTTTGAATGTTACACAGCAGGCTTAGCAAGCCCAATCCACAACATTGGCCAGCCGCTTTTCCCGAGGGACCATGGTGATCGGTTAAGAACTGCCAATTAGCGGCAATTTTGACGTTATCTCCAGTCCTTACTTGGCTCGACGCCGTTTGAACACTAGGGTGGCCAAGGCTGCCATTAGGGTCCACCCAAGCCCTACCAAGCTAACCTTCGCCCCCAGCGTCAGTCCTGGTACGTGATAGCGTAAAACAACGCGGTGGTGTCCCGCTGGAAGCCGAAGCCCCACGAAGGCCTGGTTAGTACGTAGCAACTTAACCGCCTTTCCGTTAACGGTGGCCGTCCAGCCGCTCGAATAAGGGATTGACGAAGTTAAAATCCCAGTCCGGTTCGTCGTGATCGTCCCTGACACCTGGTTAGTCTTGAAAGTAAGGTCCTTTAGGGCGTGGCTTTGAATGGTTTTAACTTGTTGATCATACTGTTTACCCAACTTTTCGGCTTCAACCGTATACTTTAGCCGGTAGGTTCCTAGCTTACTGAAGGTAACGCCGACACTTTGGGGAAGCTGACCACCAAAGTACCCTAAGTTCAAAGAGCCATCCGTTACTAACTTAAAGAACGAGAGGATTGACTGCTTGGGTTGGGTGATTGTCTCTTCCCCCTTTGAAGAAGTGAGCGTAATCGTAAACGACTTATCGGGAGCCCCCTTTAGGACTAGCTTACGCCAATTTTGGTAGCGGGCAAACTTAGCGTTATACGTTGAGCCCGGGTTGGTCAGCATGTACTGATCGTGGGCCGCCTCGTAAGCAAGCTCTTCTTTCATACTGAAGGGGGTGAACTTAATGGATGAAACGTCAACGTGCAACTCACTCCCCTTGGTAGCTTTAGCCACGGCCTTTTTAGTCAGGTCCGGGAAGGTCAAGCGATAGGTTTCATCTGGGTCGGTTTGAACCAACTGGCTAGCCTTGACCGGGGTTAAGCGGTTAGAAATCAAGGTGGCAGTTAACTTCTTAACCTCCCCAGCGAGGTTGGCCTTCTTTAACCCCTTAATGGCGACTTGGTTACCCGCCACCACCACCCCACTTGCCAAGGCCCGCTCCTTTTGGGTCGCCGATAACTTACGGTAGGTCGCTTGGCTGATGGCGGTGTCTTGCCAATACAAGAGCGGGAAGGCGTTTTTGGTCGTATAGCGGCTGGTCTGAATCGTCGTTAGATCCGCCGCCGTCTTGGCATTGCTTGGTTGCCCCTGGTCGTAATTGATGATGGGCGTCGTGGTTTTATCCAGGGTGTAACCGGCCGGAATCTTGGTGGCGTTATCGCCATTAGACTGGACGAAGAGGTACTTGACCCCCAAGAAGTTGTTTAGGACCGTCCGATCGTCGAGTTGGTTGAGCGGAATGTTAGATTGGTACTGCACGTTACCCAGTGACCGTGAGAACGCCCCGACGTACTTGTTTTGAAGTGAATAGTAAGACTTAACGGCGTTCAAGCCACTGGTCAAATCGTTGTACATCTTCAACGAATTGATGATGTCATTATTGGAGATCGTGTTGACCCGGTAAAAAGACTTTTGTGCCAGGCCCTGATTTAGGCCCCCGTAGCGCTGGCTGGTAATTGCCTGGTACTGGCCCCGGGTGAGCATGTCATTGGCAAAGCCACCGTTATAGGGTAAGGCAGCGTACAGGGCGTTAAAGCAGACGTTAGCTAAGATTACCCCTAATAGCCAGCGTTCGCTCCCCGGCCCCGGGTGACCAATTGCCCGGGAAATAATCATCAGGGACACCAACAAGAAGATGACCGGCACAAAGAGGTCATCATCATTTTGGAAAAAGTAGGTCGCCAACAGAACTAGCAGGTAGCCCCCGGTGGCCAGTATCATAATCCTGAGGGTTCTTTGGTCTAACGTGGGGACATTTTGCAATAAGACGCAGACCGTCATCGCCAGTGGTAAGTAAATTAGGAGCGTCCACCGGTTGGAAGCCGACATCATCCCGTTGAAAAAGGCCCCGCAGGCTGGAATCAGGAGCATCACCAAGGAAAGGGCCAAACTGATGGCCAGCAGGGGGTATTGCCGGGGACGGGTGTAGACGTAGACGATGGCTAAGAAGACGATTGCCGCCAGTCCCAGCGCCGACCAGAACATGAAGGTCGTGTCCCCACCGTTAATTAATTGCTTAGGTAAAAAGAGGTAGTAGTACAGCGGATAGGTCTTCAGGCCGTTAGCGAACTCGGCCCCCGCCCGGGTCGAGTTTTGAACCGCCAGTAGCTCTGGAACTAATAAGACCGCCGCTAACAAAATGGAGGTCACGGTTGCAAAGACTAGCTTAAGCAAGGTCTTTCCGTAGTCGAGGGCACGGCGGTAGTGAGTGGCCACCCGTAAGACCAAGTAAATGATCGTCCCCACCCCCACCACGAAGGCGAGGTAGTAGTTAGCCACCAGCATCCACAAGAAGGCCCCGGTCAAGGGCCAAGCACTCCCCCCCTTTAAGACCCGTTCCACTTGGATGACCAACAGAGGAAAGAGCATGAAGGTGGTGGTAAACATTGGCTGGGCAACGGCCACATACAAAAGGTAAGAGTTAACCATGTACACCGCCGTTCCCGCCAGGATGACCCGGTCAGAAAAGTCGAAGTGCTGGGCAAAGTAAATGAAGGCCAAACCAACGCAATACATCCGCAAGACGATGATGACCTGGTAGGCCAAGGTAATCTTGGCCGCCGGAAATAGGAGGGCCAAGTAAGCGAAAACGTCGCCAATCGTGTAATAAGAATAAACCTGAAAGGTATCGGTGCCGATCCCCATTTGCCAAGACCAGGCTTGGTGACTTGAAAAGGGGTGGTGGAGCCAGTTAAGTACGATCTCCCGGTACTTAGCCATCAGTGGGAGGTGCTGGTTTAAGGCATCCGTGTTCCAAATCAGGGTGTGGCCGGTCACCACGTAGCCCCCAAACATTGCCAGGGCAATTAGGCCAAACATCAGGGTGTATTTAAGATACAGAGTGCCAAGTGGGCGGCGGCGAAAAGAAAAGTCCATAATTATACCTACTTCAAAAAATTCATAACCCCTTCATTTTACCGCATGCCATAACGGCTGGGGGAATCTTAACTAAAAAACTAGTTAAGAATCGTTTACGAACGGGGCACTTGGCCAGTTCTTTTCCTTGCTAATCTTTTTCCTGATGTAAGTATAGCTGGTGGCTACGGGGGAACTCGCGTTTAAAGGCTTGTAGTAGGGCGTGTTTTGCTTGACCATCGCTAAGGTTAAGGGAGATTTGTCCGGTGTAAAATCCCCGCTCGTCGATCACTACGGCCGCCGTCCCCCGCTCGATCGTTAGTTGGCGATCCTTCTTGCGGGTTAACAGGGTGACCTTAGTGACCGGTCCCGCTTTGGCCGAACGCCTTCACCAGGCGTTCGGCCTGCTTGACGTTAATACTCTTCATTTGCTGACCTCCCGCAATACCCGGCTCACTTCGCTGGTGAAGGTGGCCTTTTGTAAACTAGTAGAAATAAACCAGATCCGCGCCACCTGGCCGTCTAGGATGAAGGCCACCCGGACTGAACCGAGTTTAGCCAGGTTGCAGCGGAGCTCAAAGCAGGGGCGCCCGGCCACTGGCTGGCGGAGGGCTAACTTGACCTTTGTCAGCCCAGTCGCTTGCTCCCGTTCCAAGATTGCCCCAATGCGTTCCTTAGCTAGGGCTTGACTGCCAGCGTGCTTTTTAAAGAAGGGCTTGGTTGTTTTTTCTAAAATAATTTCCACCCCAATTTCCCCTTTCTGATTGTACTTTGGTCCCGCTTAGCATATGATTGATTTCGTTAATTTGCCACCATTATAGCGCAAGAAGGGCTTTTCTTATCAGCCCTGGCAAATTGGATTAAAATAATAGTAATCAACCCGGCTATTTACCGGGAAACGAAAGGGAATTGTCATGCAGCAAGGAAAGAAAAATCTCGCCCTGATGGGGCTGATCACCATCGGGATCGTTTACGGCGACATTGGAACGTCGCCACTTTACGTAATGACCGCCCTGATTAACGATGCTGGCGGTCTCAACAAACTTAGCGAAGACTACATCATTGGTTGCCTCTCCCTCGTCTTTTGGACCCTAATGTTAATGACGACCATTAAGTACGTCTTGGTCGCCTTACGGGCCGATAACCATGGTGAAGGGGGGATCTTCGCCCTCTACGACCTCGTTCGTAAGCGCCATAAGTGGTTAATCTACCCGGCCCTCCTTGGTGGTGCCGCCCTGCTGGCCGACGGTACCCTAACCCCGGCCGTGACGGTGACCACAGCCATTGAAGGCCTCAAGGGGGTTGCGCTTGGTCCGGCTACCCCGATTAACAGTCAAACCACGGTTATCTGGGTCACTTTTACGATCCTGTTAATCCTCTTTTTAATTCAGCGCTTCGGGACCGTCTTGATCGGCAAGGGCTTCGGGCCCCTGATGCTGATTTGGTTCTCCTTTTTGGGGGTCTTTGGGATTGCCAACTTGATTAAAGAACCGCTGGTGGTACGCGCCCTCTCCCCCCACTATGGTTTAATGCTCCTCTTTTCGCCGGAAAACAAGGTCGGGATCTTCATCCTCGGCTCCATCTTTCTGGCGACGACCGGGGCTGAAGCCCTCTATTCGGACATGGGCCACGTCGGGCGCCAAGCCATCTACATCACCTGGCCCTTCGTCTTTTTGACTTTAACCCTCAATTACTTTGGTCAGGGGGCCTATTTGATCCATAACCTGGGCCACTTTACCACCACTAGTTCGGCCTTTAACCCCTTTTACGAAATGCTGCCATCCTGGGCCTACTTATTTGGGGTTGCCATCGCCACCATCGCCGCCATTATCGCTTCCCAGGCCCTGATCACCGGCTCCTTTACCCTGGTGGAAGAGGCAATTGGGCTCAAGCTCTTGCCGAAGATGGCGATCATCCACCCGTCCTTGTCGCGTGGTCAGATCTACATCCGGACGATCAACTGGCTACTGTGCGCCTGCACAACCCTGGTCCTATTTTACTTCCGGACCTCTGAGCACATGGAGGCCGCCTACGGGCTCGCCATCACGATCACCATGTTCATGACGACCCTCTTGCTCTACCAATATCTAGCTAGCCGGCGCCACCACTGGTTCGCCCTCCCCTTTGCTTGCCTCTACGCCGTCATCGAAATCATCTTCCTGGTTTCCTCTTTAACCAAGTTTGACCACGGGGGCTACGTGACCCTCTTCATCACCCTGGTGATCGTTGCCATCATGGTGGCCTGGTACTTTGGCAACAAGCTCCGCGACTTCTTGGATGGTGAAACGGCGTGGACCCACCTGGGCGATTACAAACGGACCCTCCAAGAGCTAACCGATGATGAAGCAATTCCCCTGTACATCTCCAACTTGGTCATGCTTACCAAGGTCAGAGACGGCGACGCCATCAAGCGTGAGGTCCTCTACTCGATTCTAGACAAGACCCCCAAGCGGGCTAAGGTCTACTGGTTTGTGACGGTCAACACCACCAGTGAACCCTACACCAATTACTACACCGTCGACATGATGGGCACCCGCAACATCGTCAACTTGCAACTTTACCTAGGCTTTAAGATGAACCACCATGTTCCCTTGTACCTGCGTCAAGTAGTTAATGACCTGATGCGCCAAGGGATCATCGACCCGCAGCCGCAAAAGTACACTACCACCCCCGGACGCCAGGTCGGCGACTTCCGCTTTGTGATCATCCAAGACCAGCTATCGTCTAGTACCCAGCTCCGGGGCTGGCAACACCTCTTAATCGGGGCGCGGATCTTTATCCAAAACCACTCCACCACCCCGGTTCAGTGGTTTGGCCTTGAATTCTCCCAGGTGACGGTTGAAAAGGTCCCCATTCTCTTGAACCGCCGGGCCGCCCCAATGGTCAACCAGCGGGCCGTCTACCACCAAAAACCCAAGGAATAGCTGGGTGGGAAATAAGCTTCAGAACTAAAAAAATGAGGTCGGGAAAACATCTTTTCCCGACCTCTTATTGTATTCATGAATGTTAGACAGGTAACGTGGCAACCAACCGCAGGCCTAGTGCCTAAGTACGGGCGAAGAACACCGCGTTCTTGCGCTAACCTGCACCCTAGCTTAGTCTAACGGCCTGCCAAGGAGGTGGTTGGCCACTCACTCCTGTTTTATTCACCTGTCGCTTGCCAGTACTGGCGGATCATCGCTAGCTCCCCCACCGATTGGGTGTGCAGGTCAAACTTAGCTAATTGAGCTTGCACCACTCCCACTTGTGCATCCGCCAGCGGGTTAGCTAGCGCCTGGGCTTGACAGGCGTGGATGCATTGGCAAGCCGCTTGCTGGGCCACCACTGAGGTATAGGGTTCCATTTCAAGCACCCACTCCGGGTGGGTTTCTACTTGCGTCACCCACCGACTAACCCCGCGCCAGTAAGCAACTTGTTGGTGCGGAACTCGCCCGGTGGTTGTTAAGTCGGTTACGACCGGCTGCCAGCTCGCCATTAGTGCCAGCAAAAAGTTCTCCGTGACCATCAGTCCCGCTAGGTGGTTGTGATCAATGATCGCCTGAATTCTACCAGCAAGCTGCCGGACTTGCCGTACCGTTACCCGGATCATTCCTCAGCACCGTGGCTAAAGTAGCGAACGGCATCTACGGCTCGTTGCCATCCGGCGTAGTGACGCCCAGCCTCTTCTTTGGTCATAACCGGGTCAAAACGGTCACCCGACTTAGCCAACTGCTTGAGCTCGTTTTGATCCTCCCAGAAGTCCACCGCCAACCCAGCCAAGAAGGCGGCCCCTAGCGCCGTGGTTTCTTCAATTTGGGCGCGGACAATCGGCGTTTGTAAGAGGTCGGCTTGGAACTGCATCATGAAGTTATTGCGCGACGCCCCGCCATCCACCGCCAGGGTGGTCAACGGTAAATTAGTGTCTTTGACCATCGTGTCCACAACGTCCTTGGTCTGGTAGGCGATTGCCTCCAAGGTGGCCCGGACAATATTTTCCCGGCTACTCCCCCGGGTGAGGCCAAACATCGCCCCGCGGACCTCTTGATCCCAGTAGGGCGCCCCCAAGCCGGTAAAGGATGGCACTACATACACGCCACCGGTGGTCTGGGCATCAACGGCCATTTGCTCAGACTCCCCGGCCGACTTAAAGAGCCGTAGCCCATCGCGGAGCCACTGAACCGCCGAGCCCGCTACGAAAATCGACCCTTCCAGGGCGTAATGTACCTCGTTGCCAATCCCATAGGCGACCGTCGTCAGGAGGCCATTTTGCGAAAGCATTGGCGTCGTCCCGGTGTTCATGACCGTGAAGGCCCCGGTCCCGTACGTATTCTTGACGCTCCCCTTTTCAAAGGCGCCCTGACCAAAGAGGGCCGCCTGTTGGTCCCCGGCGATCCCGGCGACCGGAACTTGGACCCCGAAGAAGTGGTAATCGGCCGTGTAACCATAGACGTGCGAGGACGGCTTGACCTCCGGTAAAATTTCCCGGGGAATATCGAGCAGGTCTAAAATGTCTTGGTCCCAGTCAAGGGTGTGGATGTTAAAGAGCATCGTCCGGCTGGCGTTGGTAACGTCCGTAGCGTGCACCCGCCCGCTAGTTAAATTCCACAAGAGCCAGGTATCGATGGTGCCAAAGAGTAGGTCGCCTCGTTTAGCCCGCTCCCGGGCCCCCGGTACGTTATCCAAAAGCCACTTGATCTTGGTGGCCGAGAAGTAGGAATCAATGACTAAGCCGGTCTTTTGGTGAATCTGGTCCGTGTAGCCCTCCTCGATTAGTCGTTCAGCAATCGGGGCGGTCTGCTTTGATTGCCACACTATCGCCCGGGCGATTGGTTTACCGGTCTTCCGGTCCCAAATCACCGTGGTTTCCCGCTGGTTAGTAATTCCGATCGCCACAATCCGGTAGGGCTTAACTTGCGCCTTGATGACCGCCTCTGAAATCACCGATTGAACGCTATCCCAGATCTCTTCGGCGTCATGTTCGACCCAACCGGGCTGGGGGAAGTACTGACGGAATTCCTTTTGCGCAATCGCCACTTCTTTACCCGCGTGGTCGAAAATAATCGCCCGTGAGGAGGTCGTCCCCTCATCAATGGCCATCACATATTGTTGCTCATTCACGCTCGTTCATCCTTTCTAGGTAGGTAACAAGAAAAAAAGGGCTCCGCATAACGGAACCCCCGGGTCTTTACTTGTCGCTAGCCATCTTGCCGGCAACACTGTAACGGTCGGGCCGCATTTCGTTTAAGACAATGTGGATCCGTTCTTCCGGTACGTTGGCGTTCTTAGCGATGGCAGCCGTAACGTCCTTCACTAACCCCTTTAATTGTTCTTCGCTACGTCCTTCAATCAGGTCGATGTGTACTAATGGCATTCGTTTGGCCTCCTTAATTGCTTGTTTTGATTTTAACATAGCCAGCCGTCGCCTTCAATTGAGCTTAGTTTGGGCGGGCAAATTCATCGCGCAGGTTGGCCACCACGTCCTTATCCTTCGCGGTAAAGATAATCCGGTCACCATACTCGATCACCGTTGTGCCATGGGGGGTCAACCAAGTCCCGTTACGACGGATCCGGCTGATCGTGATTTGGTCAATCATTGGCAAGTCCATCAGTTGGATGCCACTGTAACGGTGATTCTTCACCCGGACTTCAAATAGGCCGGCCTCGGTGCCGGTCAACAGTTGCATGATTGACGGTGACTCGATCAGGGCCCGTAAGACCGACGCCTGCACGTTGTAAGTATTAAAAATTTCGACCCCCGCCTCAACTAGGGCTTGAGTCTGCTCATTAGCCGTCCGCATCGAAGACTGATTGGCGATGACCCGGTCAACCCCCGCTTCCTTGGCCCCCAAGGCGAGCACTTGGTTACGCTCCTCTTTTTGCTGGCCAATCACCAAGATGTCGGTCGTCAAAAAGCCGGCTTGCTTCAGGGTCGCAAGGTTGAGTTGTTCAAGGTAGTAAATGTTTTGCAGTTCGGAATCGTAGGTGTGGTAACTATCTTGATCATCGGTGACCACCCGGACGTCGTACCAATTGCGTTCTAATTGCTGGGCGATTGGGATCGTCATAACGTTAGCCCCAATTATGACGACCCGTTGCTTGATCCGGTCCGCCTTTGCCAAGCGGAAGGTACTATTGAAGACCACCGGGGCAAAGATGCAGACGATCACCGCCGCCAAAACGAAGGCATCAGACTGGGTTTGGGTGATCGAACCTAGGTTTTTGGCTACCTCCAGCGATGGCAGCACCAAGGTAATCGTGGTAACGGTCAAAAAAGTCCCGGCAAAGGAATTTCGGTTGCCAAACCGCTGCCGGTAGACTAAAAAGGTCCCCAATTTAGCGATGACCAACCCGGCCACTAAAATCGGAATTAACATCAGGGCGTGGGGATTAACCAACAGTTCACGTAGGTTTAACTTAGCCCCAGTCATGATGAAAAAGATCGGGATGAAAAAACCATACCCAATCGAGGTAAGCTTGTCTTGGGTTGATTCATAGGGCTCTAATAACTTCATTACCATCCCGGCTAAAAAGGCGCCCAGGATGTTTTCGGCCCCCACCGCCTCGGCAACCAGGACCAGGGTGAAAATTAAGAACACCGCCAACCGGATATCCAACTGGGTGGTCGCCTTGGTGACCCGGTTAAACCAACTGAAGTGGCGGTGAAACCGGTGTAACAAAATAACCGCCACTACTAACGGGATCACAATCAACCAGATTTTGGTCGCATCACCCCCGCGAACGGAAGCGTACACCGTCAGCAAGACCAACGGTACTATTTCCCCCAACACCGCGGTTAACAAAATCGTTTGGCCGATTGGTTTACTGAGGATCTCCTTTTCCTTTAGGGTGGCAATCACCACCCCTAAGGCGATCGTGGTGAAGATGATCGTTGCTAAGAAGACGTCGCTAAAGAGCCCCAATTTTCGTAGCCCTAAAGCCAAGCCAAACGCCACGATCAAACTGACCATGAAGGCCTCCACCGCCAACTTGACTGGTGAGGCCTCGTGATTGGCACCCTTGCTTTTTTCCGGCCGGAACAGGGAAAAATCGATCTCCATCCCCGACAAAAACATTAACACGATCACCCCCACCGATGACAAAAGGCTCAGGTTGGTGGTCGTGTTAACCACTTGCAAGCCGCTCTTACCCAAGATCACCCCTACGATGATCTCAGCCACCGCGGTTGGGACCCCAGTAATTTGAAAGCGGGCCATCAAGATGGGGATTAAGAGGGCCGCTAAAATCACAATAAACATTGACAGGGGCTGGCTACTTACCGCACTCACTGCCATTACCAAACTTTCCATATTCATCCCCTCCGCCATTAATGATCACCCGGGAAATATCCGGTTCTGCTTTAGATTAGCTTTGTCACATCAATCACTCGGTCCGTAGCTAGGGACGGGTGACCGTCACTAAAGGTTTTCGTCAGTCTTAAAGTTAAGCGGGCTGTAATCCGTCATTTTGGTCAGTAAACTTAGTGATAGGTCCCGGTAGGCATTGAGGGCGTCGGTCGCAAAGTTGATACTTTGGCGGGTTAAGTAGTTTGCCCGCTCCGTTGCCGTTTTCAGCTCCTTTAAGTGAGCATCCGTTTGGGCAACCATTTTGACGGCGTTAACGTTAAGTTCTTTTTGAACCGCCTGCAGGTCAGGTAAGAAATCGTGATAGTGGCTGTCGACTAAGACGCCCGCCTCCTTATAAATCCAGTAAGCGGAGTTGCGTTGGGCGGGCAACTTACCGCGCTTGTATGGGGCCGGCACGTCATCAATCCCGGCAAAGAAGGGTACGTAAACGCTTTGGGCCGCAACCCCCAGTGCCAACCAATGAATATTGGCGCCGCCACGATTCATCTGCAACAGGTGTGACTCCTGGGTCTTGGCTAACGAAATTGGCCGGTAGCGGTGCTTTTCCTCTTGGCTCCCGCGCCCCACCGGATCAAACGGTGTTCCTTGGTAGTGGGAGGCCAGGTAGCGTTGGGCGTCCAAAATGCTCAGTTTACGATCCGGTTGCATCAAAAATGGTAGGTCCTGGTCTTCTGGTTGTTCGGCTTGGGCCTTAGACTTCGAGAACAGTTGGTGACCGTACCAGACCCGCGGGGTGGAGTAGATGGCATCGGCCCGGTCGTGAGTGCCAAAAATTTCCCGGAAGTTAAAGCCCTCTTCATGAGGGTTCAAGTGGTGTTCGGACACAAACGCCTGAATTCCGGGGTGGAACATAAAGTTATCCGGGTCGTTAAAGTCAACTTCTTGAATTGCCAGTTGGTTGCCGACCACCGCATAGGCGTCATCGGGGATCCGTTGGGCAACCCAGTAGTGACCGCCACCCGTTTCAAAGTACCAAGCTTCATCGTTATCGGCAAAGAGGACCCCGTTGGTTTCTCCAGTCCCGTGCTCGGCAATTAACTGACCAAGGCGGGCCACCCCTTCCCGTGCCGTTTTTACGTAGGGGAGGACGACCGTGATCATTGCCTCTTCGTTAAGGCCGTTTTCCACCAGCGGGTCGTATCCCAGCACCAGTTCATTGGTGTAGGCGCTCTCGGTGGCTGACATCGCCACGTCATACTCGTTAATGCCGTCCTCTTCAAAGAGCCCGTCCTTATCGGTCCACTCCGGGGTCGCCATGTATTGAGCGCTGTGGGCCGGTAGTTGCAAGGTCAGCTTCGTTTCTTTGGAAATGAAGAGGCGTTCCATGCTATCGCGGGGGTGAATTTCCACCCGTTTGGGCCAGGCCGCCTTCGCATCTTCGTTACGGCCAATTATGATCGTGCCGTCAATCGTCGCTTTCTTCCCAATCAAAATACTAGTGCAAGCGGAGAGTTTCTTAATCATCGTATCATCCTTTCTCGTGCTTAGTTGCTACTCAACTGGTTTTGCCGGTTACTGCGGTTTTTGCTGCCCGGCCGATTGCCATTTTGGTTCAAGATGTATTCCTTAATCAGGGAAACGATTTGTTGGTTTTGGGGCAGGTCGGAATGTTGGGCATCGTTTCCGGTGACCGTCATCGTCGTATAGTGCTTAACCACCTTTTGGTAGATGTACTTACCAGCTTCCACACTCCCCTCCGGCACCAAGCCGTCGGAGTTGTAGGTCTTCGTTCCCATCACTGATAACACCGTTAGGGAACTGGGGATCCTCTCCCGATCGGCAATCAGGTCACTTAACATTTGAGTTTTATTGGAAACCGAGCTTTCCGAAAAGTTATACGGGGTCCCCAAGGTCATCAAGGTCTTAATCTTGGCCCCGTCAGCTTCGTCGTAATACTTTTCTAACCAGACCGTCCAAATTAACCCCCCGTTAGAGTGACCAAAGGCCTTGAAGTTATTGAACTTATAGGTTTGGACCAGCTGTTCGAAAGCCTCGTTAAACATCTTAGCCTGTTTTTTGATATTGGAGTAACCATCGTGGTTATTTTCAAAGGCTACCACGATGATCGGTTCCGTATCACCGCGCCGAATTTTCCCAGTGTACGTGATCTTGCCGGAATTGTAAACTTCGACTTTTAACAAGGAGTGTTTAGTGGCGCTCCCCTGGTTTAAGAGCTTAACCAGGGTGTCAAAACGATTTTTAGTGGCCGACGAACCAGGAATCATAATTAAGGGGGACAGTTGGGAATTGTGCTGGGCTGCTTTTTCCTTCGTGCTACTCTTAACCCAACTGGTGGTGGGAATCAAAAGGACCACTAGCAACAAGATCCCCACTAACAACACCCACAGGCTCCGCCGTTGCTGACGGTTAGTTAGTTTAAACATCTTTGTGGTCCTCCTTTGCATCGATTTCGCGGATCCGCCCCTCCACGGCCAGGGAAAGCCGAACAAAGGGGATGTAGACCCAAACGTCAAAGGCAAGCAGGGCAAGGGTGAAGAGTAAGGTAACGAAATTACCGTTACTACCAACGTAAGCCACCAACGGCCCCGGCGTCCCATCCGGCACCCAGTAAACCGGGGTCGGGATTAAGTGAATGAAGATGGCAAAGGCCGCAATTAAAATGTTGACCATTGGCAAAAAGACCGCCGGCAAGATGTAGAGCGGATTTAAAAGAACCGGCAAGCCGACCATTAGCCCCGTGTTCCTGTTAAACAGCACCGGTAAGAAGTTGGCCCGCACCATCCGTTGTTCGTTATAACTGTGGGCCACAATCGCCATTGCAAGTAACAGGGCCAACGCGAGCCCGATTCCCCCAAAATTGGCAAAGGAGTTGTAAAGAGAAGAGCCAAGGTAAGGATACGGCACCCCGTATGCGGTGTGGTGCGCCAAGGCGTAATTTAGGTTCGCCATCGCCTCCGTGCTGTCAGTTCCCAGCTGGAAGTTGTAAGAGCCGCTAATCCCTAACCACTCCAGCAAAGTCGTCAGGCAAACCATCAAGAGCTCGAGCCAAAAGGGTGTGTTACCCGAACTCAGACTTTGCATCAACGCCGCCGCTTGGGTGTAAGAAGAATAATAAGACACGAGGTTTAAGACAAAGTTAATCGCTAAAGCGCCAAGCATAATGACTAAGATTGGCCGGGTGTAGGCGGCCACTTGCTCTTCAATGTCGACCGTGTGAATTGGTTGACCGGGTTTGAGCCGGTTCTTTTTCCCTAACCAGCGAAAGATTTGACCGACTAAGTAACCAACGAGTAAGCCCCCTAACAGCGAGCCGTAGCTCATCATGTTCTGATCGAAACTGACCCCGCGGTTGGGCGTGTAGCGTACCGAAAGCAAGAGGCTAGTCACCAACCCAGTAATCCCCGGCACCTGGTCATCAATCTGGTAGAGCTGGGCGGTGTAGCGGGCCGCCCCGTAAGCCGCGTACACCGTTAGCATCTCAATTGTGACCTGTGAGAGGGCTAACAGGGAATACTGCGCCTTGGTTAAGACCACCTTAGGGACCCAATCCCCGATCGATAAAACGTTGTATAAGTATCCATCGTTAGAGAAAAAAACGATGAACAATACCTGGGCGATAATGCCAATTAAGGCTAAGGGGAAGATGACGGCCAGGGTCCGTCGTACCACCCGGATAAAGGAATGTTGGCGATAGCGAACCGTTCGTTTAACAATGGCGTCAATCATAGGGGCTCCTCCGTTCTAATGTATTATCGTTTAAGTATACCACCCCAATAGAAAAAGGGCCGGGAAAGAACGTTTTCCCCAGCCCTTAGTCTATTTTCAAATGTGACAAAAAGGACGGTAGGCAACCACCAATACCGTAGCTATCGATTACGTCCTTCCTAAACGTTACTACCAACTAGCCTTTTTGACACCCGGTAATTGCCCCTTGTGGGCGAGTTCCCGGAAGGTCAGACGAGACATCCCAAACTGACGCATGTAAGCGTGGGGACGACCATCGTACTGATCGCGGTTGTGTAAGCGAACGGGACTTGCATCCCGGGGGAGCTTAGACAAACCGATGTAGTCGCCCGCTTCCTTCAGGGCCGCTCTTTTAGCCGCGTACTTGGCGACCGTCGCCCGTTGGTGTTCTAACTTAGCAATTTTTGATTTTTTAGCCATACTTTCCTCCTAAATTTTAAATTTCACGTCGCTTCAACATACTCATTCACTCGTCAATTCAAATAGTAATTATTACTGTTCACCCCAGAAATTGCAAGTGTTTTACTTCGATTGTTGGATTTCCTTAACAAAGGCCGCGTACTCCTGTGCGTAATGGTGTTCCTCGCTGACCTTGGCCACTAGTTCCTGGTTATGGGTATCGACCCGACCGGAATCAAGTTGGCGCCGGTAGAGCTCCAGGTAAGGGAGGTCATAGTCGCACGCCATTTGCCAATCTTCTTCCTTGTCGTATGCGACGTGACGGTAATTAATCCCGGCGATCCCTTGCTCATCCACTTCTAACAGCATGTACTGCGCCCTGGTATCTGCTTGCAAGTCCCACTGCCGGTTAAAGGGTTCCCCCACAGAGCCCGGGTTTAAGACCAAGCGTTCGTCAGTGGCGTAGCGCATCAGTTCGTGGTGAACGTGAGCGTAAATGGCCACCTGAGCCGTGGTCGCTGCCGTTTGACCGGAGAAGAGCCGGTCAAAGTTTTGCGCCGGGTTAGTCGGGAACAGGTCCTGGCCCATCGCTAGGTCGGGGAGGTTGTGGCTTACCGTGTAGGTGTATTTCCCCACCTGGCGCGTTTGTTGCAGTGGCCACTTCGCCATTTGTTCGACCACCCCTGGTTGTACCCGGCTGGCTACGTACTGGGCCAGGCGGCCAAAGTACAAGCGCGAGGGTTTCGTCGGCGGGATCCGCCCGGCCACCCCGTTAATGACTAGGTCGTCCCAGTTACCACGGACAATTAACGAGGGGTTGATTTGGCAAAAGAGGTCCCAAACCTCGTTGACCCCCGGACCCGGCATTAAAAGATCGCCCACGAACCAGTAGTCCGTTGCCCCTAAGTGCTGGGCATCCTGGTAAACCGCTGCCAAACCCGTTGCTGAGCCGTGGACATCCGAAAAGACCGCTATTTTTTCTCCCATGTCTTGCACCCTTCCTTATCAGTTCTGTGGTTAGGATAACACATTGGTCGTTTTCATACCCAAGAAAAGTGTTAGAATAAAGGGGCATTTACAACAACGGCGATAATATTATGCCTTAGTGGCGTCATAGTATCCTCCGTTATGGGTTCTGGTGGTTCGGCTGCGAACATTACTGGGACCCATCGTGTTTTTTAGGGGTGAAACTGAGCACCCCTGCGGTCCTCAGTAAGTGATGGTTACCGGGGGCTGGCGTTTAATGACCATTAGAAAGGAAATGTTAATGCATACCAAAATTGACCCCAACGTCCGCAAGATGGTAACGATCATCCTTCTTGTTTCAACCTTCATTAGCCTGATGAGCCAGACGATGATGATAACGGCGCTGCCGGTTATTCAACACGACGTTCACCGCTCCCTCAATACCGTTCAATGGCTGACCACGGGCTACACCCTGATGATCGGGGTGATCACACCGCTTTCGTCTAACCTGTACGAGTGCTTCACTAACCACCAGGTCTTCTTGGGTACCCTCGGAACTTTCATCGCCGGCACCTTACTGGGCTGCGTGGCAACCAGTTTTGGGATGCTTTTGGCTGCCCGTTTGATTCAGGCCTGCGCCGGGGGAATGCTGATGTCGTTTCAAATGACCACCATGATCTCGATTTACCCGCCCGAAAAGCGGGGTTCGATCCTCGGCCTCTCTTCCCTGGTAATTGCCGCTGGACCGGCGATTGGTCCGTCCACGGCCGGGCTGATCCTACATTTTTAAACTGGCACTACCTCTTTATTTTGGTGCTCCCCTTCATGGTGTTGGCCTGTGTACTGGGTTACTTCATGTTGCCCAACTACTCAACGCCCCACCCCATTCACATCGACTTCTTTTCGGTGGTCATCTCTTTGATTGGTTCCGCCCTGACCCTAGGTTCTTTGACTACCTTCACCGTCAATTCCGCCCTCGGTTGGGCCATGCTAATCAGCGGGCTGGTAATTTTAACCCTCTTTGTCCGGCGCCAATTACGGCTAACCAACCCAGTCTTAAAGGTTAAGATTATGACCTACCCCTCCTTTTGTTTAATGACGATCGTCGGGATTTTGGCCTTCATGGTCCTTTTGAGTACCGAACAACTCCTGCCAATCTACGCCGAAAACGTCCGCCACACCGGCTCCTTTATTTCCGGGATGATCCTGCTCCCCGGCGCCATTTGCAACGCCATCACCGCCTTTTTTGCCGGCAAGCTTTATGACCAGTACGGTCCCAAGTGGTTAATCACCACGGGGGGGCTGTTGATTCTCTTGGCCTCCATCCCACTGGTGACGATCTCAACTCGTTCTTCGTTACTGACCCTCACCCTCGCTTACACGGTCCGGATGATCGGCAACGCCCTGGTCTTTTCACCAGCCCTTTCCGAAGCCTTCCGCGCCCTTTCTAAGCGGGAGAACAGCCACGGGTCGGCCTTAAACAACACCCTACGCCAATCATTTGGGGCGGTGGCCGTTACCATGTGCGTAGTGATCGCCGACATCCCCGCCTCCCTGGTTGCCGGGATCAAGCTCGCCATGTGGGTGACTGTATTATTAGCCGTTTTGATGTTACTTGTCTTTTGGTCTTACCTGGCCTACCAAAAACGCCAGGCCACCACTTTATAACCACTTTCTAAGGAGATGAACCTGAGTATCATGGATACTAACGTCACCAGCGAACACCTACCAAGGGGCTGGCACAAAACCTTTTATACCCTCTGGATTGGCAGCTTTATTACCGGGATGGGCTATTCGATGACCATGCCCTTTATCTCCCTGTTCATCAACGAACTGGGACATTTCTCCCGCCTGCAGCTCAACCTTTATTCCGGACTCGCCTTTGCGATGACCTTTATTTCCCAGGCAATTGTTTCCCCATATTGGGGTTCGTTAGCCGATCGCAAGGGCCGCAAACTAATGTGCATGCGGGCGTCGGGTGTGATGGCGATCACCATCTTTTTAACCGGTTTGTCAACCAACGTTTGGATGATCATCGTCCTGCGCTTTTTACAGGGGGCCTTTTCTGGTTACATCAACAACGCCACGGCGCTGATGGCCGGTGAAACACCCCACTCTAAGTCCGGTTGGGTAATGGCCGCCATGATGACGGCCGGGGTGACCGGTAATCTCGTTGGGCCGCTGCTCGGGGGGACCCTGTCGGGATGGTTTGGCTACCGAATCCCCTTTTTCATCACCGGTTTTTTGATGCTCGTCGTCTTCTTTGCAACCTGGTTCATCACCAAGGAACAGTTCACCCCCATCACTAAGCAGGCCCTCAAGCCAATGGGCGAACTGATGCACAAAATCCCGAACGTGAAGCTGATCGTGGTCATGTTTATCACCACCATGATCGTTCAATCCTCGGTGATGTCAATCGACCCAATTGTCTCCTTGTACGTCAAGGAACTGATGCACAACCAGGGTAACATTGCCTTCGTGGCCGGGGTGGTGGCGGCCACCCCGGGGATGGGGACCTTGGTGGCCGCCTCCAAGGTCGGCCACACGATGGACCGCATCGGGCCCTTGAAGGTCCTCATCTGGGGACTTTTAATCGCCACCCTGCTGTTCGTGCCAATGATCTTTACTAAGTCCCCGTGGCACCTGGCCTTTTGGCGTTTCTTGTTGGGGTTAGCCAACGCCGCCCTCTTACCGGCGGCCCAAACGATCCTGACCCTCGACGTCCCCCAAGAAGCCTTTGGGCGGGTCTTCTCGTACAACCAGAGCTTCCAAGCCGCCGGTTCCGTACTTGGTTCGGTCATGGGTTCAATGATTTCTGGGGTATATTCTTACTCGGCGGTATTTGCCGTTACCGGGTTCACCTTGCTGGTTAACCTAGGGCTGGTGCTCCTCTTTCGGGGTAAGAAAACCACCCCAACTGATTAAAATGACGAAGCTGAGATAGGCGCGGACTTCCCTCAGCTTTTTAATTTCCGCAGGCTAGACAGAAAATACGGAAAATCACTTTACTTTCTTTCCCTTCCCGGCCTTGAATTGCTATAATTGCTCTTAACATTGATTAATTTGGAAAGGATGATTTTTTTAATCCATGGAAACAGAAAGTACCAGCCCCGCAATATTGGTGATCATCGTCGCCATCCTCGCCTTGGCAGCGTTGTTCACCCTTCTCGAATACTCCCTGATTAAGGTTCGGCCAACCGAACTGAGGACCATGAAGCAGACCCGCAAAATTAAGCGGGCCTTGCACATGTTGGATCACCTAACGGAATACCTCTCCACCGCCCAAGTTGGGATCACTTTGACCTCCCTGATCTTAGGGTGGATCGGGGAAGGCTACATCACGGCTTTGATCATCAAGTGGCACCTGTTGCCAACCGCCGTGGCCAACGACCTATCTTCAGTCATCGGGATCTTGGTCTTTACCTTTCTTCACGCCGTTTTCACCGACCTGGTGCCAAAAAACATTGCCATTGACAAACCCGTCAATATTCTCCTGGCCATCGTTCACCCGATCATGTTCTTCCACGTCGTCTTCTTCCCACTGGTGTGGATCTTTGACCGCTCAGCGGCCGCCATTACGCGCTTGCTCGGCTTTTCGATTCACCCCGATGAAGACATCTACACCCAAAACGAAATTGTCTCCCTCTCCCAGGAATCTGAGAAGGCCGGCGAACTCGACCGGGCCGACGTTTTATTCATGGAACGGGCCTTTAAGATGAACGACAAGGTGGCCGGCGACATCATGGTCGACCGGACCCAGTTAACGGTGATCGACGTCACCGAAACGATCGATGACGCCGCCCACCTCTACTTTGAAAAGAAGTACACCCGCTTCCCGGTCGTGGCCAATCACGATAAGGACCACATCTTAGGTTACATCTTCTCTTACGACATCATGCGCCAAAACCAGATCAACCCGGAAGAATCAATCCGGGCCATCGTGCGGCGCTTGCCAATCGCCTATGAAAATCAGCCGATCACCGACGTTTTACAGATAATGATCAAAAAGCAGGTTCCAATGGTCATTGTGCAAGATGAGTACGGGGGAACCTCTGGGATCGTGACCGACAAGGACATCTACGAAGAACTCTTCGGGACGATCGGCGAAGAAATCGATCACGTCCAAGCCGACATGATCGAAAAGACCCAGCCCGATTCCCAAGGAAACCCCACCTTTAAGGTTTCCGGAAAAATGCCACTGGATGATTTCATGCGCTACTTCAAGATTTCCATTCCCCAGTTCGAACAGACCCAAGTGTCAACTTTGACCGGCTTTTTCCTGGAGCAACAGTACGACTTGAAGGTGGGTCAACCAATCCGGGTGGAAAACTTCTCCTTTACCCCCCTCGACTTGGAAAACGCCTACGTCAACGAATTTCGGGTAACCGTTATTAAGACCAAAGCCAAGGCTAAGGCTACTAAGTCAGCTCACCAGGGCAAAGCCCCCGTGCCGACCAGTAGCGGTGCCAAGGGTTAATTAAGCTAAGAAAGTCGCCGACGCCGTGTGCGCCGGCGGTTTTTTATTTCCGAACAATCATAATCGATCACTATTTATTATTCATCCTTTCTTTATTTTTACTTGCCAGCGTGCCCAATTCATGACATAATACTTGCGATACGAAATAAAGGACGCCAGAGAGCGCCCATTTTGGAGGAATTGAATATGGAACAGACAGGGACACGCCAAGCTAACACCATGACCACTAACGAAAAGTGGGTTATGGCTTCAACAGCAGCTGGTTTTTCGCTCGAGAACATGGATATCATGTTTAAGAGTATTGATATATCAACGTTTTAAGTTGGTTAGTGTCCCAATAGTGTCCCAGTAAAGCTAAAAAGGTCCTGCTTAACTGCAGGGCCTTTTTATAAATTATCTTTAAGCCATTGTACGGGCCGACAAGATCGTGTTCTTGCGCCAAGCGAGTAGGTGCCCACTCGTTTTCTGGGGTGAAAAGGGCACAAAGGCGAGGTCGTCGTCTTTGTACATTTCGTAAACGCCCCGGATTCCTAGGTGGTAATAGTGGTGGTTAACCACCAAGTCCCTGGAGACCATTGGTAAGTTGATAGTGATCAGAATGTTAAGCTTGGTCTGATCGAGCTTCAAAACGTCGCTAACTGAGTCGCGCATGATCCCCCGCCGCCCCACAATCAACGGCAGGTCATACAAATCCTCCCTGGTTAATACATCGCGGCGGGTCAGCGGATCATCTTTTTTCATGATGATCCCCCATTCTTCACGTACCGGCAGGCGCATGTAATTGTACTTAGCGGCTTCGACTGGTTCCACCAAGGCGACAATGTCTTCAGCTCCCTGATCTAAGCGCTCCCGGAGGCTGTCGCCATCACCATCGAAGAGGGCAAACTGAACCCCCGGATACCGGTCCCGGAACTTGGCCACCATTTCCATCATGAAACCTCCAACCCCGGTTTCGACCACACCGAGGTTAATCGTCCCGGTTAAATCGGTTCCCTGCTGGTGAAGCTCATTTCCCGCCTGCTCCAACAGGGCCAACATCATGGAAGCCCGCTGGCGAAAGAGCACGCCGGCCTGGTTTAAGTGCATTTGCCGACGCTGACGGTCAAACAGGGGAACCCCTAATTCCTCTTCTAAGTCCATGATTTGGCGGGAAAGGGTCGGTTGAGTAACGTGGAGCTATTCGGCCGCCCGGGTAATGTTATTGGTCTCGGCGACCTTCAAAAAGTATCGTAATACGCGCGTATCCATGCTTCACTTCCTAACTAGTTTAGTTATTCATCAGGGCACCCTTAATTCGCGGCCAGAGTAGTTCGGCAAGGTGTCGTCCCCCGGTAGGACTAAGGTGAAGGTGGTCACCAAAGTCATTTTCCGGGGCGAGCACGGTGGCGTGAGGTGCGGTCAGCTGTGGCGCGGTATCGACTACCCAAGGTTGACTCCCCAGCCACTGATTAAGGGTGCGCCGCTTTTGGTCCACCTCTTTTTCACCCGGTTGAAAGAGGGTTGGCTCCCCTGCCAAGCGCAAGGGAGCAAGGGTGGGCACGATCAACTCCTGACCATGAGCCGCCAACCCGCTTTTTAAGTTGGTGAAAGCTTGGACTAAGCTTTCGACACTCGGAATTGGCTCGTCCCCTCCCGGATTATCGACCGGCAAGAGGAGATCGTTCCCCCCAATCGAGGCAACCGTTAACTTGGCCGATACGGTTACCAAGTCTGCCAAGCGGTCAACCAAAGCGGGGCCAAAGGTTTTCTCCGGCAACTGATTGGTTGGGGCCGCAAGCGCTAGCCGGTTGCCGGAAATCCCCGTCATCCGCCAAGTAACGGAATTCGGGAAGTCACGTTGGCTAAGGGTAAACAGGCCCGCTGCCAACATCCCCGTTTCAACCAGTGAATCTCCGGTTAGGTTGACCACGGTCGCTGGTTGGGTCGGTTGGGTCTCGAGCCCGGCGAATGAGAACCAGGACTTACGGACCCGCCAGCGGTCGTTTAGCCGCGGCACCTTGCCGGCTTGACGCGCCACCCCGGCGTTAACCCAACTCGGTTCAAAGGTGCAAGTGTAATCATAATAGGTTTGAGGTCGCTCGGCAACCATCAACACGTACACTGGCCGCCCCGCCTCAACTTGAAAGTCAACCGGTGTGGTGGCGAGGGTTTGTCCCGGTTGAATGGTCACCGCCCCAACTTCCGTCGCCCCCGCCATGGTCGGTTGATTAGCAATGGCCACCCGTTCAAAAGTCAGCGGCGCCTTTCCATAATGATTTGTCATCATTAAGCGGGTTGTTTCCCCACTCAAAAAAGGGGTCACCTTCACGAGCTGACTCAACTGTGGGTAGCTAAAGGGGTAGGCACTAAAATCGTGCGGGACTTGGTAGTATGCGCTTTGCCATTCCATCGTTCTTCCTCCTATGTACAGATAAGGGGGACCACCAAGGTGGCCCCCCTTATCTTATTCTTGCTTGGAAAGTAGTTCAATCACTTGGGTTGCATCTTCACCAGCGAAGTACTTATTCAAATCAAGCTGCTGGAGCTTTTCTTTGATCGCTGATGGCGTGTAGGCTACCCCTTGGAGGGCTTCTTCAACTTCGTGAACGTCACCGGTACCAAAGAAGTCACCGTAGATCTTCAGGTTAGCGATCTTCCCTTCTTCAACTAGGAAGCGCGCATCAATTGTTCCGGAGTCAAAGTGCCGCCGCTTTTGAATGGTAAAGTCCGGGGACTTCCCGTAAACCCAATCCCAGTTCTTGTAAAGACGACCCTCAATTTCATCAATTGCTTGGTTATCTTCTGCCGTCAGTTCGTACTCGTTAACCTGGGCATCCTCAATCTTATCGACCTTCCAAATCCGCTTGATTAACTCATCGCGGAACTGTTGGGTGGTTAAGTTTTGGAATTCCGGCTTCAAGTAAGGCATGATGTTGGTTACCCGTGAGCGAACTGACTTAATTCCCTTTGATTCAATCTTGTCCTTTGGGACCGACAAGGCGTCCGCAACCACATCCGTATTGACGTTGTACATCAGTGTGCCGTGGCAGAAGGTTTTACCACCACGGGTGTACATGGCGTTACCAGAGAACTTCTTACCATCAATGACGATGTCGTTACGCCCCGTCGCCATCGCTCCGGTGGCCCCCATGTCGTGGAGGGCGTCCACAACGGGCTGCACGAGTTGCTTGAAGTCACCGAAGCGAACTTCATCGGCCGGGACGATAAAGGAGAAGCACATGTTCCCCATGTCTTGATACATCGCTCCACCACCGGAGAGGCGGCGGGTGATGGTAACTCCGTGTTCTTCACAATATTCCTGGTTAATTTCTTCCAGGGTATTTTGGTTGCGACCAACAATGATACATGAGTCCTCAATGTAAAAGAGCATGAACGGAGGAGTCATTTGGTCACTGTTCATCAGGTACTGTTCGGTTGCTAAGTTGCGCCGAATGTCGTTCGACTTCATCGCTAGGTATTGCATCGTATCTACTTCCTCACATATGAATCAATTAGATGTTAGTTGGGAAGCCAAGGGCCACGTCAGCTGCGTCCATTACGGCTTCAGACAGGGATGGGTGTGGGTGGATCGTCAGAGCGATGTCTTCCACGGTGCTCCCGGATTCGATGGCCAGCGTCAATTCACTGATCATGTCGGAGGCACTGTCCCCAATAATTTGGGCACCCACAATTACGCCGCTGTCCTTTAAGGAAACCAGGCGAACGAAACCATCAGTTGCCTTCTTAGAAGTTGCCCGCCCGTTTGCGGAGAATGGGAACCTGGAAGCCTTAACGTCTAAGCCTTGTTCCTTTGCTTGAGCGGCCGTTAAACCGGTCGTCGCAATTTCAGGGTCCACGTAACATACGGCTGGCATTGCCCGGTAGTCAACCACTGAGGATTGCCCGGCAATCGCTTCAGCAGCAATCTTACCTTCGTAGGAAGCCTTGTGTGCCAAGGCAGCCCCGGCAACGATGTCACCAATGGCAAAGATATCTTCCTTGTTGGTCCGACCTTGAGCGTCAACCTTGATCAGGCCGCGGTCAGTCGTTTCAATCCCAACTTGTTCCAGACCCATGTCCTTGGTGTTTGGCTTCCGACCAACTGCTACGGCAACGTAATCAGCCTTGATCGTGTTCACCTTACCGTCTTGTTCGTAGGAGACTTCAACGGCGTCGCCAGTATCCTTAGCTTCCTTAGCCATGGCCTTAGTAATGACCGTGACACCCAGTTCCTTGAACTTCTTTTCGGTAATCTTAACTAAGTCCTTTTCGTAGGCATTTAAGATTGAGTCGGTCCCTTCGAGGATCGTAACGTGAGTCCCGAAGCGAGCGTACGCGCCGGCTAATTCACTACCGATGTAACCCCCACCGATGATAACCAGTTCCTTTGGTAATTCCTTTAATTCCAGAACCCCAGTGGAATCGATCACTCGGCCACCAAACTTGAAGCCAGGAATTTCAATCGGGTGAGAACCAGTCGCGATAATCAGGTGCTTGAAGGTGTAAGTTTGGGCGTTTTCGCCGTCAATTACCCGTAAGCTGTGGTCGGTCTTTAAGAAGGCCACCCCGTGAATCACATCAATCTTGTTCTTCTTGAAGAGGTAGGAAACCCCGTTGGTCATCTTGTTAACGACGCCGGCACGGAATTCTTGTACCTTAGCCCAGTCTAACTTAACGTCGGATGCGGAAATTCCTTCGTCTTCGTTTTCGAGGGCCGTCCGGTAGTTTTCAGAAACTTGGATCAGCGCCTTGGACGGGATACAACCAACGTTTAAGCAGACCCCACCTAAAGTGTTTTCCTTTTCGATCACGGCCACCTTTTGGCCCAGTTCAGCAGCGTGGATGGCTGCCACGTACCCACCAGGGCCGGAACCGATGACAATCGTGTCTAAATCAATTGCGTAATCACCAACAACCATGACTAATTATCCCTCCATTAACAGTAATTCTGGGTCACCAAGCAGTTCCTTCATCCGGTTCATTGCCCGTTGAGCGGTTGCCCCGTCGATTACCCGGTGGTCAACAGTCAGGGAAAGCTTCAGCACCTTAGCTGGTTCGATGTGGTCGTCCACAACGATCGGTTCTTGGGAGATCTTCCCCATCCCGATGATGGCAACTTCTGGCCAGTTAACGATTGGCGTGAAGTGACCCCCACCAATGGAACCAATGTTAGTAATCGTCATCCCAGTGTTACTCATGTCAGCAGCACTGAGCTTGCCGTCCTTAGCCTTAGCGGTGTTTTCGCTAATAGCGTCAGCAATACCGAAGAGGCTCAAACGGTCAGCGTGCTTAACGTTCGGAACAAAGAGACCGTTGTCGGTGTCAGTGGCGATCCCAACGTTAATGTAGTCACGGTAGTTAATTTGCTTGTTTTCCATGTCAACCTTGGAGTTGAAGACAGGGAATTCGCGCATAATCACTGCTAAAGCCTTGGTCATGTAAGCCATGAAGGTCAGGTGAGTCCCGCGGTCAGCAGCCAGTTGCTTGAACTTCTTGCGGTGGTCCCAAAGCTTGTCAACAACCACGTCGTCAAAGACAGTGATCATTGGGATTTGGTCCTTAGCAGTCGTCATTTCCTTAGCAGTGGCCTTGCGAATTTTGCTCATCTTTTCAGCATGTTCTGGCCAACCTTCTGCGGCAGCCGGAGCTGGGGCAGCAGCAACTGGTGCTGGTGCCGGAGCTTCGGTAGCGGCTGGGGCTTCAGTAGCAGCCGGAGCAGCGCCGTTGAAGGCGTCAACGTCAGCCTTCAAGATTTGACCGTGACGGCCAGTCCCCGTAACTTGGTGTAAGTCAACGCCCTTTTCACGAGCGTACTTAAGAACGGCTGGCATCGCCAGAACCGGAACGGAGTGGTCTGCTTCAGCAGGAGCAGCACCCGCAGCGGCTGGAGCGGCCGGAGCAGGCGTTGCAGCAGGTGCTTCTTCAGCGGCCGGAGCTTCAGCGGCACCGTCGTCTTCAACGTTACCTTCACCGTCGGCAACTTCGATTTCAACCAGTGGGTCACCGAGTTCTGCTGTTTCGTCTTCTTGAACTAAAATCTTCGTAATCGTACCATCAACCGGTGACGGAAGATCTTCTGAGGACTTGTCGTTTTCGATGTTAACCAGGTCAGCATCCTTTGCGATGTGGTCACCTTCCTTAACGTGCCACTCGCCGACAGTCCCTTCGACCATCCCTTCACCAAGTTCTGGTAACTTGAATTGGTATTTACTCATTTCAGATCCACCTCACTAGAAATTAACGGTCTTCTTAACAGCGGCGATGATGTCGTCCTTGTTTGGAAGCCAAGCACCTTCGGCGTCACTGCATGGGTAAGGGGTATCCGGTGCGGAAACACGGGCAATCGGTGCTTCCAGGGAAAGGATTGCGTCTTCTGCAATCAAGGCAGCAACGGAGCCCATTACACCAGCTTGCTTTTGTGCTTCTTGAACCAGAACCACACGACCGGTCTTCTTAACTTCGTTTAAGATCGTTTCTTCGTCAAGTGGGGAAACAGTACGAAGGTCAAGAACTTCGGCGTTGATGCCTTCCTTAGCCAGGTCTTCAGCGGCGTTTAAGCTTTCGCGAACCATGTAACCGTAGGAAATGATGGTAACGTCAGAACCTTCACGCTTAACGGCAGCCTTGTCCAACGGAACAGTGTATGATTCGTCCGGAACTTCTTGACGGAAGGAACGGTAAACCCGCATGTGTTCCAGGAAGAAGACTGGGTCATCGGAACGAATGGAGGAAGCAAGGAGCCCCTTAGCGTCGTACGGGTCAGAAGGAATAACTACCCGCAGACCAGGAACTTGGGCCACTAACCCTTCCAGGTTGTCGGAGTGCAGTTCGATGGCGTGAACACCACCACCAAATGGTGAACGGATGGTGATCGGAGCCTTACGAGAACCTGCGTGACGGAAGCGTTGACGAGCCATTTGACCAGCAATTTCGTCAAAGGCTTCCATGATGAAGCCCATGAATTGGATTTCTGGAACTGGGCGCCAACCTTGGGTGGCAAGCCCGTTAGCTAAACCGATGATCCCGGATTCAGCTAATGGAGTATCGAAGACACGCTTGTCGCCGTACTTAGCTTGGAGGCCTTCAGTGGCACGGAAAACCCCACCGTTGTTACCAACGTCTTCACCAAAGACAAGAACTTTTTCGTCACGAGCTAATTCTTCATCGAGGGCGTCCGTGACCGCCTTAATCATCGTAATCTTAGCCATGATTATTTGGCCTCCTTTTCTTTGTACTCATCGATTTCACGTTGAATAGCACCTGGAGTGTCGACAAATTCGAACTTCAAGAAGTCAGATGCCTTTTGAGCTGGTTGGCTTTCAACTTCCTTGATAGCGTCGTCGATTTCCTTAGCCACTTCAGCGTTGTAGGCTTCTTCCTTGGCGTCGTCCCAAAGACCCTTGTCAGTCAGGAACTTACGCATCCGAACCAGTGGGTCCTTTGCGTGCCATTCGTCTTCTTCTTCCTTGGTCCGGTAACGGGTTGGGTCGTCACCAGAAAGGGTGTGTGGTCCGTAACGGTAAGTCAGCGTTTCGATGATCACTGGACCATTACCTTCAACGGCGTAGTCACGTGCTTGCTTAGCAGCAGCATAAACCGCCAGGGCGTCCATCCCGTCAACTACGATGGAAGGAATTCCGGCAGCCACACCCTTTTGAGCCAGGGTTGGAGCAGCGGTTTGCAGCTTCCGTGGAACGGAGATAGCGTAACCGTTGTTTTGAACAAAGAAGACAGCCGGTGCTTGGTAAGCCCCTGCGAAGTTAATCCCTTCGTAGAAGTCACCCTGCGAAGTACCACCGTCACCAGTGTAGGTGTAGGCAACCTTCTTGTCGCCGTTGAGCTTGATCCCAAGGGCAACCCCAGCAGTTTGAGCGTATTGAGCACCAATGATGATTTGTGGTGGCAAAGCGTTCAATTCTTCTGGGTAGTCGTTAGCGTTGTAGTGACCCTTAGACCACATGAAGCCCTTAGCTAAGGACAGACCGTGCTTGATCAATTGTGGGACGTCACGATATGCACCCAAGAGGAAGTCGTCCTTGGTCATCGCGAAGTTGGAACCCATTTGGCTGGCTTCTTCCCCGGCAGTTGGGGCGAAGAAACCTAACCGGCCTTGACGGCTAAGCTTAGCAGTTTGGTCACCAACTAATCGGGACCAAATCATTTGCTTAAACAGATCTACCAATTGATCATCGGTTAGGTCTGGCATTAAGTCCTCATTGACAACCTTGCCATCAGTACCGAGGACCTGAAGAACCTCGTACTCAGGGTTGTGCTTAAGGCTTTCAAAGTCTAACTTTTTCATTATAGTGCCCTCCTTAAAGTAAAAAGGATAATTAAGTTACCGCTTACATTGCCTATTATACACGCTTTTCATTTATCGTAAACATTGTTCATCGTTGAGCGAGCGATCGAGAAAGCCGTTACATTAGGCTTTAATCCCCATCTGTGAAATCGTTTAAAAATTTTTACTAAAACTCACTGTTTTTTAACTATTGATTTGAGTGAAAATTGTCCAATTAATTGCTAATAATCAACCATTGCTAAGAATCAATAATGCACTTTGGGTATTAACTATCCCTCTAAGAAGGTATTTAACTTTTCAAATTGGCTTCTTTATAATGGTATTAACGATCTGGAGAAAGGATGATTTAAATGGCTAAAAAGCAAACCGCTGGCCGCGACCAGCTGGGGGAATTCGCCCCGAAATTCGCGGAATTAAACGATGATGTCTTATTCGGGCAGGTTTGGGCCCGGGAAAAGGAACTTTCCTTGCGGGACCGGTCCTTTCTAACGGTCACCGCCTTGATCACCAAGGGGGCCTTTGAACAGCTCCCCTACCACATGCAAACGGCCAAGGCCAACGGTATTACTAAAGAAGAGATCGCCGAAATGATTACCCAACTCGCCTTTTACGTTGGTTGGCCAAACGCTTGGTCCGCTTTTAACATTGCCAAAGAGGTTTGGGGCGACTAGTCTTGTTCATTAATAGGTGCGCACCCCTACGGCCAGTCTTAAAGGTGTGGCTGTGGTGGTCGATTGCCTTAGCTTAATCAGAAAACGTAAAAAAGAGGCTGAGAGAAAACCGTGTTTTCTCCCAGCCTCTTGCTGTATTCACGAATATTAGACAGAAAATGTGGAAAATAACCGCAGGTCTAGTGTCTAAGCAGGCCGAAGAACGGTGCGTTCCGCACCAACTGTTCGTCCAATCTTACATACGACCTGCCAAGGAGGTTATTTCCCACCCACCTTGTCGTCTAAAAGACAAAGTTGACCATTAGAATGTAGGCGGTGGTGCCGATAATCATTGAAGCAAACAGGGACCGCCACTTCAGGTGGACTAAAATCGTAATCGTGCAAGCAATCAAATCCGGCCAACCATGGTTGCCAGACAACCAAGTAACGTTACGTAGGCAGTAAACCACCAGCATTACCATAATGGCGCCGGGTAAAAACTCCCCTAGTCCTTGGATATAGCGTGGCGTTTGATTGCCCCGTTGAAAGAGGCGAAAGGGCACCACCCTAGTCAAGAAGTTAGCACTAGCGGCGAACGCGATTGTTAACAATTGCTGAACTAAACTCATTTCATCGTCCTCCGCCGGTACAAAATAGTGAATTCAACGACTAATAGTAGCAGGGTCACCAAGAGAAAGTAAGTTGACCCCACCAGCGTTAAGCATCCCGAGACCCGACACCGAGCTAACGTGGCTCTTTTCTTTGAGGATCTGGTCGAGAGCGAGGACCAAAAAGAGGGCGGTCATGGCAAAGTCGAGGCCCTTAATTTGGATGGCCAAAATGCTCCCCAGGGTGCCACCTAACCAGGTACCAAACACCCAGTAAAAGTAATCGAGTGCCGCCACCATCGTATACACCCGTTGGTGATCCACGTCATCACCCAACCGAAGCTGGTAGTTAACGACAAAGGTCTCATCGGTTAAAGAAAAAATCTGAAAGAACTTTTGGAAACCGTGCCCCTTGTACTTACCCAACATGGCAATTGAGTAGAAAAACTGGCGAAAGCCCACCACCAGGGTAATCACCAGGACGGTCAGGGGGTTAAAGGCCTGGGTTAACATGTTGGCGATCACAAATTCGACCGAGCCACCGTAAATCGTTAGCGCCATCAGGGTTGGTACCCACCAGGAAAAGCCGAGGCTGTGGGTGTAGAGACCATACCCCAATCCTAAGACGATGTAACCGAGCATCACCGGGGCCGAAGCCGTTAGGGCAATCTGCCATTCGTGCCGCCTACTTGAAACTTGTTCTTCCATTAAGCAATCATTCCTTTTGCTCACTCGTTAAGCCGAGCCGTTTTTCAATTAGTTGGGCCATCTCACTTGGTTCCACCCGCTGTTCTGAGCGTTGGTCCCCTTCAAACAGGGCCTTGACCCCCGGGCTTAACTCCTCACCTAAGAATTCGTTGAGCCCTTGAATTGCTTGCAGCCCGCGCGCCGCCGTTTCCTTTCCCGTTACCGCCGGGTAGACCGTTTCGGCAAACTTGTAGGGGCTAGCGGTGGCGACCACCACCATCGGGGTGTTATCCCCCGTCCGTTCTTTATATCGGTGCGCCACCACCGAACCCACGGCCGTGTGGGGGTCAATGACGTAGTCAGCTGCCAAATAGATCCGTCGAATCTCTTCGCTAATTTCTTCTTCACTGGCCCAATCAGCGACAAAGTCTTGGTGCAGACGCTTTAAAACTTCGTCGGTAACTTGATATTCGCCCGTTTGGTTCAATTCCTTCATTAAGGAAGCCACCGCCCCTGCCTCTTGGTCATACAGGTCAAACAAGAGGCGCTCTAAGTTACTGGAAACTAGGATGTCCATTGCCGGGGCCGTGGTGAGGTGGAAGGGGCGGCGCCGGTCATAGTGGCCGGTCGCAAAAAAGTCGGTCAGGACCCGGTTTTGGTTGGAGGCGCACAGGAGCTTGTTGATCGGCAGCCCTAATTTTTTAGCGTAGTAACCGGCGAGGATATCCCCAAAGTTCCCGGTTGGCACGGCAAAGTTAACCGGGGCGCCGAGTTCAACTTCCCCGCGCTTGACCAACTGGCCATAAGCGGTGAAGTAATAAGTAAGCTGGGGAATCAGCCGGCCAATGTTCATCGAGTTCGCCGACGAAAAGCGGTCGCCCGCCTGGGCTAACCGAGCGGCAAATTCTTGGTCGTTAAAGATCTTTTTAACCTCGGTTTGGGCGTCATCGAAATTGCCGGCCACCGCTACGGCCGCCAGGTTATCCCCCTTCATCGCTAGCATTTGACGCAGTTGGACTGGGCTCACCCCACCGTCCGGGTAAAAAACAACTACTTGGGTCCCGGTAACGTCACTAAAGCCCCGCATCGCCGCCGAGCCAGTGTCACCGGAAGTGGCCGTCAAAATGATGATTTGTTTATCATCACCGGTCACCGTGACCGCCTCCTTCATCAACCGGGGAAGGGCTTGTAAGGCAACGTCCTTAAAAGCCAGCGTTGGGCCGTGGAAGAGTTCTAAGTAATAATTCCCCGCCACCCGCTCGCTTAGGGGTGCAATCTGGGAATCATCCCACTGCTCACCATAGGCCCCCCGGACAATTGCTTGACGGCTCGCCAGCGAAAAGTCGTCAAAAAACCAGCCCCAAATGGTGGTGGCGACCTCTTGATAGGGGGCGTTAACGAGGGCCCCCAGGTCGTAGTCTGGTTGGGGAAACGACTGGGGCACAAAGAGGCCCCCGTCCGGGGCTAACCCCTGTAAAATCGCCTCGGGCGCCGTCATTTGCTTAGCCGCTTGGTCGCGGGTGCTTCGGTATTGCATGTGATCTCCCTCCCGTATAAAAAATGATCTCATAAATTTTTTCTATTGTAGCCTAATTTACGCCCGTGTTACAATCACTAAAATGAAAAAAAGATTAAAGAGAGGTGGAGTTAATGAGAGAAATCAAAGTTGGCTTACTGGGGCTCGGCACGGTCGGGTCCGGAGTGTTAAAAATGATTCAAGAAAACGGGGATAAAATTACGAACGTCACCGGACAGCGGATCACCGTGAAAACGGCGCTGGTCCGTAATCCGGCCAAGCACGAGGCCGTGGCCGACTCGGTTACCTTAACGACCGACTTCGCCGAGATCTTAAATGACGAGGAAATCGACATCGCCGTTGAATTACTGGGCGGGTTGCACCCGGCTGAAGAATACATCACCGCCCTTTTAAAACAGCACAAGCACGTCGTTACCGCCAACAAGGATTTAATCGCCGCCGTTGGTCCCCGCTTGGCCCAGTTGGCTCACGATAACCACTGCGACCTAATGTATGAGGCCAGCGTGGCCGGGGGGATCCCAATCCTGCGCACGATTGCCAATAGTTTTTCGGCCGACCAGATCTTGGAGGTCAAGGGGATCGTCAACGGGACGACCAACTACATCCTCACCCAAATGGCTAAGCAGGGGCTCGATTACGATACTGCCCTCAAACAGGCCCAGGAGCTCGGCTTTGCCGAGGCTGACCCGACCAACGACGTTAAGGGAAAGGACGCCGCCTTTAAGATGGTCATCTTGAGCCACTTTGCCTTCGGGACCGAGGTCGCCGTCGATGAGTTAGAAATCGTTGGGATCGATCAATTGACCAAAGAAGACGTCGCCCAAGCATCAAAGCTCGGCTACGTTGTCAAGCTGGTTGGGTTAGCCAAGGTGGTCAACCACGGTCTCTTCGTCGAGGTGGCGCCCACTTTGGTCAACCAGTCCCACCCACTGGCTTCAATTAACAACGAAAACAACGCCGTGATGGTGACGGGCCAAGCGGTCGGCGACACCCTCTTTTACGGGCCCGGTGCCGGGGGCTTACCCACCGCTAACAGCGTCTTGAGCGACATTACCTCCACCACCAAAAACCTGGTGTTAAAGACGACTGGGAACTCCTTTAATAACTTCGCCCAGGAGTTAGGCCCCGCCGACCCCAAGGCGGTTAGTTTCCCTTACTACCTGTCCTTGAAGATGCCGGACGTGCCGGGGCAAATGCAGCAGCTAGCCGGCTTGATGACCCAGGTGGGCGCTAGCTTCCAGCAGCTGGTGCAAACCGCCGCCCACCAGGGGCACGCCCACGTGGTCGTGATCACCCACGCCATTAACCAGGCCCAACTGGCCCAACTTAAGGAACTGCTTGACCAGTCACCAACCCTGTCCTTACAGGCGGCCTACAAGGTTTTAGATTAGGAGGCGGCCATGCAGATTATTGTTCCCGCATCCAGTGCTAACTTAGGCCCTGGGTTTGATTCAATCGGCGTCGCCCTGTCGCTTCTTTTAACCGTCGACGTCCTCGGGCCGGCCACTAGCTGGCAAGTCGACCACCAACTGGCCGACTTGCCCCACGACGAGAGTAACCTGATCGTTCAAACCGCCCGTCAGCTTGTACCCGACCTCACACCACACCACCTCGCCGTGCAAAGTGACATCCCGGTGGCCCACGGCCTGGGTTCCAGTTCCAGTGCGATCGTCGCCGGGATCGAGTTGGCCAACCAACTAGGGGCGTTGCACCTGTCAAACGAACAAAAGGTGGCCTTCGCCTGCCAACTGGAGGGGCACCCCGACAACGTCGCCCCCACCATCTTGGGCGGATTGGTGATCGGCACTGAAGTTAACGGTGGGTTTGCAGCCGTCAAAGCACCCCTACCGCCCTATTTATTTGCCGCCTACATTCCCGCCTATAACGTTAAGACCAAGGAGGCCCGGGCCGCCCTACCAACGACCCTCCCCTTCAAGGAGGCGGTGGCGGCCAGTGCCACGGCCAACACCCTCGTCGCGGCCCTATTTACCGGTGACTACCAACTGGTCGGGCAACTGATCGAACAGGATCGCTTCCACGAGCAAGCCCGGGCCCACCTGGTCCCCGAGCTAACCCAACTGCGGGAGCTCGGCCACCGGTGTGGGGCCCTGGCTACCTACCTCAGCGGGGCCGGGCCGACCGTGATGACCCTGCTCAAAGAAGCCGACTTCCCCGCCTTTCAGGCCGCCATTACCCAGGCGGGCTTGCCGGGACGGCTGGTTCCCTTAACCCCCCATCCAACGGGGGTCACCGTTAGCTAACGATCCGAATGCAAAAAAGGAGGCTGGGAGAAAACCGTGTTTTCTCCCAGCCTCCTGCTGTATTCACAAATATTAGACAGAAAATGTGGCAAATAACCGCAGGCCTAGTGTCTAAGCAGGCCGAAGAACGGTGCGTGCCGCACCAACCGTTCGTCCTAGCTTAGTCATACGACCTGCCGAGGAGGTTATTTCCCACCCACCTTTTGGATTGTAGTACTAAGGTCACTGTGCCTACCCTTGGGTTAATAATTCGTAGACGTAGGAATTTTCTTCCGGCCGGTAAACCCCAAATAAGGTTCCCACCCGGGTAAAGCCGTTCTTTTCAATCAGGTGCTGCATCGGCACGTTGTCTTCGTGGGTGTCGATCCGCAGCGACAGGATGTCTGGCCGGTTTTGCTTGATGTAGTCAATCACGTTGTTAAACAAACCGGACGCGTAGCCTTTGCCGGCGTGAGCGGAGTGGATGGCAACCCGGTGGATCACCAGGTACTGGTCCGTGTTGAGCTGCCACTTCCCGTCCATGGCATCGTACACGGGATCCGGGGCCGGAACGATTGAAAAGGCGCCCACCGTTTCGTGATCGTCGGAGTGAACTAGGTAAGCAACCCCCTTGTTGATGTCTTCTTCAACTTGCTTGGGATTAGGGTAGTCGCCTTGCCACTGGTCAATTCCCCGTTCGGCCAGTTGGTTGCGGCCGTCCTTTAAAATTTCAATGACCCGGTCAAGGTCGTCCATCGTTGCCTTCGTCAAGTGCATGCTGGAACCTTCTTTCATTCTAAATTTTAAGATAACGTCTACCACATTAGCATATTTGTTACCGAAAATTCAAACCAAACGATTGGCGCCGCTTACATGCCTAGCAAGTCTTGAGGGCTTCTTCGATCGGTGTCGAACCGTTTTTAATGATGAAGACTTTCTTGACAGTCGCCGGTTCAGCCAGAGCGGCCACAATGGTATGTGCCACGTCGGGGATTGCGTTGCTGTCACTTTGGGCGGGGTTAAGTTCAATCTTCCCCGTCCCCGGTTCTTCCGTTAAGATCCCAGCCTGAACTAGGGTGTAATCTAAGCCTGATTCATCGACCAGCCACTTGTCGGCAAAGTAGCGGGCGATGTTGTAATCAGTGATGTCCCTCAAGGTCTTTACCTTCCCCCACATCGCTTGGTCCATTGAATAGGCCGAACTGAGCATGACGAAGCGTTTGATCCCGGCTAAGTTGGCGGCCTGCATTAACTTCACCGCCCCGTTGAGGTCAACCTGTAAAAGATTTTTCCCCCGCGAGCCGGCGGTAAAGACGATTGCGTCCACGCCGGTCAGCAACTTGGCCATTTGGTCGGGAAGCCAGGTAAAGTCAAATGCGACCGGGGTAATCAACTCCCCCTTTGGTAAGCGATCGAGCTTGCGGCCAGCGGCTAAGACTTCTTGACCAGCAGCGGCTAGTTGTTTAACGACCTCTTGGCCAACCCGGCCAGTTGCTCCAGCGACAAAAATTTTACTCATTCAAATCACCCTTTCTAGTTTTATCTATCTTACCGCCCTTTGCCCACCGCTTCCAAACGAAAGCCCTTGCGTCCGCACACGCAAGGGCTTAAGGTGAGAGTATCAATTTTCAGGAGGTTCTCATGGACTCACAAGCACAACTAATGGCAATCGCCAAGTTTGCCAAACAAAAACTGGGGCAAGATAAGAGCGGTCACGGCTTTGACCACCTAAGCCGGGTGGTTAAGATGGCCCGCCGGATTGCCACCGCAATGGATCAGGATCCCTTTGTTCCGGTGGTGGCCGCCTACTTACACGACACGATCGATGATAAGCTAGTCGATAACGTCGACGCCGCTAAAGAAGAGGTCGCCACCTTTTTGACTGGGCTGGGCCTTACAGCAGACCAGGTTGAACTAATCATGTCGATCATCAGCCAGATGTCCTTTGCTAGCACCTTAGACGGTAACCGTCCCGCCCTGCCCCTGGCCGGCCAAATCGTTCAGGACGCCGACTGGCTCGACGCCATCGGGGCGATCGGGATCACCCGGGCAATTTATTACGGCGGCAAGCACCACCAAGTCATTTACGACCCGGCCATGCCCCCGCGGGAAAACCTGACTAAGGACGAATACCGTAACTTGGACCACGAAACGATCATCAACCACTTCCACGAAAAACTTCTCAAGTTAGCCGGGATGCTCAACACCCCGGTCGCCAAAGAAATCGCTGCGCACCGCCAGCAAGTGATGATCGACTTTTTGGCTGAGTTTGATGCCGAGTGGCAAGCCCAACGCTAGTCTTTGACGAAGACGTACTCCGCTTCCGTCGAAAGGTCCGCTCGGTAGCGGTAGCCGCCGACCGTGAAGGCCTTAATGGTGGCTAAGGTAGGTTCGTTTTCTAAGGCTAGGTATCGGACCAGCGACCCCCGGGCCTTCTTAGCCGCGGTCGCTTGTTGAACCAGGCGGCCGTTTTTTTCTTGCTTAAACAAAACGGTTACCCACCGGTCAGCGGGGGTGAGGTAGGGGGTGATCGCCTTGCTGTATTCCTTTGAGGCCAGGTTAACCACTAGGTCACCGCTCGCAAAGAGTGCTTGGTAAAGGCGGGCACCCCAATATTGGTAGAGGTTCTTGGCACCGGCAATTTCGCCCTTAGCCCCCATTTCTAGTCGGTAGGGCAAGATGCCGTCGAAGGCCCCTAAGAGCCCGTACAGCCCGGACAAGATGTATAAGCGTTGCCCAAGGTTTTGCAAACCCCGGTCGGTCAACACTCCCGCCCCTAGTGATTGGTATTGAATTCCCGCGTAAGCAAAGACAGCCGGGGTCCCGACCCGCTTTAAATCGAAGGCCTGCACCCGGGCGACGTTTTCCCGGGCCAGCTTATCGCTGCACCGCCAGAGTTCTTGTAACTCGGCGGGGGTGCGCGACTTTAAATCCGCCATCAACTCCGTCACCTGGTCGGGAAAGCGGATGGGGGTTGGGCTAACCAGTGGTTCGTCATCGCTAACCATTTGCTTAGCCGGTGAGATGATCATCTTCATTTTGCTCCTCCGATCTGAAAGGTGGGTGGGAAATAACCTTCTCGGCAGGTCGTATGACTAAGCTGGGATGAACGGTTGGTGCGGTACGCACCGTTCTTCGGCCTGCTTGGACACTAGACCTGCGGTTATTTGCCACATTTTCTGTCTAACATTCGTGAATACAGCAAGAGGCTGGGAAAAACGTGTTTTCCCAGCCCCCAATTTGTCTTTTCACTACTGACGTAATGTGTGCTCCACCCTAGGCCTAGGCCCTACAGAGTTAGAGCACGCTCCCTATTTCTTCTGTTGCTTGTCTTTATCTGCACTAAGGTTAATTTCCACTGACCCGGTCGGCTTGGTCGGCCCCCCCGAGCTCAAGTGCTCGGTGAAGTGACGTACCCCCAGGCCAGCCAGGGGGACGATCGCCGCGTACAGCAGGGCTGCCAAGAGGACGGGGGCCAAAGCGATCTTACCGAAGCCAAAGGAGACCGTCCAGTTGGCCGTCAACAAGTAGGCGTACAGCACCGTCAACACCAGCCGGGTCAGTAAGTAGACCAACCCGACGATTAGACCCAGGGTAATCCCTTGGCTGGCGCTCATGTGAATGTCTAAGGGCATCCGCCAACCAACCACGGCGGCAATGGCTAAGGCGACCACTAGCAGGGTCAGGGCCAAAATCCAGTCGGCCGTTTCGGTCAGCATCATGATCAAGGCACCGGCGACTAGGACGATTCCGCCCTTGAACAGGCCAACGCCGATCATCGCCGCCAAACCGAAGGCACCTCCCACTTCAATGATGCCAATCGTCCCCATTGGGAGGGCGAAGCGCCATTGGACAAGGGAGACGATCACCATCACGACTAGGCAGGCCAAAGAAATTAACCATTCGCGGACTTCATTGGTCATGCTAACGGCTTCTTTCGTGTATCTTGCATCCAGGTGATGGCCAAGGCGCCCTGACCAAGGTGAGTCCCGATGACGGGGCCAAAGTAGCTCAGCTCAAAGGACACGTTGGGGTGATCTTGTTGCAACTTAGCTAGCCACTCTTGACCGGCCTCCTTGGCGTTGGCGTGAACGACCATCGCCCGGACCGGGTAGTCGAGCTTGGCGATGTCTTGGTCAAAGATCTGTTCGCAACGTAACTTCGCCTTTTTCATCGAGCGCACCTTTTCAAAGGCCTCAATTGCGTAGTTGGCGGTGTGCATCGTCAGGAGGGGCTTAATCTTTAAAATCGACCCGACAAAGGCCGAGGCGTTGGACAGGCGCCCACCCCGGACCAGGTTTTGTAAGTCATCAACCACGAAGACGTTGTTGAAGGTTTCGCGGTACTCGCGGAGCTTCTTCATTACGTCGTCTAAGTCATCGCCCTGCTTAGCTAACTTAGCGGCTTCTAGAGCTAGGTAGCCCATCATCCGGATCGTCAGGTGGGAGTCAAAGGGCACAATTTGAATCGTGTCCTTCATCTCTTCGGCCAGCTGGGTGACCGTATTCATTAAGCCCGAAATGGCGCTGGTTAAGTGAATGGAAATCACCGTGTCGTAGCCCTGGTCGGCCAGGGATTGGTACAGCTCCATCAGCTCACCCAGCGGTGGCTGGGAGGTTGACGGAAACGAGGTTGAGGTTGCCAGTTGCTGGTAAAACTCATCGTTGGTGATGTCAACGCCCTCACGGTAACTCTGCCCGTCAATGATCAAGGGAATTGGCACCACAAAAATATTATTCGCCTTGACCTCTTCTTCAGAGAGGTAAGCGGTGCTGTCGGTAACAACAGCAATTTTCATGGTTGGGTCCTCCATCGTCGTAAATAAAATTAATTGAATAATTGCGGGGGATCTGTTCAATCCCGTAAATATCAAAATACCATAGATACCCCCTAAATACAATCATTGCGGCCCCCCAATTCGCATTTAGGGGACGAGAAAGGTATACTATTAAATTAGAATAATTTGATTCGGAAGCGAGGAATTTTATATGTCATTTGACGGTCTTTTCACCCACGCCATGGTGCACGAACTTAGTCAACTACTTACCGGGGGCCGGATCGCCCGGATTAACCAACCCTACCCGGCCGAAATGGTAATGGTGGTCCGTGCTAACCGGAAGAATCACCCACTTTTGATCTCGGCGAACCCCACCTACCCGCGGCTCCAAATCACCGCCGTTCCCTACAAGAACCCGGCGGTGCCGTCTAACTTTACCATGACGCTGCGCAAGTACTTGGAAGGGGCGCTGATCGATTCAATCAGCCAAGTCGATAACGACCGGATCGTTGAGTTTACCTTCACGACCCGCGACGAACTCGGTGACACCCAGCACCTCAAGTTAATCGTCGAAATCATGGCCCGCCACAGCAACGTTTCCTTGGTCAACCAGGAAACCGGCAAGATCATCGACACGATTAAGCACGTCGGCTCCGACCAAAACCGGGTCCGCCTCCTCTTGCCGGGGGCGCTCTTCCGGATGCCGCCCAAGCAAGAACGCACCAACCCCTACCTGCCTAACCAACACTACCCCAAGCTCTTTAGCCAGTTCCAGGGTGACCAGGCTGGTTTGGCCAAAGCTTTGCAGCACCAATACCAAGGCTTTGGCAAGGATAGCGCCGCGGAATTGGCGGCCGAACTGCTGGCGGCTGACAACCTGCCGACGGCTTACGAGGGCTTCTTGCGTCACTTCGAACACCCCGAACCAGTCCTGATTGAAGACCAACGGGGCAAGCAGCGCTTTGAAGCCTTTCCGCCACTCGACCCGACCGGGCTCACCATCACCCACTTTGCCACCCTGTCCGAGCTTTTGGACGGCTACTACGCCGCCAAGGCCGAACACGACCGGACCAAGGAACTGGCCGGCCAGGTCTTAAAGGTCGTTAACAACGAGCTTAAAAAGGACAAGCGGAAGGTCAAGAAGTTAAACCAGGAACTGGCCGACGCCGAAAGTGCCGACGACTACCGGATCCGCGGTGAACTGCTGACCACCTACCTAGGGCAACTCAAGGCCGGGATGACCGAAATCGAACTGCCCAACTTCTACGACGAAAACCGGCCGCTCCAGATCCAACTGGCCCCGGAACTGTCGCCGTCGAAAAACGCCCAGCGCTACTTCACCCGCTACAACAAGCTCAAGGCCAGTGTCGCTTACGACCAGGAACAACTGGCCCTGGCTAACGAAGAGATCAACTACTTTGAAAACATCGTCAGCCAGATCAACATCGCCTCGCCGGCCGACGTCCAAGAAATTCGCTTGGAACTTGAGCAACAGGGCTACTTGCGGGTACGGCGCCAAAAGGGAAAGAAACAACGCAAAGTCCAACCGGCTAAGCCCGAGATCTTCCACACCAGTGACGGTTCCGAGGTCCTGGTCGGCAAAAACAACCTGCAAAACGACCGATTGAGCTTTAAACTCGCCAACAAAAACGACCTCTGGTTCCACGTCAAGGACATCCCGGGTTCCCACGTCGTCTTACGTAACCCGGCGCCCAGTGACGAAACAATCTTAGAAGTCGCCCAGTTGGCCGCCTACTTCTCCAAGGGCCGCGACTCGGACAACGTGCCGGTCGACTACCTGCCGGTCAAGCGCCTCCACAAACCAAACGGCGCCAAGCCCGGCTTCGTGACCTTCCGCGGCCAAAAGACGCTCTCGGTAACGCCGAAGCGACTGCCCAATTAAAACCTAGTGAATTTAACGAAAGAGGCCGGGAAAAGCTCCGTTTTCCCGGCCTCTTACTGTCTGCCCGAATGTTGGACAGAAAATGTGGTAAATAACCGCAGGCCTAGTGTCTAAGTACGGGCGAAGAACGGTGCGTTCCGCACCAACCGTTCGCCCTAGCTTAGTCATACGGCCTGCCAAGGAGGTTATTTACCACCCAAACTTTTATATTGTCAATCGTTCATCAATAAACTGCCTCTTTTTAAAACCGAGCCCCGAGAGGGCGCCTTCAATGGCCAAGACGCCTTGGGCCGAGCCCACCACGATGACCTTGGCCCTTACTCGTTCGGACTCTGTTAATAAGGTGGCGAGCCGCTCCTTGGTTAAACGCCCCACCTGACTGTGGTAAGCAAAGGTGGCTTCTCGCTTCGCTAAATCCTTAAATTCACCTTCAAAATAACGCTCGGTTGGTGCGTGAACGCTCCATAATAACGTGATGGGACGCTTACCAACGTAGCGTTGCATAAGGCTCCGTAACGGGGCGATCCCCACTCCCATCGCAATCAAAACGAGCGGCGTTTGGGGGGCCGTCGCCTCAATTTCTTGCTCGAAGCGACCAAAGGGGCCCTGCAAAACGACCGGGCAACCCGGGGGAACTTGACCGATCCGCTTGGTAAAGTCCCCCACCCGGTCGATTACCAACTTCACCTCAGGTGGCGCCGCTTGACTAGCAGAAGCGACCGAAAAGGGGTGCCATTCCGCGGGGATTCCCCGCCCCCGAAAGGAGAGAAAGTACACGGCCCCCGCTTGGTACGGGGACGCTTGACTGCTTAATTTGACGGTGACCTCCTGCACGCGCGGGCTAAGGGGACGGTTACCAATCACCCGTCCCTTATTTTTCGCCAGGTTGGTCGCCACGAAATGCTGCCAACAATAAGCGGCCACGGCGACCAGGGTGTAGCAGTCAAAGAAGATGATAAATCCCGTCAGCTGGTAGAGCCGGGGAATCAAGTGAACATGAAACCAGATCAACGCAATTGCCACGAAGTTGAGCCGGTGCAGCCACAGCGAGACCCGGTGGTTGAAGGGGCGTTGCAACCGTTTCTTAAGCTTCGCGGCCCGGGGCGAATAGTCGACCAGCCACCCGCTCAAGAAAAAGGCGGCGTAAAAGACCCCACCAATGGCTAAGTACAAGGCGAGCCAGCCGGTTAAAACGACCCACCGCTGCATGCTAAAGGACAACTGGGAGTGTAGCAGGGCCAACGCAAGGGCGCACACCCCCAAGAGGCCGTGGACTAAGTACATCTTCGGCAGGCCCAGCCACCGTTCTAACCACTTAGGCCGCGTTGAGAGGTACACAATGGTCAGCCAGTAGGTATAGGCGAGTAGTCCTAAATCATAAATCAGCAGGTTGTGGAAACTGTCGGTTAAGCCGGCATTAAGTAACCAAAGCAACGGCAGCGGGAGGATGACCAAAATGATTAGCCACACTAAGGTTGGCCTGACAAGTCGTTTATTCATTTTGCCCTTTGCACCCCCAGCCTTGCTAACCAGGCGTTAACCTTGGGCGCCGCCTTACTGGAATCCGTCCCCCGGACCGCCAAGCCCTCCAGGACCGTGGCCTTCGGGTAGGTTTGCTTTAACGTTTCAACCGTGTTAGCTAGGCCTGAACCGGCGTGGGTGGTGAAGGGGATGATTGTTTTGCCGTTTAGGTTTTCCTTATCAAAAAAGGTGAACATAATCATCGGGTACTGGCCCCACCAAATTGGCGACCCAATGTAAATCGTGTCGTACTTGCTAACGTCCGGGAGCGGGTTTTTAATCGCCGGCCGGGCGTTTTCATCAATCTCTGTTTGGGCCTGTTTGGTAACCTGCTCGTAGTTTGACGAATAATCCACCTTGGGGACAATTTCATACATGTCGGCGCCGGTATATTTTTGAATGTCCTGGGCGACTTGCGCCGTGTGACCGACCTTGACGTCACCGCCGTACACCCCCTTGGTCCGCGAAAAGTAAACAATCAGGCTTTTGCCGGTCGCCACCTTCTTGGTGGAACTGGTTGCTTGGTTGCTCGAGTTGGTGGAAGGTGTGGCACCGCTACGAGCTAGGTTGCCAAGGACAATCACGGCTAAGACGGCGACCACCCCCACGATGAAGGCCACCACACGTTTATTCATGCTCTTTCCCCCTTACTTACCTCTCCAAGCTTACATCTCAATCGTGCGAATCACCTTGGCCGGGTTTCCAACCACCACCGCATTATCCGGGACATCCTTAGTCACAAAGCTAGCGGCCCCAACAACCGCGTTTTCACCAATCGTCACCCCCGGTAGGATCGTGGCGGCCGCCCCAATCCAAGCGTTTTTCTTGATGTGGACGGGCTTGCAAATGACGATCATCTTATCCTTTAGGTCGTGGTTGACGGTGATCAAGTTGGCTCGTGGGGCGATCTGAACCCCCTCTTCAATCTCAATCCCCCCCGCGGCGCTCATCATGACGCTGTGGTTGATAAAGACGTTGTTAGCCAGGGTCACCTGGCGGCCAAAGTCAATTTGTAGCGGCGGCAGGATTGAGGAGCCCGCACCCAAACCATTCAGCATTTCCGTTAGCTTTTCTTGCAGGCGGACGTCCGTCATCATCGGGAGCCAGCTTTGGTTGATTTCGTAGTTGATCGCCCCAGTCCGGGCCATTTCTTCCCTGGCCGGTTGGTAGGTCGCTGTTCGCATGTCGACCGGTTCACTATTGCTAATCATTTTATTTTGACCAATTCTTGACGAACCCGGCCACCGTCTGTTGAATGTAATCGGGGTCGTAAATGAAGTCGGCCGGGGCCTCATCGAGTTGGCTAATTGCTGCCATCTCTTCTTTGGTTAGGGTGAAATCAAAGACGGCCAGATTTTCGGCCATCCGTTCCCGGTGGGTTGTCTTGGGGATCACCACCACTCCCCGTTGAATGTTCCAGCACAAGACGACCTGGGCGACCGTCTTTTGATGCTGGTCGGCAAGCCCCTTTAATACCGGGTTGGTATACAAGTCGGCTCGCCCCTGCCCCAGCGGCCCCCACGCCTCCGGGACGATTCCCTGGGAACGTAGGTAGGCAACGTCTGTTTTCTTTTGGTTGAAGGGGTCAATTTCAATTTGGTCTAGCACCGGCATCACTCGGTTAAAGACGGTCAAGTCGGCTACGGCGCCGGCGTTAAAGTTGGAAACCCCAATCGCCTTAACGCGCCCCGTTTCTAGGACCCGCTCCAGGGCCCGCCAGGCCGCATAACTATCCCCCAGGGGGCGTGAAGCAAGAAGAGGTCCACGTAGTCGATATCCAGTTTGTCCAGTGACCCTTCGATTGCCTGCACCGCCTGGCCTTCGTTGATAATACTGCTCAACTTGGAAGTGACGAAGACGTCTTCGCGCGCTAGGCCACTCTGGCGGATGGCACGACCGACCGCGGCTTCGTTTCCGTAGGCCTGGGCGGTGTCGATCAGTCGGTAGCCCATTTCTAAGGCTTCCGTCACCAAGCGCTCGCACTCTGCTTCCGGCACTTGAAAGACCCCCATTCCTAGCATGGGCATCTTCATTCCGTTACTTAAGGTTGCGTATTCCATCTTAACCCCCCCTCTGTTTGCTTCACTGCTTGTTGGTTGACTGTCCTTCACCCGTATAATTTTTCATCATATTGATGACCATCGAGAAGCCCTGATTAAAAAGTGGGTGTCATAAAGAGGTTGTTTTCCACCCACTGGCCAGTTAATTTTCTTTCGCCCTCCCCAATTTCCTAGAAAGCGGTTGTACAACCCGTTATAATAAGGGTAATTATTTGGAGGTGTCTTTTCATGGAATACATCAATTACCAGACCCAGGACCAGTGGCAAGGTCCCGCTAGCCAACAGTCACCCATCGACATCGTTTTAGAGCAAACTACCCCACGCCCCCTCGCCAACCAGCCCTTAACCGTCTCCTTTGTCGGCGACCAGGCGCTGACCCGCGACCCCCGTTCGTCTGGGGACCAGTTTATCGGCGCTGGCACTTTAACGCTAGGGAACCACCATTACCACTTCTTGCGCCTCCACTTCCACGACCACAGCGAGCACCTGTTTGATGGCCAGCGGCAAGACGCCGAGGTCCACTTTGTCTACCAAGACGACCAGGGGCAAACCCTGGTCTTAGCCATGCTGGGGATAAGGGCCGCCGATGGTGAAGCCGGCTTTGACTTCGCTCCCGTCATTAACGGTCAGGCCGGTGCCGCCTACTTAAACCAGTTCTTTGCTAACAACCAGGGCTACTTTAATTACACCGGTTCTTTGACGACCCCACCACTGTCTCCGGACGTGACTTGGGTGGTGCTTGACGCCGTGCACCCCTTTTCTTCCGGTTCACTGGCACTAATTCACGACTTGTTTGCCAACAACTACCGGGCACCACAACCCATCACGGTCCCGGTTTACCATTACTACGAGAGTGGAAAATAACCTTCTCGGCAGATCGTATGACTAAGCTAGGACGAACGGTTGGTGCGGAACGCACCGTTCTTCGGCCTGCTTAGACACTAGACCTGCGGTTATTTACCACGTTTTCTGTCTAACCCTCGTGAATACAACAAGGGGTCGGGAAAAACAGAGTTTTTCCCGACCCCTTTTGGTTTGGTAATGTGTGCGAGAGGGTTATTGTTCACTCCCTTTGTTGGCGCGTTCAATCTGCGCCCCGATCACGGTGGCCGGCGCCGACTTTTGGTTGGTTAAGTGGTAATCGGCGTAGGGGAAGTGGGCCCGGTAGATGGCGTCGTGGTAGGTGGTTCCCTCGTGACTAGCCTTGACCAAGGCCTGGCCGGAGAAGCGCCCAATCATTAAGCGGACCCAAATGGCAGTCAGGTTCATTCCCAAGACCTTGGTCATAAAGGCGATGTCTGGGGCCGTCAGGGGTGAGACGTCTTCGTGGACCCCCTCGGCGTCCCCATCGACTTGGTAGAGGACCTGATACAAACCGGGCGTTTCCTGTTGGCTAATCGCCCGTTCACTGGTGGCCGTCACCTTGGTGGCCAGGTCCGACTCTAAGTGGGCCGGGTAACGCTTGGCCAGGGTTTGATACTTACCAACTCCCTGGTCCTTCAGTTCGCCGGTAACCCCCAGTTGGTAGACTACCTGGCCGTCAAAGAGGCCGTTAAACTCGAGGGTCGGGATTGAGGAAACCACGTTTTTGGGGATCTGGGTGGCTTCAATCACCACCACCTTCGTCGTGGGGCTGACCCGCTCAATTGCCCGCCCCAGCTCCTGTTTACCGGCGGGGACGAAGGCGTAGTCAGGCCGCTCGAGCCGGGCGACCGAAGCGACCGCCTCTTCGGTCATCGGCTCGAGGTAAACCTTGTCGCTCAACCACTGGGTCATTAACAACGAATTGGGGTTATTAGAGTGGCTAACCACCTGGTACTGGTGGTGCTTTAGTTCGCGGGCAATCATCGCCAACACGTAATCGTTAGCGGTACTGTTCCCCAGCTTGCGGGGCCCATCGCCAACGATCAGGGCCCGGGGGCCGGCGGTGGCGTCGCTCTCGTTTTCGGTTTCAAAGGTGGCGTAAAAGCGGTGGGGGTGCTCATCAAATTCCCCCGCCGAGGGGTCCACCTCCTTATAAACGCGGTGGAGCTGGTTTTCTTCGCGCAGGTCCGCCACCTTTTGCGGGCTGATCGCCCAGGACTGGGCAATTTGGTCGTCGGACAGCCCCCAGTACTTGGCCTCCCGAAGGATGTCCAGTGAACCCTGGTTTTCGTTTAGGCGCCGGACCAAGTCGGTCCCCCGCTTGAGCTGGTCGAAGTAGTAGCGGTCGATCTTGGTCAACTCGGTCAATTCATCCGAGGAATACCCGCGCGCGAGGGCTTCTAACAGGGTCAGTAAACGGTGCGGCCGGGGGTGAATTAGCCGCTCATCCAAGCGGTCATCGGAGAAGGTGGCAATTGCTTTGATGATTTGCTCGTTGGTCGGTGTGTAATAAGCGGCGGCACCCTTAATAATCGCCTCTAAAAAGGAACGGCCGATCCCGATCACCGAACCAACCGACTGCTTTTCCGTCTGCAACTCCCAGCGCTGCCCCGGCAGGCTTTCAATCGGGAAGGTCGGGAGGCGAACCGCCGTCCGGTCCATCACCGGTTCGGTCAGGGCCAAGTGGCGCGAGTAGTTGGGCCCTAACTTGATGTTCCGTAACAACTGGCCGGCGTACAGGTGGCCGCAAACGGTCGCCACCGGGTACCCGGTCGCCACCTCGACAAAGCTAGCGATCCGGTCGAAGTAAGGTGAGTTTTTGATCACGTAAAAGCGTTGATGCTCCTGGTCGAGGGCAAACTGAACGTGGTTGACCCCGACGATGCGCAGGCGCCGGGTGATCGCAAAGGCGACGTTGCGAATGTCTTGGATTTCCCGGTCCATCAAGGTTTGGGCCGGGGTCACGGCGACGGAATCGCCGGCGTGAATCCCAATCGGGTCCAGGTTTTCCACCATCGCCAGGTTCATCATCGTCCCCGAACTATCGCGCATCACCAGGACCTCAATTTCCTTTAAGCCGGCCAGGGATTGTTGGACCATCACTTGGCCCGCTCGTGACTCCTGGATCCCGGCGGCCACGGCGTTTTGCAACTCCCGGCTGTCGTGGACAATCCGGCGCGGCGCCTGCTTTTTAGGTAGGGCCGCCCGTACGATCACCGGGTAACCAACCTGGGCGACTAAATCGGCGGCGCCCTGAAAATCGCTCACCGTCCGGATCAGCTTGGTTGAGGCCCCCAGCTGCTTGAGGGTCTGGGATAAGAGGACCGGGTTGTTGACCTGGCGAACCGTTGCCTCGGGCACCCCGCAGTAATGGATCCCGCGTTCCTGAAAAATCCCCGTTTCGCTGACCGCCTGCACCAACTCAAAGGAGTGGCGACTCCCCAGGGTCGGGATGATCATGGTCGGCTCAAACCGGTTGATCAAGTCGACCACCTGTTTAACCCCTAACGGCGCCACCACCGGGTGGTCAATCACCCGGTCGTCATCGAGGGCGTATGAAAAGGGGTTGTCGCTCAAGAGGATTGTTTCTAAGCCGTGCTTTTTGAGGGCACTGGCGACTTCCACGGTGGCTTGATCCAGCTCGCTACCATGTTGTAAGTCGTCGGCCCCCGCACCAATGATTAATACTGCCGTCATCTTAATCCTCCTCTGTACCCCGCGTCATTTCCATGAATTCATCAAAGAGCGGGTCGGTTTCATCAGGGCCTGGTGACCCGTCCGGGAAGAACTGGACCGAAAAGGCCGGATAACGCCGGTGGCGCAGGCCCTGGACTGCCCCCGTCAGCATGTCCACGTAGGTCACAAACAGGTTCTCGCGATTGACCGACTCGCGCTGAATTTGAAAGCCGGCCCCCTGGTTAGCGTAGACCACGTGGTCGGTGATGATTTCTTTGATCGGGTGGTTCATACCGTGAATTTCCACCGGTACCCGGTCCACTTGAACCCCGTTGGCCATCGCAAATAGTTCGTGGCCCAGACCAATTCCAAACAGCGGTACCCGTTCCTGGAGCTCTTGGATCATCTTGAGCACCGATTTTTTCAAGCTGTGCGGGTCGCCCGGCCCAGACGACAAGACGACCCCGTCCGGATCGAGCCGCATGATCTGATCGACCGTCGCCGTGTAGGGCAGCACGGTGATGTTACACTTGCGTCGCGACAGTTCGCGCAGGATCCCGTTTTTAAGGCCAAAGTCGACCACCACGATGGAACGGCCGACCCCCGGGTTGGGGTAGGGCTTGGGGGTGGCCACCTGAGCCACTTGTTGGCTCGTCAACACGGTGGCGTGCAGTTGGTCGAAGGCGTGGGCGTCGGGGACTGGGACGATCGACCCCCGGACGGCGCCCCCAATCTCGCGCAACTTACGGATCAAGGCCCGGGTATCGACGTTGGTGATCCCGGGCACGTTGATCAAATTGAGGTACTGATCTAAGGTCATCCGGTGACGGCCCTTTTGTGCGGTTATGTTAGCTAGGTGGCGGACGATCACCCCCTTGATCGGCGGTTCGATCGATTCATAGACGTTGGAGTGGATCAGGGAATTGCCGACGTTGGGCTGGGTGAAGATCACGATCTGGTTATGGTAGATCGGGTTGGTGATGATTTCTTGGTACCCCGTCATCGCGGTGTTAAAGACCACCTCGCCAAAGGTAACGGCCGGGGCGCCAAACCCCTCTCCCTCAAACACCGTCCCGTCCTCCAGGATTAAATACCGCTTTACCATCAGGATCCCTCCCTCATCTCATCATTTTACTATGCGTCCGTGCGATCTAAGTAACTTAACATTTGTTCAAAGTAATCCGGCAAGGGGGCCGTGAAAACCATTTCCTCGCCCGTGACCGGGTGCTCAAAGCCCAGTAAGCGGGCGTGCAGGTACTGACCGTGGCCCGGCAAGGTCTTGCGGGGCCCGTACAGGGGGTCGCCGGCCAGTGGGTGGTTGATGTATTTCATGTGCACCCGAATTTGGTGGGTCCGCCCGGTTTCGAGCCGGCAGGCCACCAGGGTGTAGTGCTGGTAGCGCTTGAGGACCCGAAAGTGGGTAACGGCGTGGCGCCCGCCAACCACCACCGCCTGCTTCTTACGGTCCTTGGGCGAGCGGGCCAGCGGGGCGTCAATCGTCCCCTCGTTTTCCTTGATCACCCCGTGGACCAGGGCAACGTACTCGCGCAGGTTACTCTTTTCCTTGAGCTGGGCGGTCAGGCTGCGGTGAGCCCGGTCGGTCTTGGCAACCATCAAGAGCCCGGAAGTATCCTTATCAATCCGGTGAACGATGCCGGGCCGCAACTCGCCGTTGATCGACGACAAGGGGGCGTAGTACATCAGGGCGTTGACCAGCGTGTGGTTGGGGTGGCCGGGGGCCGGGTGCACCACCATCCCCTGGGGCTTATTGACGACGAGGACGTCATCGTCTTCGTAAACAATGTCGAGGGGGATGTTTTCCGGCTCCAGGTCAATTTCGACCGGCGTTTCCGGTTTAATCACCACCCGATCCCCCGCTTGGAGTTGGTACTTGGCTTTGACGGTTTGGCCGTTAACGGTCACGGTGCCATCATCGATCCAGCGCTTGAGCTGGGAGCGGGAGAACTGGGGAAAGTGGTGACCTAATTCCTTGTCGATCCGCCCGGTCATCCCGTCCGTGACGGTTAAAGTTTGCGTTGTTTGGTCCACGTTAGTCCTCCTTTAAAATGATGATGATTAAAGCGATCACCCCGACGGTCAAGCACGAATCGGCGACGTTAAAGACCGGAAAGTTGATCGGTAGTAGTTCAAACATGTCAACCACGTAATGCTGGTGGACCCGATCGATGAAGTTCCCCAGCGCCCCGGCCATGATCAAGGACAGGGCGATCATTTTCCACCGGTTGGTGCGCCATTGCCTCATCAGGTAAGCCAGCACCACTACGGCCGCTAAGGTAATCAGGTAAAAGAACCACTGCTGCCCCTCTAAAATGCTCCAGGCCGCCCCGTCGTTGTGCAGGTTGGTTAAATTCATTAGGCCGGGAATAAAGCCGTGGCTGGTCCCCAGGGCGATGTTAGCGCTGACCCAGTACTTAACGAACTGGTCCAGACCAACTAAGGCAACGATGAACAAAAGATAGTAAGCCACTAAGCTTCCTCGCTTTCCATTTGCCCCTGGGCGGTTGCATCGGTTAAGATGGCCCTAAGCGAAGTGATCGAGCGGTGGCTAAAGGTGAAGGTCATCACCTCGCCGCGAACCGTGATCGACAGGGTGTGGCGGGTAAAGCGGGGCTGGCGAATCTCGTCAAGCGGCACCACCATGTACTCCTTTTGCAGGATCCGGTTGAAGACGATCTCGTCTTTTTTGACCGTCATCGTTCGGCGGAAAACGGCCAGGGCCGCCACCGCGAAAAAGGCCACCAAAAAGGCCGCCGTGATCCACTGAAAGTGGGTAATTTCTAGCCAGATCACCACGCCGATGATTAAAATGATGAAGGTCCATGACCACGAAATCACCGCCGTGGTCGGGTCCTGCTGGTAAAAGTAGCGTTTTTGTTCTTCCAAAGTCTTCTCTTCTTTCATGTGAGGTAGTTTATGATTAAATTATATTCCGACGCCGCCACCAAGGGTAATCCGGGGCCCACTGGGCTGGGCTGGCTAATTGTCGCCGGTGGCAAGCAGCGCCAGCAATCCGCCACCCTGAACCGGGCCGATAACCACCACGGTGAATTTGCCGCCGCCACGGCCGCCTTTGACGACCTGTTAGCCAACTACGGTCACGACCAAGTGGTGATGTTTTACACCGATAGCCGCCTCTTGGCCGACGCAATCGGTAAGGGCTACGCCAAGCATTACCAACCCGAACTGGATCAATTGCTTGAGCGGATCGACGCCCTGCCAACCGTGGTCACCCAGTGGGTGTCCGAGAGTCAAAATCACGGCGCCCATTCCTTGGCCAACCAGGCTTTGCAGCGCTTGTTGAAAACGGAACATTAAGCAGGTCTATTATACCAAATTCACCCGGCCACGGGTGGATTCTCCAGGGATGTCAGTAGATTTTCAAAAGTATTTTAACAATTTGTCAGCGCACCAAAAAAGGCTCCCCTTCCCGTAGCTATTTCCCGGGAAATGGGAGCCTAATTTTGTTGTGATTAGTCGACAACCTTAAAGCGGTCTGCGTCGTCCATGAATTCCTTTTCGCCAGCTGGGGCTTCGATCGAGCCGAACGGCATTTCGGCCCGCAGACGCCAGGAAGCTGGGACGCCAAAGGCTTCGCGAATGGCGTCGTCGATCAGCGGGTTGTAGTGTTGGAGGCTAGCGCCAAGGCCGTTTTCGGCCAGGGCCGTCCAGACGGCGAAGTTGGCGTTCCCGATGGCTTGTTCGGACCAGTCGTAGAAGTTGTCAGCGTAGGACGGGAATTGTTCCTCTAAGTTGTGCACGATGTCCATGTCGGTAAAGTACAGCACGGTCCCGTAAGCAGCCTTAAAGGAGTCAATCTTAGCGCTCGTCTTGGCAAAGGCATCGTCATCTTCAACTACCTTCCGCAGGGCGGCACGCACGATTTCCCACACTTGGTCGTGACCATCACCAAAGGCAATCACGGCGCGGGTAGTTTGGGAGTTGAAGGCGGACGGTACGGCCTTCATCGTTTCCTTGATCAAAGTGGCAATTTCGTTGTTGTCTTGGTCCACCTGCTTGCCCAGGGCGTAAATGGAGCGGCGTTGCTTAGCTAAATTCAGTAATTCTTCCTTCATGTGTCAATCTCCTTTTTGCTGTTACATTTTTTGATACATTTACTTTACACTACTAACTAAAGATAAGCAACTATTTTAGCTAACTTTTTGAAAGTTAAAATCATGGCGCCCCGCTTTATTAAGCGTGTTATCACATCAATCTTGTTCTTTCAACGAAAAAAGGGGTTGAGAGAACCGTGCGTTTTCTCCCACCCCTGATGTTATTTGCTGGAGAACGTGGTCGCTATTCTCCCTTATACTTGCTTGAGATCTTGAAGTACTTGAGGTTCTTGACGTTTGGCTTCTTGGTAACGTCGGCGCCGTAGAACTTCTTGGCCAACTTGGTCAGGGTGCCGTCCTTCTTTAACTTGGCTAGCTCCTCGTTAACTTCCTTTTGGAGGGCCTTGTCCTTTTTATTGATGACAATCCCTTCACCCTTACCGTCTTCGTTGGTCACGAAGTACATGTCCGGATCGATTTCCAGCCCGGAGTTCGGGTAGGTGGCTAAGGCTAGCTTTTGCAGGTAGTAGTCGTTCATGATCAAGTCGGTCTTGCCACTTTGGACGCCCTTTAAGTAGACGTCGTTGGAGACGTTGTCGTAATTAACCAACTTCGCCCCTAATTGTTGGGCCAGGCGTTGGTAGTTAGTCCCGGCTTCCCCAGCCGCCTTTTTCCCCTTGATGTCGGCCCAGGAGTGGATCCCGGATTGATCGTCTTTACGGACCAACAGCGAGTTAAAGCTGTGCTTGATCGGCGAAGACATTAGGAACTGGTTTTTGCGTTCCGGGGAGATGGCAAAGTCGTTAACCGCCATTTGGGCCTTGCCGGTCTTGACGGCGGTTAATTGACCATCAACGTTGTATTCCTTAAAGACCACCTTCTTGTGGAGCCCCTTGGCAACGGCGCGGATGACCTCGATGTCGTAACCGGTCAACTTCTTGGTTTTGGGGTCGTGGTAGGAAGTTGGGTACAAGGTTCCCGACGTGGCCACCGTCCAGGTCTTTTGGTCGGCAACCTTTTGATCCTGGCTCTTACCGCAGGCGGTCAGGCCGACCCCGACCAGGGCAACTAAACTCAAACCGATTAATTTCTTTAACTTAGAGTTCATTTTTTAACCTCGTGTAGATTACTTTAAATAATTGCTAATCACAAGATAGCACCGGTAAAGCGGTTTCACAAGGCGGAATTCACAAAATAATCAAAAATAAGAAAAGCCCGGGACGCAAAAGGCGCCAAACCGGGCTTATAACGGGTTAATCGAATTCGTACTTTTTTCAATCAATGACAATCTGGTCAACTGTGTCAGTTTGCACATAATTTACTAGCCAGCTTTTTCCTTCGACCAGGTGGCTAAGTGCCCCTCTAAGAAGCTCTGACCAAAGGAGAGGAGGCAACAAACCAGCCAGTAAATCACGGCGACGACGATGTAAATCGACATGTAATCCTGGGCGGCCCCGGCCACCACCTTAGCCTCCATAAACATTTCCGACACGGTGATCATGGCCGCTAGTGAAGTACCCTTAAAGAGGTCGAGCATCACGTTGCCCAGTGACGGCAGGGCGATCCGGAAGGCCTGGGGCAAGATCACGTTTAAGATGATGTTGTGGTAGGGCAACCCCAGCGAACGGGCAGCCTCAAATTGCCCCTCGTCGACCCCCAAGAAGGCGGACCGGTAGTACTCGGCGATAAAGGCGGCTGGCGCAATCGTGAAGGATAAAATCGCCGCCGGCAGGGCCGCCATGTTGAAGCCAAAGTAGGTGATAAATAAAATCACCAGCATCGGGATCCCCCGCAAAAAGGAAATGTAAAAGCGGGCCGGCCAGGACAAGAAGCGGTGTGAAGAGGTTCGCATTAACATGATCAAAATCCCGAGCACGTTGGCCAAGGCAAAGCAGACCACCAGCAAAAACAACGACATCGGTAGGCCACTCAAAATGGTGGGCAGCGAATCAAAGGCTAGCTTAGCATCAAAAAAGCCGGGAATCGAGATGTTGTTTAGTAAGGTATTCAATTTGGGTCCGTCCCCTCTCGTCAAATACCTTCATGATAGGAGGGGCGCCAGGCTTTTTCAATACTTAATTGTAAGCATTTTCTTTGTTATTGATTCAAGTCCGCCAAACGGAGCACCTCTTGGCATTCGCGGTAGCCTGGAAATTGGGGGCCTTGATCACGGGTTTGTTCAAGTTTTTCTTTAATTGCAGCTAAATAGCGTCCCCAAACATTTTTAGTTGGGATCCCTGCCGTGGTAAAATCTGCAATCTTCATTTTGTAAGCACGAACAAGATCCTGTAGATTTTTATCATCAATAATGTCTCTTGAAACACTTCCACTTCGGAGACGGTAAGAATAGTGAGGATCGTTTACAAAAGCTACTTTGTGAGATCGTAAAATCATCCGGTGGGTTGCCGCTTCATCCTCATACATCATCCCTTCAGGAAAAGTAAAGCCCTCTAGGCACTCTTTTTTGAACAACTTCCCCCAGATCATCATAAAGACAGATCCATTCAGGTGCCAGCCACTCTCTAAACTAACCGCTTTTCGAGGATCTAAGACCATCGTTTCAACGTCATCTGCCGTTATATAATTTACAAACTTAACTCCTCTTTCCGTGGGCTCAAATAATCTGTAATTAACCATCGACATATCAGCTTCATTTTCAACCATCGCATCATAAAGGACTTGAAGGTAGTCAGCATCTAAACAATCGTCGCTGTCAACAAAGGTAAGATATTCTCCCTTAGCGTTTAAGATCCCCGTGTTTCTTGCTGCGGCCGCCCCACCATTTCTCTGAACAATTAGGCGAACCCGGGAATCTTATTTGGCAAACTCCTCACACTGGGCCTAGAATAAAAAGTGTACAAGTTAAATAGAGACTCTGATTTAGTATAATTAAGGAAGTAAATTGGAGGATCAAATAATGACGAAGCACAGTTATGACAAGGAATTTAAGGAACAGGCCGTTCAGTATTACTTAGATAACAAGGATCACATGACCATGAATGAAATAAGTAAGAATCTAGGTATTGGGGCTAGTACATTACATAAATGGATTAAGCTGTTTACTGAGACTGGGGAGTTTGGCCGTGGCTCCGGTAATTTTGCCAGCGATAAGGACAAGGAGATTGCACGACTAAAGCGTCAACTTCGTGACGCTGAAGGAGCGATCGAAGTATTAAAAAAATCAATCGGGATTCTGAGCAAGTAACTACCGAAAAGGTATACCAAGAAATTGACGTTCAGCACGCTTTGGAATCCCACCCTTCCATCAATGGTATGTGTGATTATGTTGGAATCTCAAGAAGTGGTTACTATCAACGAGAAAAGCGTCATAATCACCAATCACCGCAAAAGCTTCGGAAGAAGTTTATTCAAGGTGAAATTAAAGCAATTTGGCTCAAAAGCCTTTGTATTTACGGTGCCGGCGAAAATCACCCAAGAACTTCGCTCAAAAGGATATAAGATCGCTGAACGAACTGTTGGTAAGTATATGCGTGAACTTGGCATTCACGCCGTTTACCTAACCCCTTGGACGACTACCACTCGCAATTCTAAGTTTGATAAACAGCTAATAAATATTTTAGACGAGCAGTTCAATCCATTGCGACCAAACGCCGTTTGGTGCATTGACACCACTTATATTCCAGTTCATGACGGATTCGTTTATTTAACCAGTATTATGGACTTGTACTCCCGACGGATCATTGGTTGGGACTTATCTGAAACCTTGGAGGTATCGAATGTCATCCCACTTATTGAAAAGACTAAGCACAGTCGCCATATTAGCAAGCCATTAATCATGCACAGTGATCGTGGTAGTCAGTTTACGTCTGAAGCTTACAATCAAGTTACAGCTAACATGACATTAAGCTATTCAAAGAAAGCTTATCCTTGGGATAATGACTGCATTGAGTCGTTTCATGCCTTGATTAAGCGTGAATGGATAAATCGGTTTAAAATCCATTCATACTCCGAAGCTAAACGACTGGTTTTTCAGTACATTGAAACGTTTTACAACACAGTTAGAATTCACAGTCACTGTGGATTCAAATCACCAAAGCAACTTGAAGATGAGTATCAAACTCAAATTCAAAATTTAGTCGTGGCATAGGACAAAAAAGTCTCTATTTAAATTGTCTGTTTTATTGACAGGGAACCAACTAGTCGCCACAAAAGGCACTGCCCCATAACGTGAAAACAGCGTCTTAAATTTGGCTAGTTGGTTAGCGCTGATAACGTTAGTTGCTGCGGCGTTAGTTGCTGTCAATTGGGTTGCACTGTCACTAGCGCTTTGCTGACTTTCGCTCAGTGATAATGAGCTTACCAAAGAAGCGGTGCTAGTCGAGGTGCTGGCACTTACGGAAGTGGCGGCACTAGCAACGCTGGTTGATGATAATTGACTGGCGGAAGTTGAGTTAGTGCTCGTTGAAGCTGAATCAGACCCGCTGTTGCTCGTGGACGTCGTCGTGCTCGTGCTTGCTGAAGTCAGCGTTGCTTCGTTGGTGGTAGCCAAGGCGTCCGTCGTGGTTGTATCAACGGACTTGGTATCGGCCATCGCGTTTTGGTTACCCAGAACTGAGACCCCACCTAGCACTGCCCCGGTAATTAAGGTGGCATCAATCAGGGCACGCCCCTTCTTTTGGTGCTCCTCGTCTTTTTCTACCAGGTTGGCTTCAACGTCCTTGGCAGAGAAGCTGATCAGTCCAATCTTGGACATTAAAGACTGAACCCACTTCTTACCTGACTTATAAAGCTTGACGTGGGTTGTCCGGTCGTTTTCTTCGTAGCCCTTACCAAACTTGTTCCTTCTCATAGGCCTTAACTCCTCCTAAAAATAGTTTCTTAGATCCCTGAAAAGCTCCCCCAGTAACCCATAAACGTGTGGTTGCAGTTGCGTGCTCCACTTGTTAGATGCCTTCATGCAATCCTCTAAATGAATTACACGGGAGACGGCCTGTGAGCACAGCAAGCCTTACAGTTATCTATTAAAAATTATTTTATAGTTGAACAGCCATTCTTTCAAGTTTCGGTTATCTATCGATATACTACATATAAAAGGCGATAAAAGCCCTATTTATCAACGCTTCAAGTGTGCAACAGTTGTTATATTTTCGTTAACATTCCGAAAAAAGTTCGTTGATAAGCCTATGTATACAACACGCAAACCAATCACTTTAAGTTATCGATGATTTAGCAACTTATTAACTTAACGCTCACTCCTTAAGCGATTTTTCTAATCCCCTAATTTCATCTATACCAATTATATAAACTTAGCCTGGCATTTGTTTATTTAACATTAACGCTAGTTAGACCAATCTAAAATCAAGCTTCTTTTTCTTTTGCTCCCCTGGCCACTCGTCACCTCCCCCTTTCCCGCAATTCACAATTGGTCAACTTACCATTTTTATAAATTGACCACCGAGATTTATATTCTTAATACGCGTCAAGTGCCGTTGTAACGGCATTTTCGCACCTCCTTTCTTTATCTTTTCACGCCTAATTCACATTGTCGCTTTAAAAGGTATCGGTCACCTTAACAATCTTTTGTTTTTCTTCCGTTTTGATTTCCCACCGGTTCTTTCCTATACTTATGGAAAAATGATTGGGAGATGATTGTTGTGACAACTGATTTGTTATCGCTGAGCGGGACTGAGATGGCCCAGGCCGTTCGGGAAGGCAAGGTTAGCGCTACGGAGCTGGTCTCTGCTAGCTTGGCAAAGATTAAGGAAGAAAACCCGGCGCTCAACGCCGTGATTTCGTTGCGGGAAAAAGCAGCTCTAAATGAAGCGGATCAACTTATCGATCGGGGCCAACCCTTCTTAGGGGTGCCCTTCTTGTTAAAGGGGCTTGGCCAAACCTTTCGGGGCCTGCCCGCCACCAACGGGAACCGCTTGTTTCAAGGTCAGGTGGCGCAATCGAGTAGCAACTTTGCCCGGGCACTGACCAACGCCGGCTTCATCGTCCTCGGTCAAACCAACTACCCGGAGTTTGGCTTTAAAAACATCACCGATTCTAAAATGTACGGTGACGCCCACAACCCCTGGAACCTGGCTTACTACCCCGGCGGCTCCTCCGGGGGGGCCGGGGCGGCCGTCGCCAGCAAGATGGTCCCGATCGCCGGGGCCAGTGACGGCGGTGGTTCCATCCGGATCCCGGCCTCTTGGACCAGCACGATTGGCCTCAAGCCGACCCGGGGCCGGGTAATCACCGGGCCGAGTGACTGGCGCTCCTGGCAGGGGGCGGCCGGCAGCTTCGCGATCACCAAAGACGTTGAGGACACCGCCCGCCTGCTCGACGTTTTACAGGCCCTCCAACCCGCCGCCGTCTTCCAGGTGCCCCTGCAAAAGCCGTCCTTTGCCGACCTACTCAAGCAAACGGTCAAGCCGGTGCGGGTGGGCTTTACCACCGAATCGCCGGTCGGCACCCCGGTGGACCCGGAAGCCGTGGCCGCCGTTCACCAAGCGGCCACCTTCTTAGAACAGAACGGCTTTGAAGTTGAGGAAATTGAGGTGCCCACGGACGGGCGGGCCCTAATCGATTCCTACTATTTAATGAACGAAGGCGAAACGGCGGCCATGTTTGACCAGGTCGAAGCTAGCCTGGGCCGGGCCGTCACCGTTGACGACATGGAACCGCTGACCTGGGCGCTGTACCGCACCGGTCGTCACATCTCGGCGGCGACTTACAGCAACGCCCTGGCCGCCTGGGACCAGGCTGGCTATCAGATGGCCACCCTGCACGAAGCCTACCCGCTGGTGTTGACACCGACGACGGCCATGACGGCGCCGCGCATTGATCAAACGATGGTCTCTGAAGCCCAGCTTGACCAGATGAGAGACATCGACGCCCTCACCCCCGCCGCCCAGCAACGGTTCATCTTCGACCAGTGGTTACCGTCGTTAACCCGCTCCCCGTTCACCCAGCAGGCCAACTTGACCGGCGAGCCGGCGATTAGCTTGCCCACCCACCTCACCAAAGCTGGATTGCCGCTCGGCATCCAGTTGGTCGCCGGCAAGGGGCAAGAGGGGCTCTTATTACAGGTCACCAAGCTCTTTGAAACGCAGGGGCGACTGCTGTTGAAAGACTAACCATCCATATAATTTTCCTCATCAATTTCCCATCGACTCTCAGCGCCCCCTCATTCTTCGGTAAGGGGGCTTTTGGGGCGCCTGGTTCCCCTCCTTGGTTTGTGTATAATTAGACATGTAAGCATATTCATGAATAAAGGAGGTGGCGATAATGCAAGCACAACCGGAGAAGAAGCGACACCGTTTTAAGATGCCGTCCGCCTTCACAATCTTGTTTATTATCATCATTATCATTGCCGTTTTAAGCTGGTTCATTCCGGCCGGGAAGTATTCGACCGATTCCAGCGGGAACTTGATCGCTAACACCTACCACACCGTCAAGTCCAACCCCCAGGGACTCTGGGACGTCGTGATGTCGCCGGTGTACGGTATGGTCGGTGACAAGAACACCGACGGGGCGATCTCGGTTTCGCTCTTCATCCTGGTTATCGGGGGCTTTTTGGGCGTCGTCAACAAGGCCAAGGCGCTGGACGCCGGGATCTCGTCAATCGTCAACCGCTACAAGGGGCGCGAAAAGGTCCTGATCCCGATTTTGATGACCCTCTTCGCCCTCGGTGGTTCCACCTACGGGATGGCCGAAGAAACGGTCGCCTTTTACCCGCTCTTGATCCCGGTGATGATGGCCTGTGGCTTTGACTCAATCGTCGCCGTCGCCCTGGCCCTGGTTGGCACCTCGGTCGGTAACATGGCCTCGACGGTTAACCCCTTTGCCACCGGGGTGGCTTCCCAAACGCTGGGGATCTCACCGGGGGACGGCCTGGTCTCGCGGATCATCTTCTTCGTAATCGTCGACGTGATCGCGATTGCCTTTGTCATGCGCTACGCCACTAAGATTCAAAAGGACCCGACCAAGTCCTACGTCTACGCCCAACGCGAGGAAGACTGGAAGTCCTTTAACATCGACGAACGAACCAACGACGTCGAACCCATGACTGGGCGCCAAAAGGCAGTTATTTGGCTCTTCATGGCCGCCTTCGTGATCATGATCATCGGCCTGGTGCCGTGTTAAAACCCGGTAACTCGCAAAACTGGTTGCGAATTACCGGGTTTTATTGGTTTATAAAGATCTCTTTTTGACGATTACACAGATAACGTGCTCCCAACCACAGGCCTAGTGCCTAAGTCTGGTCGCAGAACACCGCTGGCGCGCTAACCTGCGCCCTATCCTTAGTCATACGGCCTGCCGAGGAGGTTGGGTCGCACTCACTTCTCTCTACCTAATCTTCTTACCCCAGTACTGGAACAGGTCGGTCCGCAAGGCCCCGTTATAGAGCTTGCGTTTCTTCGTGGCCGGCGCCCCGTAGAACTTTTCAAACTCCAGGTCGGCGGTCAAGATGTACTTAGACCAGGTGGTCAGCGGCCGGTAGAGTTCCCCCATCTGACGGTAAAGCTCGCGTACCGACTCCTGGTCAGACAAGCGCTCCCCGTACGGCGGGTTGGCAACGATGACCCCGTTAATTTGGTCGGTGTGCCAGTCCTTAACGGCTAGTTGCTTGAAGGTGATTTCCTGGCTCAAACCGGCCGCCCGGGCGTTTTCCTTGGCGATGTCGATCATGTTTTGGTCGATGTCGTAGCCGTGGATGTCCAATTCGACGTCGTAATCGGCGGCGTCTTCGGCGGCATCGCGCACCGCATCCGATAAGCCCTCCGGCACCAAGTTAACCCAGCTCTCGCAAGCAAAGTCGCGGTTGAGCCCCGGGGCAATGTTGTGGGCTAACAGGGCCGCTTCAATCGGGATCGTCCCCGACCCGCAAACCGGGTCCACGAAGGGGTTGTCCGGGAACCAGTGGGCCAACATGACCAGGGCGGCGGCCATGTTTTCCTTAAGTGGGGCGCCCCCCTTGGCCTTGCGGTAGCCCCGCTTGAACAGGGAGCTGCCGGTCGTGTCCAGGAGGATCATCACGTGGTCCTTATTGATGACCACTTCTAAGGGGTAGCGGCTCCCGGTTTCGGCCAACCGGGTCCGCCGGTGGTAAACCTGGGAGAGCTTTTCGACAATCGCCTTTTTGACGATCGCCTGGGCGGACGGGACGTTGTGGAGCTTAGAGTTGCGGCTCCGCCCCTCGACCGGGAAGTTGGCGTCTAGGGGCAACAGGTCCTCCCAGGCCAGGGCCTTGGTGCCTTCAAACAGGTCGTCAAAGGTGTAGGCGTCAAACTCGCCGACCACGATTTTGATCCGGTCGGCGCAGCGCAGCCACAGGTTGGTCTTGATGACGTCTTCGATCGTTCCCTCAAAGCGCACCCGGCCGTTTTCGACTTGTCCCTGGTAACCCAGGTCCCGCAGTTCCCTGCCGACCAGGGCCTCGATGCCGGCCGCGGCGGTCGCCAGCAGTTGATATTTTTGCACGTTAATTACCTCGTTTTTCAGTCTGCCTTTTATCTTACCACACTATTGGGCCAGGGTCGCTACCACCAGTTGCCACATTTTGGCGTGCTGTTGGTTAAAAAAGTGGGGCGCCTCGGTGGGGGCGAAGAACTTAGTGGTTAAAGTTTCGCTTGGTTTGGGCGTTTGTTGACGGTCGTGCACCCTTTCAACTAGGTAAAAAGCGTTGACCGGTTGGACCGCATCCCCGTTCGGGTAGGTGTAAAAGTCGTCGTCTTGGATTGCCAGCAACTTGACCGGAGTCACGGCGATGCCAGCGTCCTCTAAAAACTCCCGCACGACGGTTTGCTTGAAGGTATCGCCGTACTCCATGTAGCCGCCGGGAAAGCCCCAGTCGCCCGTATCGGCCCGCTCCTGCAAGAGGATCCGGCCGTCTTCGACCAGGGCGCCCGAAGCGCTAGTCATGATCAGGGGGGTGTGGCCCACCTTTTGGCGTAGGTCGTGAATGTATGCCATTGTCTACTCCTTTCCCCACCAGTCCGGTAGGTTAACTTGTCCTTCGGCAACTTCCTGGCCGTCTTGGTAAACCAGGACCTGTCCGGTGGCCAGCTGCTCTTGGCTGCTTCCTAGGCCCAGGGCGGTTTGCTCTTCCGGAGTCGTCAGGCGGTGGACCAAGACGTTGGGGAACTGGGAGCGCAACTCGGCCGGTAAGTCGAGCGGTGACTGGGTGGTCATGATCATGGATAACCCCAGTTTGCGCCCCTCGCGCAGGACCTGGAAGATCCCGTTACGGGCTAGGGCCGCCCCGTTGCTTGGCAAGTAGCGGTGAGCCTCGTCAATCACCAGCTTGACCGCAAACTGCCCCGGCTTAGCCAACCGGAAGGCCAACAGCCGCTCCAAGAGGACCGAGATTACCGTCGTTTGCCCCTGGCCGTACCGCTTGAGGGCCGCCAGGTCGAGCACCAGGGTCTTGTGGTTGCTACGCTGGGTCATGAACATTTTCAAGACGAAGTTGAGCTCGGTTTGAACGGCGCCGGGGGTGGGAACCGTGCCAAAGAGGGTTCGCATCGCCGGGGCGTTAAGGCGCTCACGCAGGGCCAACAGCTGGTCCCAGTGGGCGTTCAGCGCCGCCCGGTCGTACTCCTGGCCGAGGAGCCGGTAGTCGGCCCGCTCGTCTGGGTAGGGGTGCACCGTTTCTTCAACCACCTGATCGACCAGGCAACCGAGGTCGTAATCGCTGGTCCACTCCCCCAACCTAGCCACCTGGTCTTCAAACTCACTCGCCAGGCGCCCCCGCTTTTGGTAGACGCCGGGGGTGGCGAGCAGGTTCTTTTGGATCCGTAGCGCGGTGATTGCGGCTTCGAGCTTGGTCACCAACCACGGGTCCGCCGGCAGTTCCAGCACCCGCAATAACTGCGGCGCCGTTAAGGCCCCGGCCTCCAAGTAGGCGTTAACCCCCAGCCGGTAGGTGATCGTGTTGGGGAGCTTGGCGTACTCGCCGGTCGGGTCCAGGATGATCGCCGTCTGGCTGGTTTGTTGCAACTGCGACAAGAGGGCCAGGGTGGTGGTTGTCTTGCCACTGCCGGTCTGGCCCACCACCAGCAGGTGCCGCTTCGTCAGCTCGGTAGCGGTGACCCGCCCCCCGGTTTGTTCCGTCATTAATTCCGTCATAGTCTTCCCCCGTTCTATCATTTTCCCCATTGTAGCACCCCAGCCGGGCCACGCAAGTAACCTTATTATTAACATTTTAATTAAAATCTAATTGGATTATTATTCCCCGGCCTGAAAATTAAGAGGGCCCACCCCTACTACCGCGGCTGGGCCGTCGTCTGGTAGGGCACGTGCATCGTTTGGGGGACCTGATCCCAGGCGACCGGGTAACCAGCCCCGTGGGCGCAAAAGACCGAGTCCGGCGTGTTAGCCAAGTCGCCCACCGGATCGTAATTGGCAGCCTCGATCAGTGGGGTTGGGTCCGCTACCGGTCGGCTACCTGCCGGGGTCAGGGTTAATTGCCCCTGGCCGTGGGTGTAGGCCCGCACCGTCGCCGCGTAATCGCGCAACTTAGTGACCGGGCCACTCCCCTCCAAGCGCACCAAGTCGCCAGGCCCGGCTTGGGGTTGGCTAACTTCACCGCCAAAGCGTTGCAGGTCCGTCAAAGCGTGGCCGACTGCCTCGGTGGGGACCAGTAACTGAAAGTTATACCAGGGTTCTAGCAGTTGGTTGCCCGCCCGGCCAGCTTCCATTAGCCCCTGGCGCAGGGCCCGCCAAGCCGCCTGGCGGAAGTCGCCGCCGACGGTGTGAACGATGCTGCCCTTACCACCGACCAAGGTAACCTTGACGTCGGTTAGCGGGGCGCCGACTAGGATCCCCCGGTGGGCCCTTTGCTTGAGGGCGGTCAAAATCTGGCCCTGCCAGGCGTTTGATAAGACGTCGACGTGGCACTGGCTGGCGAAGGTCAAGCCACTCCCACGGGCTCCCGGTTCAAGCAAGAGGTGAACCTCGGCGTAATGGCGCAGGGGTTCGAAGTGGCCGACCCCTTCTATCGGGGTGGTCAGGGTTTCTTGGTAGCGGATCCGCCCCTCGTCAAAGCCCACCGTTAGGCCAAATTCCTCTTCTAAGCGCTGGGTCAGGATTTCTAGTTGGACCTCCCCCATCACCTGGACGTAAAGGCGCTGGGTCGCCGGGTCGTCCACGACGCCCAACAGTGGTTCCTCGTCTTCCAATTGACGGAGGGCGGCTAAATATTGGTCAAAGGGCGCTCCCCGTTGATCCAACCCGTAGGTCAAGACAGGCCGAAAGCGGGGCTGGGCCTGCTCTTCAACCGCCCCGATTCCCTGGCCCAGCACGGTGCTAGTGGGCCCCGCCACCGTACAAACCTGCCCTGGGCCGACCTCCTGCACCACGGTGGCCTTAGCGCCATTGTAGACCCGGAGCTGATCGGCCTTTTGCCCCGGCAGCAACTCCGCTTTGGCCCGCAAGTTGCCGCCGGTCACCCGCAGCCAGGTGAGCCGGTTGCCCCGCTCGTCGTGGGAAACCTTAAAAACCCGGGCGCCAAAATCGGGCGTCGGGGTGGGCGTTTGAGTCCACTCCGTTAACCCCTTAATCAGGTCCGCCACTCCCTCGTCCTTGAGGGCGGCGCCAAAGTAAACCGGGAAGGCGCGCCGGTTTTTGATCAAGCTCCGGAGCTGGGCGGGAGTGATTTCACCGTTCGTCAGATAATCGTCCATCACCCCTTCATCCAGGAGGGCGAGCTCCTCGAACTGGGCAGCGGGGTCTTTAAAGGGCAGGCAACCGGGGTCTAACTCGTCTTGCAACTGCGCTAAGACCGCCGCCTGGTCCACCCCGGGGGCGTCCATCTTATTGACGAAAACGAAGGTCGGCACCTGGTACTTGTCCAGGAGGTCCCACAGGATCCGGGTCGTCGCTTGCACCCCGGCGGGAGCGGACACCACCAGGATGGCGTAATCGAGCACCGCTAAAACCCGCTCGGTGGCCGCCAAGAAATCGATGTGCCCGGGCGTATCTAGGAGGGTGAGTTTTAAGTCACCAAAGCTGAGCTCGGCCTGGTGGGGGAAGATCGTGATCCCCCGCTGTTGTTCTAATTGATCGGGGTCCAAAAAGGCCGACCCCTTATCGACCCGGCCCAGTTGACGGGTGACCCCGGCGTGGTACAAGAGGGCTTCGGATAGGGTCGTCTTCCCGGCGTCAACGTGGGCGACCAGCCCGGCGACGATTTGTGACATGATGCTACCGCCTTTCTATAGTAAGTGAGTACGACCCAACCGTTAAGCAGGCCGTGGGCTAAGCTAGGGTGAAGGTTAGCGCCTCTTTTCTATGTACAAAAAAACCCGGGATTTATCCCGGGTGCCTGGATGCAGACTTCTGTAGGCCATGTTTTGTCAAAGTCCGGTCCTCAGGCAAGACCGAACCGTGGTAATCATCTATCTCAGCGCAAGATGCGCTCCCCTGGAATCGCTTCAATTCGCTATCCAAAGCTCCCCTACCGTAGTTTGGGTTTACCGCTTGAGGGGTTTACCGCGTTCCACCGTTAAGGTTTCCCTTAACGCTTCGTCACTGTGGCACTTTTCAGGAATACTGAGGCATAGTAAAACCGTAGCCCGTTTTTCCGCCGTCACCGGGCAAGCCGGTGCCCCGCCTTATTTTTTCAGCGAGCACAAACACTACGGGCATCGCAGCCCGTGCGAGCATGGACCTTCCTAACACGACCGTTGCCGTGCTCAATTACCCAAAGCCTGCATCGAAAACCTGTGGTCAATTATAGCAAGTGAGAATCGTTTTCGTCGTTACCCAGTTGAGAACCAAAGACGCGCCGTTCCAGGTTGGACAGCCGCTTTAAGATATCCATGTTGGTAGCTGACGAAACCGGTTGGCTCGCCGCCGACCGGGAACTAATGGAAGAACCGACTTCGACTTGGCGGTTTAATTCGTCCACCTTGGCCTTCAAACGATCATTTTCGTCTTGCAGCCGGGTTACTTCCTTGTTGAAGGCATCGTAATCCTTAATAACATCGTCTAAGAAGGAATCTACGTCATCGACATCGTACCCCTTCCCGATACTCTTCTCCTTAAACTGCTTGTGCAGAATGTCTTGGGGAGTGAATTTAATGTTATCCAATCTCAACACCTCATCTCACTAAGTTATGACTGGTCAATACTTTATTATTCTACCAAAATCTGTCTAAAACTCAAGGGTAACTTTTCATCTTGACCATTTCTTAATGATCAGTCCGTCATTTCCCCCTCGTTTTGCTCGGCCGCCCACTCGTTGGCCGCCTCCTCCAAGGCTGGCATATCAATTAAGTCGACTTGGTAGTCGGGAAAGTCCTCTTGGTAGCGCTTGGCCGCGCGGTATAACCAGTAGGGCTTGCTCTTTTGGTCCGGGTTGTTTTCCTGGTCGGGATCGTAAACCAAGAGGAGCCGGTCGGAGTGCTCAAACATGAAGCGCTGGTACATCCGTAGCTGCTCGGGTGACTGGTAGGGTTGGGGGGAGACCTCGGCACTAAAGTCGACGTTCGCCTTTAAGCTGGCTAACTGGGCCTGGTTGGCCTCGTTCCACCGGTTGGCAAAGTCGGCGAAGGGCAACATCATGGCGACCTTTAAACGGGGGTAATCTTCCTTTAAGGACAGCCCCGCTTCGGCCGACCACTGTTCCACCCCCAGCTGGGGGCCGGTAATTAGCCAGCTTTCTTCCTCGTTTTGGTTCAGCCACTGGGTCAAAAACTCTTTTAACACCCGTTCAATGACCGTTTTCTTGGGGTCTTTGGGGTCAAAGACGGCTAATTCAAAGGCCCGGTAACCACTCACCCAAATTCGTTGCATAAAAAAACTCCCCCATCTTTAAGTTGACAAAGATTGCTAGACCGCTTTCTCTGGTATAATGTAACACGTGTAGTTAAGGAGGTAAATCGAGATGACGATCAGATACCCCAGTGGGCAACAACCGCCAAACGCTGGTCGGGCGGGGCAGCCAATCGTGGCGCCCCACTCCTCGAGTTTTGCCAAGCGGGGGATGTCCCTGGAAAAAGAAATCAACGACGCTAACCGTTATTACCTGGCCACTGAGCAGGCGGTGATCTACAAAAAGCCGACCCCGATCCAACTGGTGAAGGTCGACTACCCCAAGCGCAGTGCCGCCGTGGTCAAGGAGGCCTACTTCAAGCGCCCCTCGACCACTGATTATAACGGTGTCTACCAGGGTTACTACGTCGATTTTGACGCCAAGGAGACCCGGGGGAAACTTTCTTTTCCACTCAAGAACTTCCACCAACACCAGGTTGACCACTTTCGGCGGTGCCTGGCCCAGGGGGGCGTCTGTTTTGCCTTCATCCGTTTTACCACCCTTGACCTAACTTACCTACTCCCCGCCTCCGACCTGATCGCATTTTGGGATCAGCAAGGACGGGGCGGGCGTAAGTCAGTCCCCTTAACCACCATTAAAGATCGCGGCTTTCGGGTCAAGACCGGGCTCAACCCGGTGCTGGATTACCTGCCAGCTCTTGACCAACTGATCGCCGCAAACCAAGCTAAAGGAGCAGATCATGAATAATGAAGAAGTTTCTCGGCGAAGCCAACGCCCCCACAAGGATCGCGGCGGCCGGGGACGGGGCTCGATTCTAAAACGAATCTTCTTGTGGGCCCTTAGTCTCTTCGTCCTCGCCTTCGTGGCACTGGCGGCCCTGTTTTTCTACTACGCCTCCAGCGCCCCCACGATCACCGAAAACGACCTCAAGAGTCAAACCACCACCACGATTTACGATGCCAACAACAAGGTCATCTCGCGGTTGGGGGCCCAGAAGCGTGAATACGCCTCGAACTCGGAGATTCCAACCCTCTTAAAGCACGGGGTCGTTGCCATCGAAGACCGCCGCTTTTACCAAGGCCACGGGGTGGACCCGGTCCGGATCGTGGAAGCGGCGATCGACAACGTCTTACACCGTTCGAACGGGATGCAAGGGGGGTCCACGATTACCCAGCAGTTAGTCAAGTTGTCGGTCTTTTCGACGGCCGCTTCGGACCAAACCTTCAAGCGCAAGGCCCAAGAAGCCTGGCTGGCCATCAACGTGGAACGCCACTTCACCAAAAACCAGATCCTCGACTTTTACATCAATAAGGTCTACATGGGGAACGGGGTTTACGGGATGAAGACGGCCGCCCAGTACTACTACGGTAAGAGCCTAAAGGAATTGGACCTCTCCCAACTGGCCCTGTTAGCCGGGATTCCGCAGTCACCAACCTACTACAACCCGGCCAACACCGACACTAAGCCGGCCACCCAGCGGCGCAACGAGGTCTTGGCCGCCATGGTCCGGGCTAAGTACATTACCCAGGCCCAGGCCAACGCCGCCATGAAGGAAAGCGTCACCGACGGGCTCGATTCCACCCACGGTAACACCAGTTCCAACGATTCTAGCGTTGACGAAAAGGTGGTGGACTCCTATGTCAAGGAAGTCCTGACCCAGCTGGAAGCCAAGGGATACAACCCGAACACTGACGGCTTGCAAGTGCACACCTCCTTAGACCTGGGGGCCCAAGAAGAACTGTACAACGCCGCTAACAACACGGTTCCCTTCCAAAGCGATAAGATGCAGACCGGGGTCGCCGTCGTCAACCCGCACAACGGTCAAGTGGTCGCCATGCTTGGGGGCCGCAAGACCGGGGACGTGGTGTACGGGCTTAACCGGGCCGTGCAAACCGACCGTTCCTCCGGGTCAACGGCCAAGCCGATCATGGACTACGGGCCGGCCATCCAGTACCTGAAGTGGCCAACCTACTACGCCCTGTCCGACACCAAGTTCACCTTCCCGGGCACCAACACCGTCTTGCACGACTTTGATAACCAGTACAAGGGCACGATGACGATGCGGACCGCCCTGGTTGAATCACGGAACGTGCCGGCCGTCCGGACCCTGCAAGCCGTGGGGATTTCCCGGGCCACTAAGTTCTTAAAGGGCTTAGGGATCTCACAAAAGTCGGCCTACACCCTGGCTAACGGGATCGGCCTCTACGTCTCCCCACTGCAAATCGCCGCTTCTTACGCCGCCTTTGCCAACGGGGGAACTTACTACAAGCCGTACTACATCACTTCCATTACCACTCAGGATGGCAACACCATCAACTACAACAAGAGCGGTAAAACGGCGATGAATAAGGCGACGGCTTACATGATCACCGACATGCTCAAAGGGGTCATCAACTCTTCCGATGGTTCCGGAACGGCCGCCAAGCTCTCCGGGGTTAACCAAGCCGGTAAGACCGGGACGACCTCGGCATACTCGGCAGCCACCGGAACAACTTCCAACACCAACTCCGGGGTCATGGACTCTTGGATGGCTGGTTACACCAAGAACTACTCAATTGCGGTTTGGACTGGTTTTGACAACGCCAAGACCTCGATTTCCTCCTCGTACACCAAGGCGGCTCAGTACCTCTACCGGGACGTCATGCAGTACCTGGACGCCGAAAACCACGCCAGCGATTGGACGATGCCAAGCACGGTCGAAGCCGTTCAAGTTAACGGGGTCCGGCAGTTGGTAATCAAGGACTCCAAGTGGGCCCTGACGGTTACCTCTTCCACCTCGAGCTCTAGTTCCAACTCCTCTAGTTCAACGAGTTCCAGTTCTAGTTCTTCAAGATCGAGTTCTTCTAGTTCCTCGAGTGAAAGCTCCAGTTCCAGTTCGAGCTCCAGCTCTAGTTCGAGTTCTAGTTCCACCCCGTCTAGTTCGAGTTCCTCAAGCAACTCTGCTTCGACGCCAACTCCTGCTAGTTCCACCCCTACGACAACGCCAACGACACCAACGCAATAAAGCAATAAAGCACTAGCTGAATACAAAACAAGAGGCCTGGAGAAAGCAGCTTTCTCCAGGCCTCTTGTTGTCTATTCGAATGTCAAACGGAAAACGTGGCCAATAACATCCACCCTATTCCCGATACGCCAAGCGTTGGCGTCCCCGTTGTAGGATGTAAATGGCGATGATGACGATGACAATCCCGAGCGCTTCCACCCAGTTTAGGTTGAGGCTGAAAAAGATCACCGATAAGATCGTCGTCACGATTGGTTGCACCGCGTCCATGATCGAAACAACGTCGGACGGGGCGAAGTGAATGGCTTCTAACAAGAGGCCAAACGGGATCGCCGTCCCGAACAAGACGACCGTCGCCACCGAACCAACCAGGGTGACGGTGACGTGAGGCGGGTTAACCCAAAACGGGTGGTAGAGGTTAAATAAGATCCCGGCGATCATCGTCCCCCACCCTAACACCACCAGCGGCGGGTTCGTTTCGTTAGCCTTGCGCGGCAAGACGACGTAAAAGGCGGCGGTGATCCCGGAACCGATCCCCCACAACAGCGAAACCAGCGGAATCGCCAAGTGGGCGAAGTCACCCCGGGTGATGCAAAGGACCACCCCGACCAGGGCAATCACAAAGGCCAAAACGTCGCTGCGGATTGGCCGTTGCCCCCTAACCACGCTGCCCAACACAATAAAGAGGGGCGCCAGGTATTGTAAAATCGTCGCCATCGAGGCGTTCCCGGTCTGGATGGCGTAGTAAAAGGTTAAGAGGTTGGCCATCAGCCCGAAGATGGCGTATGTGATCACCGAAAGGGCGCTGCGCTTGTCAGCAAAAATAGCAAAGGTCTTCTTACCGTACAAAACCAGTGAAATGGCAAGCAGTAAGACGCCGGCGGAAAAGGTCCGCATTGACAGCATCCACGGGGCTGGGATGGCCAGGTTTTGCGAGATTAGTTGCAAAACCGTGCCGGAAATCCCCCAGCTCCCCGATGCCAAGGCCGCCAGCAGGATCCCGCGGCTGATCCGACGATAGTTATTCATGTTCGTTCCCCCTAAAATTAGTTACGAGTACCATCCTATCATAAACGAATAGCCGGCGCCATTTCTTTGGTTGGCAAGGGCGGCCTGCGGGGCTATTATTAAAAGAAAACGCTTGCGGAGGAATGATTATGCAACTAAAAGTAGATCGTTATCAAAACATGACTTACCGGCGGGTCGGCAAGAGCGGCCTCAAGCTTTCGGCCATTGGACTGGGCTTTTGGCACAACTTCGGCTCCGTTGACCCGTTCGATCAACAACGGGCGATCATCAAGGCCGCCCTCGACCTAGGGATTACCTACTTCGACCTCGCCAACAACTACGGCCCGACCCCGGGTAGCGCCGAAGAAAACCTCGGCCGGCTGTTGAGGACCGACCTAAAGCCCTACCGCGATGAACTGGTGATCGCCACCAAGGCCGGCTACCACATGTGGGAGGGACCTTACGGTGAGTGGGGATCCAAAAAGAGCATCATTGCGAGCGCCGACCAGAGCCTGACGCGGCTGGGGTTAGACTACGTTGACATCTTTTATTCCCACCGCCCCGACCCAGAGACCCCGTTTGAAGAAACCGCCCTGGCCCTCGACCAGCTGGTCCACCAAGGGAAGGCCCTGTACATCGGGATTTCTAACTACTCCGGCGCCCAAGCTAAGGAAATGGCGACGATTTTTGACGACTTGAAGACCCCCTACATCGTCTGCCAAAATCGCTATAACCTCTTTAACCGCCAGGTCGAAAGCGACCTCTTCCCTGAGCTCAAGCGGGCTGGCAAGGCCATGGTCGCCTTCTCACCGCTTTGCCAGGGCCTGTTAACCAACAAGTACCTCAACGGCATCCCGGCGGACTCACGGGCGGCCAAGACGACCAGCCCCTTCTTGCACCCAAGCCAAGTGGAACAGACCCTCGCCACGGTCAAAAGGCTTAACCAAATTGCCAGCGACCGGGGACAAACCCTGGCCGAAATGGCCCTTTCCTGGGACCTGAGGAGTGACCTGGTGGCCTCCGTGATCGCCGGGGCGTCGCGGCCAGAACAACTTGTCGCCAACGTCATGGCGCTCAACGCCCCCGCCTTCACCGCTGATGAACTGACGGCGATTGACGCTGCTCTGGCGGCCCAGGCGGAGGTTGATTGGTCAAGGGAATAGGGAAGTGTGACCCACCGGTAAGGCAGGCCGTGGGCTAAGGCTCGGACACAGGTTAGCGCGTCAGCGGTGTTCTGTGGCCTGACTTAGCCACTAGGCCTGCGGGTGGGGAGCACGTTATTGGAAGTGTGACCCACCAGTAAGGCAGGCCGTGGGCTAAGGCTCGGACACAGGTTAGCGCGTCAGTGGTGTTCTGTGGTCTGACTTAGCCACTAGGCCTGCGGGTGGGGAGCACGTTATTGGAAGTGTGACCCACCAGTAAGGCAGGCCGTGGGCTAAGGCTCGGACACAGGTTAGCGCGTCAGTGGTGTTCTGTGGTCTGACTTAGCCACTAGGCCTGCGGGTGGGGAGCACGTTATTGGAAGTGTGACCCACCAGTAAGGCAGGCCGTGGGCTAAGGCTCGGACACAGGTTAGCGCGTCAGTGATGACCCACCAGTAAGGCAGGCCGTGGGCTAAGGCTCGGACACAGGTTAGCGCGTCAGTGGTGTTCTGTGGTCTGACTTAGCCACTAGGCCTGCGGGTGGGGAGCACGTTATCTTAGGAAAGTGGGAAATAACCTTCTCGGCAGGTCGTATGACTAAGCTCGGACGAACGGTTAGTGCGGAACGCACTGTTCTTCAGCCTGCTTAGGCACTAGGCCTGCGGTTATTTACCACGTTTTCTGTCTAACATTCGGGAATACAACAAGAGGCTGGGAGAAAACTGTGTTTTCTCCCAGCCTCTATTTTTCTTTCTTAGTTAAACAAGTTTTGGATCCAGGCGATCAGCTTTTGGAACCAGTTTTGGGCGTCCTTGACCGCCGTCTTAGCGGCTTCGGAGTTGGCCCAGTTCTTGGACTTGTTCATCAGATCCCCGGTCGAGTTTTTAACGTTATTGATCGTGTTAGTCACGTTATTAACGTAGGTCTTGGAACTAGAGATCGGCGAATCCCGGAAGGTAATCAGGGCGTTGACGATCGTCGTTTGGGCGCTAGAACTGGTCTTGGAGGCAATCCCCTGGTTCTCCAGGGCCTTGGTTAAGATGGCCTGGATCTGGGCGGAATCGTCAGTTTGGCCGTCCTGCTTGTCTTGGGCGACTTGCTTAGAAACGTTCCCGACGGCGGCCATTAGCTTACCCGGGTACGAGGAGTCGCCCGAGTTTTCGTTAATTGCCCCCTGGGTGGCGTCCAGGACCTGGTTGGCGGCGCTGGTGTTTTGGCTGTCCAGGTTCTGCCCGTCAGCGGCCAGGGCCTTGTAAACCCCGGTCAAAGCAGATTCACCGGACACGGCCCGGTTGGCGGTCACGACGATCGTAACGTCGGTTACCCCGGCCATCTGGGCCACCATGGCGTACTGTTGGGCCGTCACCTGGGTGATGTTGGACTCGCCGTCGTACTTCTTGATGTTAACCCGCACCCCGGAACCCGGGTCGGACGGGGCGATCGCAACCGATGAAATCATGGCGGCGTTGGTGGTCGTCCCGTTGCCGATGTACTTCTCATAGTCACTCGCCGTGGCGGTCAGCTTTTCAAACGAGGAGTCGACCCCCATCGTCGAATTCAGGGTGGAGTAGGCACTCTCCGGCGCCCCCGCACCGTACACCACGTAGGATTTGGAGATCGTGTGGGTCGTTGACGTGGTACTGGATGATGATGAACTTGCCTGGGTCGTCGTGTCGGCGTGGGCCTGCACGGCGGGGACCACGGCCCCGCCACAGAGGAGTGCCGCTACCATCAGCGTCGTCATTAGGGTTCTTTTTTTCATCGTAATTCCTCCGTTAATGAAAGTACCCTTATTATACCCGTTTAGCTAAGCACCGGGGGCTTTTTCAGCACGATTTAGTGATTAATTAATGGTTGCCGGCTACTCAGTTTGGTCGGGGTGCAGTTTTTTAAGCGACGCCTTTAAAACTAATGGTTTATCACTGGTTGAACCCGGGCGCCCTTCCCCCCGTTGTTCCCGCGCCAGCTCGTACTGGTGCTTATCGGCCATCACTTGTTGTGGCGTCGTCAAGCGGCTCTGGCGCCAGCGCCGCAAGATCCCTTCAATGTACTTCAAGTTGTACTTACCGGCCAGCACCGCTTCTTTTAGGGCCAGCTGAACCAAATCTAACTGGTAGTGGTCCTCATCCAGCCACTGGTTGACCGTTTGCATCTCCATCGGCGAAATCGTGCGGCCAAACTCGACTTGGATCTGGTTGAAGAGTTCGGACCGGCTGAGGTCAGCCTGCTTTTGTTCGTTGACCACCCGCTCGTGGTTTACGGCCCGGGCCAAACGGTCGTAGAGGGGGGTGAAGTCGTAGTAGGCGTCCTCCTTGCCATCCGGTTGGCGGCGCAAGCGCTGTTCAACCAGGTTTTTCTTGGTCATTTGGTGGACTAGCTCAAACACCTGCTTGGAACTGGTCCCCAGGTGATCGGCAACCAGCTCGAGGTCGGGGGTCGGGTTCCCCCGGTCAATGTAAGACTTCAGCTCTAAGTAGACCATTAATTCCCCGGTGGTCATGTCGATGTCGTGGTAGTGATGCAACAAGAGGTTGGAAACGTTGGTGCTCCCTGCCTCCAGCATCGTCATCAAGAATTGATTTTCCGCCATTTTTCCTCCCCCACTAGGTGCTAACAAGAGGAGGCCGGGAATAACCGCAGTTTTCCCAGCCTCCTCTTGAATTTTTAACTATCGCTATTTATTACGGGTACAGACGGTTTAAGAGCCGTGGGAACGGAATCGTCTCCCGGACGTGGTCTTGCAGGGCAATCCACGTTAAGAAGCGTTCCAGCCCGAGCCCGTAACCGGAGTGCGGCACGGAACCGTACTTCCGCAGGTCTAAGTACCATTGGTAATCCTTTTCGTCTAAGCCGGCGTCAGCAATGGCTTGGCGCAGGGTTTCGTAGTCAGTTTCCCGTTCGGAACCACCGATGATTTCCCCGTAGCCTTCTGGGGCCAAGAGGTCGGCACAGACGTAAACGTCGTCGCGAGTCGGGTGGCCCTTCATGTAGAACGGCTTGATCGCCTTCGGGTAATTGAGCACGAAGACCGGCTTAGAGAATTGGTCGGCTAAGTAGGTTTCCTCCGGAGAACCGAAGTCTTCACCCCACTTGATGTCCATCCCGGCCTTTTGCAGCATTTCGATGGCTTCATCATAGCTAATCCGCGGGTACGGCAGCTGGGTGAACGGCTTTAAGGTTTCCGGATCGCGGCCGAGCACTTCTAATTCGCGGCTGCAGTCGTCAATTACCTTTTGGATCAGGTAGGCCACGTATTGTTCTTGCAGTTCCAAGCTTTCTTCTTGGTGCATGAAGGCCATTTCCGGTTCGATCATCCAGAACTCGATCAGGTGACGGCGGGTCTTGGACTTTTCGGCCCGGAAGACCGGCCCAAAGGAGTAGACCCGGTTTAAGGCCATCGCCCCGGCTTCTTCGTAGAGCTGACCGGATTGGGACAGGTAGGCGTCTTGGTCGAAGTATTCGGTGTGGAATAAGTCGGTCGTCCCTTCCGGTGCGTTCCCGGTCAGAATCGGCGGGTCGATCTTGGTGAAGCCGTGTTCACCGAAGAATTCGTAGTTAGCCCGGATGACCCGGTCACGAATCCGCATCATTGCTTGGGGCTTGCTGGAACGCAGCCACAGGTGGCGGTGATCGAGCAAGAAGTCGATCCCGTGTTCCTTGTTACCAATCGGGTATTCATCGGAGTCGCCGATCAGTTCGAGTTCTTCGATTTGGATTTCGTAACCGAACTTAGAACGGGTGTCTTCGTGGATTTCCCCGGTCACCCACAGGCTAACTTCTTGGCGTAGGTGGCGCGCCATTTCAAAGGTCTCTTCGTCGACCTTGTTTTTTAACAAGACCCCTTGGAAAAAGGCCGTCCCGTCACGCAGTTGCAGGAAGGCAATCTTCCCGCTGGACCGCTTATCGGTTAACCATACCCCAATGCGCACGCGTTCGTTGACGTGCTTGGGCGCATCAATGATGTTGATGGTTTGCACAATAATTCCCTCCAAATAGTGGTTGATTATAAGTTGTTGATTTGTTGGATGCTCTTGCCACTGGTGAAACTAATCAGGTCATAACACAGGTTGCCCTTTTGGTTCAAGTAGGTCACTTCCCAAACCGGCTTGTTGTTAAAGATGCCCATGGCCACCTTCAACACCCGCTTGGGGTTATCGGCCGTTTTAACCTCACTTTTGGCCTGACTAGCCGTTAATCCGGCGGACTGCTTGAGGACCCGGATGTCGCCCCCCTTTTGAGGCACCACCACCAAAATAGTTTGGCCCTTCGCATTTTTCCCCGCCACCGTGTAGTAGGTTTGGTCCCGATTGTAGATGTAAAAACCGCTCGTGGACTTTAACCCCGCGTACTTTTTCGCCATTGCCGTAGCCTGCTTTTGGGCGGCCGCCCGCGGGTGGTTAGCAATGGCGTACACGCTCCAAGTGACCAAGATGACTAGCAAAAGCGTCACGACAATGTTGCGGACCGTCTTTTTAAACAACCGCCGACTTTGCTGACGCTGAACGTCTCGCCGACTTTGCATAGAAGCCTTCCTTCCTAAAAATCAATATCTTTATTATTATAGCAAATTTCTCACTCGTTCGTGGCCGATTCCGGACCTTTTAGGAATTTTTTGGTTTTTACCACGATCAAATCGCTACTTTCGGCGATCACCGGCAGATCACTCGGCAAGGCTGCCTGGATGGTTTTACCGTAACGCTTGGTGACGAGGCGGGGGTCCAAGACAACCGCTACCCCCCGGTCCTGCGGGGTCCGCAAGAGCCGCCCCAGCCCCTGGCGTAAGCGCGTGGTGGCCTTCGGCAGTTCCACTTGGTAAAACGGATTCTTGCCGGCCGCCTTCAAGAGGGCGCTTTGGGCCCGGTTAATCACATCGTTAGGGGAGTCAAAGGGGAGCCGGGTGACGACCAAGAGCTCCAGTTGTTCCTTAGGCAGGTCAATCCCCTCCCAAAAACTAGCCGCCCCCATCAACAGTGAATTGGTGCCGGTGGCAAACTGCTTCAAAAGCTTTTCCCGGTTACCCGAGATCCCCTGGGCCAAGATGTCGCGTTGGTTAAAGAGGTCGGTGTTACGCAACTTGGCGTAGACCTGTTCGATCGTTAGAAGGGAGTTGAACAAGACCATCGTTTGGCACTGGGTCTTGGTGGCCAGTTGGTAAATCATCTTGGCCAGGTAATCAATGTAATCCTCGCCCGCCGTGGCGCCCGGCGCTGGCGCATCCTTGGCCACGAAGAGGCGGGCGTTTTGCCCGTAGTCAAAGGGTGATGCGAAGCGTTTCACCCGGACCTGCTTGCGATCGAGGTCGAGCTGGTTAAAAATGTAGGCCGACCGCCCCGAGGTAAAGAGGGTCGCCCCGACGAAGAGGTGGTTCAAAAAGTGGGGGTAAACCTCGCGGCTCAGGTAGTGGTTAGCTACCAAGAGGCCCCCGGACAGCTTGAGGGTGCTTTGCTCGTCCCCCTGACGAATCGTCAACCAGAAGACGCAGGCCTCCGGTTGGCTAGCCAGGAGCTGACCAGCCTCCTTAATCATCCTGGTGGCTTCCTTCAACCCGGCCAGCTGGCTCGCAAACTGGGTCATTAGGTAACGATCGGTCGCCAACCAAGTTTCGCTGCGGGAGGAAAAGAGGTGGTTTAGGGCGGTGAAGTGGAGGTTAATCGCCGACAGGGCCTGCTCTAGCCCGACCATTAGCGGGTTGGTCGGGGCTAGCATCCCGGCTAACTGGCGGTTGTCGATGGCCTGTTCAACCAATTCCCCATCTTGGCCCCCCTTTACCAGGCCATAGAGAGCCTGTTGAAAGTCCACCAGGCGCCCCTCGAGTTCGCGCAGATCGCTCGCTAGTAACTCGACGTTGTAAGCACCCAGGGGAAGGTTTTCAAACAGGGTTACCAGGTTCTGCTCCCCGGTCTGGTTGACCAGGTTTTGGAGCTGGTGGAGGATCATCATCACCCGCGCGAAGGTCAGGGTCTGCCGCGATTGACGGAGGACCGCCCGACTCAGGTGCTGGGCCTCGTCAACGACCAAAAAGGCGCCCCGATCGTCGCCACCCAGTTCAGCGGGGTGGGCAACCAAGTAGGCGTGGTTGGTGATGATTAGGTTAGCCGTGGCCACCTGGCGCGCCCGGCGAACCAGAAAGTCATCCTGGTAAAAGGGCGACTGCTTGTTGAGGGTCCGTACCCCGCGGTGGCGAACCTCAATGAAGTAGGCCGCCTGCTGGGCGTTTAGGTTCAACTCGTCGAGGTCGCCGGTCGTCGTCTCTAACAGCCACACCAGCATCCGGGCCTTGAGCGCCTGGGCCAGCTGGGAATCCTCGTGCACGGCCAGCGAGTGGGCGAAGCGGTCAATACTTAAGTAGTGATCGTTGCCCTTCACCACCACCGCCGTCAACTGGAAGGGCAGGTGGTCGTTTAAGATGGCGACCGTTTGCTTAGCCACCTGCTGTTGCAAGAGGTTGGTGGCCGTTGAAACCACGATCCGGTGGTCCGGGTAGGTCAAATAGGCCAGCGGCAACAAGTACCCCAGCGTCTTCCCCGTCCCGGTGCCGGCCTCTAAGACCAACTGGCGGACCGGCTCGTCTTGGGAGAACTGGTTATAGATGGCGTTCATCATTTTGGACTGGAGCGGGCGGTAGGCGAGGTCATCACCAAACAAATACTTCTTTTGGCGCTTGGTGGCCGGGTACTTCCCCGCCACCTGGGCGGTCGGCACGCTAACCGGGCGGACCTTGTGGAGGACCAGGCCGTTTGAAACGTACAGCTCCTCTTTGAGCGGCTGAGGTTCCACCGCCCGCTTGGCCAGTTCCCGTTCAAAGAGCCAGGCCGTCTTCTGCGGCAGGGTCAACTGCAAGTCAACGATGCTTTGCAGGGTGATGGTCGGCAGGTCAGCCAGCCGCTTTAAGAGCTCAATTAGGAGGTGGGCGGTCGCGACTGCGTCGGAAACAGCGCTGTGCGGTTGATCGTGGTCAATCGCCAGGTAACTGGTCAGATCCCGGAGCCGGAAGCTGGGCGCCGTGGGCATTAAAATCTGACTCAAGGTAACCGTATCGATCGCCGGGATCGTCAATGGCGCTTCCCCCGCCCGTTCAAATTCGGCGTTTAAAAAGGGAAAGTCGAAGTTGACGTTGTGGGCGACGAAAATAGTGTCATCTAAGAGGCTCTTTAAGGTCGGCGCCACGTCTTCAAACAGGGGGGCGCCCTTGACGTCGTTATTTTTAATTCCGGTCAGTTGTTCAATGGTTAAGGGAACCACCGTACGGGGATTGATCTTGGTTTCAAATTCGTTGATGACCTGGCCGTCTTGGACCAGGACGCAACCAATCTGGATGATCCGTGAACCGGTCTTAACGCTGGTGCCGGTCGTTTCTAAGTCGACCACCGCGTACACTGGTCCCCGTCGTTTTTTCTTTGCCAAACTAACCATCCCTTCGTTTCTAAAATTCTTCTATCGATTGTACTACACTTTGCCCAGGCGACAGGACAAATGTTTAGATTTTACCTGTGGATAAAAAGTGAGGGCTTTGCCTAATTCTACTGGTCAACTAAGTCAACCTTGCCCCACCGCCCCTAGTTAGTGGTAAAATGTAGTTTTGCAGGTGTAATGACACCACCCGAAAAAAAACGGCATCTCAATAGAAAGCAGGTTTGACTTCATGCAAGCAAGCGTCAGTGGTGAGAGCCACGCAAAAATTATTTTGATGGGCGAACACAGCGTTGTCTACGGAGAACCCGCCATTGCCCTACCGCTACCCAGCGTTGCCACGGTGGCAACATTAACCCGGGGTGGCGTGGGAAAGCGCCTGACGTCACGCTATTTTCAGGGGCCAATCGAGGAACTTCCCGCCTCAATGACCGGGGTGTTGAAACTGCTCAACGCCCTGACCGACCGCTTCAGCCCGGACGATAATTGGGAACTGACGATCGAAAGCGACCTCCCCGCCGAACGCGGGATGGGCTCGTCAGCCGCCACGGCGATCGCCATTATCCGGGCCTTCTTCGCCGCTTATCACGAGGAACTGAGCCACGCGCAGCTGCTTGAGTGGGCCGACATTGAAGAAGAAGTTACCCACCGGAGCCCCAGCGGCCTAGACGCCGCCACCGTTTCCTCCAGCACCCCGCTTTGGTACGTGAAGGGGCAAACCGGCCAAGCCATTGACATGGAGCTGTCCGCCACCCTGGTAATCGCCGATACCGGCATCAAGGGGGCGACCAAAGAAGCGATCGCCGCCGTTAAAGAACAACTAACAACCAACCCGGCTCAAACCAAGGCCCGTTTCGCCCACATGGGGCACCTGGTCGAAGAAACCAAGGTGGCCCTAGCCACCGATGACATTACCCGCCTCGGCACGGCGATGGACGAGTGCCAACAAGACCTGGTGGCCCTTGGCGTTTCTTCGCCGGCCCTCGATCACCTGGTTGCCGTGGCCAAGCAAAACGGGGCCCGCGGCGCCAAGCTGACCGGGGGTGGCAGGGGCGGTTGCATGATCGCCCTCACCGCTACCGCCATGGGGGCCCGCAAGCTAGCCGCCGTCCTAAAGGAAAACGGCGCCACCGCGACCTGGATTCAACCCCTGAAAGGAGACCATTAACATGACCACCACCGCCCGCGCCCACACCAACATTGCCCTGGTCAAGTACTGGGGCAAGCGCGACGCCGCCCTGATGCTTCCGCAAACCGACTCGCTATCCTTGACCCTCGACGAGTTTTACACCACCACCACCGTCAACTTCAACCAGGCCCTTAACGAGGACCAGTTTTACCTCGACGGTGAGTTGGTGAGCGCCAACAAGGCCCAAAAGGTCGTCAAGTTCATGGACCTGGTGCGCCAGCTGAGCGGACGAACCGAATACGCCCAGATTGCCTCGGTCAACAACGTCCCGATGGCGGCCGGGCTGGCTTCTTCGGCCTCGGCCTTTGCCGCCTTGGCCGGGGCCGCCGCTAAGGATGCCGGCCTGGACCTCTCCTTAAAAGACCTAAGCCGCTTGGCCCGGCGCGGGTCAGGCTCGGCCACCCGTTCCGTTTACGGGGGCCTGGTAGAATGGCACCGCGGGGTCGATGACGCCACTTCCTTTGCCGAACCGGTGCAAGAAGTCCCCGACTTTGACATTGCCATGTTGGCGATCCTCGTTGATACCAGCCAAAAAAAGGTCTCCTCGCGCGGCGGCATGCAACTGGTAGTGGAAACCTCACCGTATTACCCGGCCTGGCGCGAAGTCGTTAAGCGTGACATGGTGGCGATTAAAGAGGCGATTGCCAACCGTGACCTACCAACGATTGGCCACATCGCCCAGGAAAACGCCCTGCGGATGCACGCCCTCAATTTGGCCGCCGACCCGGGCTTTACCTACTTCGACGGCCAAACGATCCTGGCCATGCAAACCATTGATCGCTTGCGTGAGGAAGGCTTAAACTGTTACTATACGATGGATGCCGGTCCCAACGTCAAGGTGATCTTTGACCCGAAGGACCAAGACGACCTCTTAAACGCCCTCACCCCGCTCTTTGGGGCCGAGCGACTGGTGGTTGCCAAACCGGGCCCGGGGATTGAATTCCTCACAGAACCGGTAATGAAATTTTAAATGAGAGGATCTAACTAAGTTGATTACTGCAAAAGCTCCCGGCAAGCTCTACATTGCCGGCGAATATGCGGTGGTTGAAAATGGCTACCCCGCAATTTTGGTTGCTTTAAACCAGTTTGTTACCTGCACGATTACCGAAGCCAAGGATGAGGTTGGCCAAATCATTAGCCGCCAGTACCACGATAACTCCTTGCAGTGGCGCCGCCGTGGCGATCAGATGGTGGTTGACAAGCGCGACAACCCCTTCTCCTACATCCTGTCGGCGATTAACGTGACCGAAGAATTTGCCCGCAGCCTCAACCAGCGCCTGGGGATTTACAACATCCGCATCGACAGCCAGCTCGATTCCCAAAGCGGCAAGAAGTACGGCCTGGGCTCTTCGGCGGCGGTCACGGTGGCGACCGTTAAGGCCCTGTGCGAATACTACCAACTGCCGGTCAACAAGGAAATGATCTTTAAGCTGTCTTCGATCGCCCACTTCGACGTGCAGGGAAACGGCTCGCTGGGTGACGTGGCCGCCTCCGTTTACGGCGGTTGGATCGCCTACCGGTCCTTTGACCGCCAGTGGCTGTCCGAACAGCGCCACTACCTCGACTTACCGGCCCTGCTTTCACTGCCGTGGCCGGACCTCAAGATCGAACCACTCGATGCCCCGGCCAACCTAGCCCTGCTGATTGGGTGGACCGGCAAACCAGCCTCCACCTCACGCCTGGTTGATAAGATTTCACTCTTTAAGGCCAAGCAACAAGACGAGTACCACCGTTTCTTGGACCGTAGCAAGGCCTGCATTCACCGGATGATCGACGGTTTTCACACCGGTGACCTCGATAAGATCAAAGAAGAAATCCGCTACAACCGTAACCTCTTGCAGGAATTGGCCCACCGTTCCGGGGTCCAAATTGAAACCCCGTTATTAAAGAAGCTGTGCCAAATCGCCGAAGAATTTGGCGGCGCCGCTAAGACCTCCGGGGCTGGGGGTGGTGACTGTGGGATCGTGGCCATCGATGGTCACGCCGACCTGCCCGCCGTCCTCGATTCCTGGGCTAAGAGTCGCATCGAACACCTACCGCTGTCGGTCTACTTCGTCAACAACATCCGCCGCTACACCCTACAAGTTAAGCAACGCTAATCCAACCACGAGGCGGGCGTCGATAATGACCCGCCTTTTTTAGGAGGTTTTTGCAATGGAATCTGCTCACGCCCAACGTAAAAATGAACACCTTTCCCTCGCCGAAAAAGACTTTGCGCTCAATCACCAGGTTCACCCCTTTGATCAGGTGCGCTTAATACCGAATGCCCTCCCCGAAATGGCGGTTAAAGAAGTCAAGCTCAAGCCAGCGGGCTTGGCCCTGCCCTTTGAGTGGCCCTTTTACATTGAGGCCATGACCGGGGGGAGCCAACGGACCACCGCCGTCAACGCCTCCCTCGCCCGCTTAGCCAAGCAATTTAACTTGGCGATGGCTACCGGTTCGATGTCGGTGATGTTTAACGACGAGGCGGCCAAGGAATCATTTGCCGTCCTTCGCGAGGAAAACCCGGACGGCTTTTTAATGGCCAACCTGGGGGCGGGCGCCGATTTTAAAAAGGCCCGTCAAGTGATTAACTTCATTGACGCCGACGCCTTGGAGATCCACTTAAACCCCGCTCAAGAACTAATCATGAAGGAGGGCGACCGCGAATTTTACTGGTTGGAAGCATTGGCCGGCTTAGTTAGCCGCCTCCACATCCCGGTGATCGTCAAGGAAGTCGGCTTCGGCATGAGCCAACAAACCATCTCTCAATTAGAACAAATTGGCGTGCGGTGGATCAACGTGGCCGGCACCGGGGGAACCAACTTCGCCCGGATTGAGGACCGGCGTAACCACGAACTCGACCTGAGTGACCTGGTTAACTGGGGGCTGTCCACCCCCGAAAGCCTCCTGGAAGCCCAGCAAAAGTCGCCTTCCACCCACTTGATTGCTAGTGGTGGCATCACCTGCCCACTGGACGTAATCAAGGCCGGGGTACTGGGCGCCAAGGCGGTTGGGGTGGCTGGTTACTTCCTCCACCTCCTGATCAAAGAGGGCGAAGAAGGGTTAGCCAAGGAACTGCACCGCTGGCAAGTTGAACTACCCCGGTTAATGACCTTGGTGGGGGTCCGCAACTGGGATGACCTCTACCTAGTTGACTACCTGTTGAGCCCAGAACTGGAATCGTTCACCCGGCAACGCGGCTTAGTCAACCGACGGGGGATGGGGAATACCGCCCACCTCATTAACCCGCTTGGCTAAAGAGAGCTTGGCAAACAACCTTCCCGACAGGCCGTAAGTAAACTTGGACGAACGGTGATTGTCCCCCTTTTTACCTAACATTCGGATATACAGCAAGAAGCTGGAAGAAAACCGTGTTTTCTCCCAGCTTCTTTTTTGTGGATTGGCCACCCTCTTTTACCCAAAGCTCCCGGTTAGGTAGTCCTCGGTCGCTTGGAGGTGGGGTTTAGCAAACATAGTGGCGGTTTCATTATATTCCAGCATGTGGCCCATGTGGAAAAAGGCGCAGTAGTCGCTGATCCGCGAGGCCTGTTCCAGGTTGTGGGTGACGATGATGATCGTGCGCCCCTCCTTTAGGCGGGCCAAGGTTTCTTCCAGCTTAGCGGTCGACAGCGGGTCCAAGGCGCTGGCCGGCTCATCCAAGAGTAAGATGTCCGGGTCGACCGCGAGGGTCCTGGCAATGCAGAGCCGTTGTTGCTAGCCCCCCGAGAGGGCGAGGGCGCTTTTATCCAGGTCGTCTTTGACCTCATCCCAAAGGGCGACGTCTTTTAAGACCCGTTCAACGGTCGCATCCATTTCCTGCTTATCCTTCATCCCGTACTGCTTGGGCGCCAACAAGAGGTTTTCCCTGATCGAGCGGGCAAAGGGGTTGGGGTGTTGAAAGACCATCCCAATCTTTTGGCGCACCCGGTAAACGTCGGTGGTGGCGGTATTGATATCGACATCGTCATAGATGATCTTGCCGGTCACCTTGGCCACCTCATCGTTCATCCGGTTTAAGCACCGCAAGTAGGTCGACTTCCCCGAGCCGGAGGGGCCAATTAAGGCCGCAATTTGGTTCTTGGGAAAGATCAGGCTGGTCTCCACCAGCGACGGTTTGTCCGGGCGGTAGTAGACGCAAACCTTTTCGGTGTGAAAGATGCTGGGTCCCGCCACGGCAACGGTGTAGGTTTCGTGTCAACCACCACTGACTAAAGTCAGTGGCTTGTGAGCCGAATATCATCACGGATTTCGAACCACAATTTGCGTAGATAGGGACAACTTATTTGACCAACTGAAATTGTAATCAAACAGCGGTCGTCTAATTACCAACGCCTTTTATGTCCCCAGGTTGCCATAGGGACAGATAAGCTAGGCTAGTTTAGCTATTCCCTTATCAAGAATGTTTTTAGCTGCGTTCCAGTCACGAATATGGTGAATACCACAATTAGGACAAGTCCAGTTTCTATCATCTAATGTTAGTTTGTCCGTCCCATTAGTGCCCATTACAAAGCCACAATCGCGACATGTTTGGGTAGTATTTCTTGGGTTGATTGTGATAAATTGACGCCCATAAAGCTTTGCTTTATAAGCCAACATGCCAAGAAATGTTCGCCAGCCAACGTCAGAAATACTAAGTGCCAAAGCATGATTTTTAAGCAAATTCTTGCTACGCAACTCCTCGGCTACTACTAAATCGTGGTTCTTGATTAATGCGGTAGAAATTTGTTGGAGAAAATTATGCCTTTGGTTCATTACCTTGGCATGGAGTTTAGCGACTAACAAGCGCTGTTTTTGATAATTTTTACTATCTCGTAAAGAACGATGTTCTTTTTTTGCACGTTGTTGCCGTCTAGATAAAATGCGCTGTTCTTTGGCTAATTTGCCTTTAATAGTGCGGTAATATCGTGGATTAGGAACTATGTTGCCTTCACTGTCGGTTAAGAAGTTATCAGTATTAAGATCAATTCCAACATGTCCATGAGTAGCTTTGGACACTTTAACAAAAGATTCATCTGAAGCTAACGGCTATAATCCCCTTAAAGGTAACAAGTATGAAACCCAAGACTTATTATCGCTAGGGGGATTTTTATTTGCCAAGCTATTCGACACTAGATCGGCTATATTTTCTAAGTTGTTATCAGGATTCGGATCTTTCGATCAAGGTTTTCGCTGATTACAACGGGATCCACGATGGTTCATTACGTCGTTGGATTAAAGGATTCCTTCAGGAAGGAGTACTGGGGGTTAGGCGGAGCGCGACCAACCGCCGGTATTCAATTGACCTAAAAGTGGCAGCGGTTGTCGACTATCAAGATAACGGCTTATCACGCCAGGAAGTGCTTCATAAGTACAATATTCGCAGTAATTCTCAACTAACCGACTGGGTTATTCGGTACAATAGTGGCAAACTACTAGCACCGAAAGGCGCAGGAAAGCGGGTTAGGAAAATGGGACGGAAAGTCAGTTACGACGAAAAGATTAAGATTGTCCAGTGGGCACTTGATCATGACAGTGATTACCAAGTAACAGCTAAGGAGTTCGACGTTTCGTATAACCGAGTGTATGACTGGGTTCGAAAATATCAGGCCACCGGTAACTGGGAAGTCTTAAAGGACCGGCGAGGTAAAAAGCCGCGTCCCAAAGGTGACGCTTTAACGCGCGAAGAACAGTTAGAAGAAGAGAACCGACAACTCAAGGCAAAAGTTCGGCGCTTAGAAGTGGAGCGAGCTTTCGCAAAAAAATTGAGAGAAATACGCAATCGGGAGGTGGACGATCCGCAAAATACGAAGCGATTCAGGAACTAGTTAAGGAAGGTTACACAGTGACCGAGTTGGCGGCGGTAGCAAACACGTCGCGTAAGTCATATTACATTTGGCTCAAGAAAAGGCAGATCAAGACCCAGCAAGAAATCGAGAATGCGAAGATTTTGGCGGCGATTCGTCAAATCGAGAAACGCCATTTGAACTGTGCGGGTTACCGGAAGGTCACGGCCATTCTTAATAGCGATACCAGCAAGATTAAAGAGTACACTTTTAGCTTCGACTTCCCGATTAACATTAAACGGGTCCGGCGGATTATGCGTGAGCACGGGATCAAAGCTGACATTCGCCAACCGCGTCGTAACCGGGTTAAAGAACAACAACAGTACCTTGAAGACAATGTATTACATCGCCAATTTGCCCCTGACCAGCCTAATAAGGTCTGGGTGACTGATACTACGGAACTTACTTACGGTCGTGGAAACAAGGTACGACTGCACGCAATCATAGATTTGTATGGGAACTATGCGCTTAGTTACTTCATATCTCCAACCGAAACCGCCAAGGACGTAATTAAAGCTTTTGAATTGGCTAAACAGAAGACCAGTAGGTTGGCTCCGTTAATTCATACAGATCGTGGATCTGCCTACACTTCAAGGGAATTCAGTAATTACCTTATCCAAAACCAATGCGTCCACAGTATGTCAGCGCCGGGGACCCCGGCTGATAATGCGGTAATTGAGCGCTGGTGGTGTGACTTCAAACATCTGTGGCTGGCACACCAGCCAGCGCCTCAAACGTATGACCAACTCTTAAAGTTAGTGGCAGAAGGCGTTAAGTACTTCAACACCGTTGAAATATCCGGTAAAAGAAAGAATCTCACCGCTGTAGATTACTACAGAAGTGAGATTGCATAACTTAATAATTTTAGATTTCTAAAGTGTTACCTTGACAGGGGGCAGTGCCAACTGCATTGATAAAAAGAAGCGATCCGCTGAATCTTTAGTCAACGTCACGGTACCAATTCTAGTCTCGCATATTCTTTTCAAAAGCCGTGCTTGCGAACCGGCAACACGTAACAGTCCTATTTTAGGTACTTTGACATGACTATTATCTAGAAAACAGACTGTACCGTTAGTTAGTAACGCAGTTTTTTGCCCCGGGTATTGACAATTGGTTTGATACCGCCAGTGATAACTCTTTCGATGAAATTTGGGAACGCCAGTGGCGTGAACCTTCCGAAAAGCATTCCAAGCTTTTCGATAGTTCTGAATGGCATTAGCTTTCGTCAAACTATCAATTCGTTTATCTTCTAAGAATTGATAGTGATTAGACATTTGCTTAGCGTTTTGGCGCATAGTTAGTTGCTTAATACGATCCTGAACTATGTCAATCGGTAGCTTAACTCTGCGAAGCTGCATCAGTTCCTTATTGATCGCAACCATTTCGTTATAGATAAAGCGACTAGCGTCACTGTTGATTTTAATCAACTGCTTTTGTTGGTCACTAGGATAGCAGCGCATTTTTAGGCCATAATGATATTCCATTTTTGCCATTGACTTCATTTGATTTCACCTCCTTTATTGACATGATAACATTATATCATGATGTCAATGTATTAACAAAGGAGAGCATATTATGACTAAAGAAAAAATCAAAGATGCCATTTATACTCGTCGTTATATCTATAATTTCCATTATCATTTGATCTGGGTAACTAAGTATCGCAATCAGACTTTTACAACCGAGGTCTTATCTAACGAAATGAAAGCTATCTTGCAGCAAGTTGCAGATGACAATGACATCGTAATCGAAAAGATGGAAGTCATGCCGGATCACATTCATATGCTGATCAGTTTTCCGCCAAGCAAAGCTCCGGCTAGTGCCATTAAGGCGCTCAAAGGACGTAGTGCCTATATTTTTTTACAGAATCATCCAGAAATACGATGTAGCCAATATTGGGGCGGTCATCTTTGGTCGCCGAGTTACTATATGAGTACATTGGGCAATATGAGCAAAGAAGTTGTCGAGAAATATATCAATAACCAAAAATATACAGAAACAAACAAAAAGCCCCATAAAGGGGCTCAATAGTGGCCTATCCATCCCATGACTAAAGTCACGGGATTCCCGGCTAATATTAATTAAAACCGCAAGCCCTTGGGGAAGAAGTTCTTCAGGGTCCCGTTGACCAACTTGCCCCAGCCTGCGGCGTGTTGGTCGCACTCAACCAGGTACCAGCCGTTCTTTGGGGCGTCCTGAATAGTGAGGGTATCGCCGTGGACGTAGGTTCGCCAGGCCGGTTCGTCCACTTCCACAACCTGGGTGCAAGTGGCCGGCTTGGTGGCTAACGCCAGCGCCAGGGCCGGTTCGAAGCGGTTCTTCTTGAAGACCCCCAGCTGCAGGCCCGGCCGAATGAGGCTCATCTGATCAATCGCTGGCATCCCCACCGGCAGGTCATAGAGGTAGTCACCAAAGACGACCAACTGGCCCGCTTCGTAATTAGGCAACACCTTTGTTTGGAAGTCTTGCCACAGGGCTTGTTGTTCCTTAGTGGGGGCAAACTTACTCCGTTGACCACGGCCTTTTTTCTTCTTGTTTTTCTTGGTGGGGAGGACGGGTTCTTCACCGTTCTTAACGAACTTAGCAATGAAGTGGCCCTCGCCCTTGAAGTGGTGGGGAAAGAGGCGCAGCGCCTTAGTTAATTCGGGGTTACCGTCCGCCCACTCCGGCCGGCCGGCGTCCATGCCCGGCGCCTTTTCTAATTCGACCATCGTTAGGTCGTAGTTGTTTAGAAGCCAAGCTGCCATTTGCTCATCTTCTTCGGGGGCAAAGGTACAAGTCGAATAAACCAGGGTCCCACCCGGCTTGAGCATTTTCAGCGCCGAGGTTAAAATGTGGCGCTGACGGTTGGCACACTCGGCCGGGTAGTCCTCGTTCCAATACTCAATGCCGGCCGGCTCCTTTCTAAACATCCCCTCCCCCGAGCACGGGGCGTCGACCAGGATCCGGTCAAAAAAGGCCGGGAACTGCTTTTCCAGTTGGTCGGGGCTTTCGTTGGCCACCACCACGTGCTTAGCCCCCCACCGCTCCAGGTTTTCGGCCAGGACCTGGGCCCGGTTCTTAAAGATTTCGTTGGCGACCAAGAGGCCCTCGTCGTTCATCTTAGCGATCAGGTGGGTTGACTTGCCCCCCGGGGCGGCGCACAGGTCCAAGACCCGTTCGCCGGGTTGCGGATCGGCAAACTCGCCGACTAGCATCGCCGAGGGTTCCTGACTGTAGACCCAACCAGTGACGTGATCGAGGCTGTGGCCGTCCACTTTGCCCAGGTACCCGTTGGTAACGTAGGGGCTTTGGCCTGCCGCCGCTTCAATCGTTGCGGTTGGCTGACCCGGTTTTAAGGGGTTGGCCCGAAAGCCACTTTGGACGGTCCCGGAAGTCAGGGCAGCCAAAAAGGCCGGGGCCTCCTCTTTTAACAGGCGTTGGTACTTTTCAATAAAGGCAGTTGGTAATTGCACGATGGTTTCCTCGTTTTCTTTTGACATCCGTTTCATTTTACCCGTCTAACTAGGGGCGCGCAAGATTTGTCAAGGCGCTCCTTGGTCGGTATAATCAAGCTATTGACTTTAAAAAGCGAGGGATAAGCATGGACCAACACTTGATCGCCCTAGACATGGACGGCACCACCTTAAATAACCAATCTAAGCTGACCGACCACACCGTCAGCACCCTGCGCCGGCTAGCTAACGATGGCCACCTGGTGGTGATCGTGACCGGGCGGCCCTGGTTGATCTCGGCGCACCTTTACGACCAGATCGGCCTCAAGTCGCCGATCATCAATTTTAACGGCGCCCTGGCCCACCTGCCCTACCAAAATTGGAAACACGAGTACGCCATTAAGGTGACCCGCGAACTAACCCTAGACATGCTAGAAAGCCGCCGAGAACTAGGAGTTCAAACCCTAATCGCCGAGGACAAGCACCACGTCTGGGCGGACCACCCGTCAAACGAACTGCCGGAATTTTTGCCGGCCCAACTCAGCGACGACCAGATCCTTAACGAGCGCAATTTAACTGACAACCCGATCGCCCTGACGATTCAGTTTGACCCCGCCAAAAAAGACGCAATCATCAACCGGGTCAACGAGCGCTACGGTGACTTTGTCGAACCCCGGGTCTGGGGCGGGGGCTATTCGATCATGGAGCTGATCCACCGCGGCACCCACAAGGAAACCGCCCTGTCTTATTTAGCCCACCACTTCCAAATCGACCGCCAACACATCGTGGCCTTTGGCGATGAGCAAAACGACCTCGAAATGATCGACTTCGCCGGCCACGGGGTTGCAATGAAAAATGCCATCCCCGAGCTCAAGGCCGTCGCTAAGGACGTGACGACCCTAGACAACGAGCACGATGGGGTCGCTGATTACTTGGAGAAGTACTTTCAATTGTAGTGAGTGCGACCCAACCTTCGAAACGGGCCGTATAGCTAAGCTAGGGCGAACGGTTGGTACGCCAGCACCGTTCTTCGCCCGTACTTAGATACTAGGCCCATGGTTGGGGAGCACGTTATCTGTGAGTGCGACCCAACCTACCCAGCGGACCGGAGTTGCAACCATGTTACCTAACCATGTTACCTTTAGAATAAAAAGAAATGGGCTGGGAGAGCACGTGCTCTCCCAGCCCATTTGTGTACTGTTAAATTCTCTTTAACTCCGCCAAGGTCTTAATCCCCAGCTCGTCCATTAAGGCCGGAAGTTGAGCGGCAATGTGGGGGCAAGCGGCGATGTCTTTGAAGTGGGCGGCCCCAACGGCGACGGCACTGGCCCCGGCCATCATAAACTCAAGCACGTCGGCGGCGGTTTCGATCCCGCCCATCCCGATGATTGGCAACTTGGTAGCGCGGGCCACTTGGTAGACCATCCGGACCGCTAGCGGCTTAACCTCCGTCCCGGAGTAGCCACCCATTCCGTTACCCAAGACCGGCTGGCCGGTGCGGATGTCGATGTGTAAGCCCAAGACGGTGTTAATCAAGGACAGGCCATCGGCGCCCCCCGCTTCGGCCCCCCTGGCGACCTCGGTAATATCGGTCACGTTGGGGGTCAGCTTAACGTACAGCGGGACGTCGCCGACCACCCGTTTAACCTGGTTGGTCAACGATTCCAAGACCTTGGCGTCGGTGCCAAAGGCCATCCCCCCGTGGGCGACGTTGGGGCAAGACACGTTAAGTTCCAGGGCGCTAACTAACCCCGACTTGGCTAACTTTTCGGCCACTAACACGTAGTCGGTTTCGGTACTGCCGCCGATTGAGCCGACCACCGGCAGGTCCGGGTACTGCTTAGCTAAGTTGGGTAGCTTTTCTTTGATCACGGCGTCAACGCCGGGGTTGGTCAAGCCAACGGCGTTCATTACCCCGTCGTTCAGCTTGGCAATCTGGGGTTGCGGGTTCCCCGTCCGCGCCTCGGGGGTGGTAGTTTTAATTACCAAAGCACCCAGGTCGTTAAAGTTAACCTGGTCGGCACCCCAGGCGTCCCCAAAGCCAAAGGTTCCGGAAGCGGGCATCAACGGGTTGGTCATGTTCAGGCCGGGTAAGGATACGGCAAGTCGGTTGGTCATGGTTGGGTCTCCTTATAGTTCAGTGGTTTTAAAGGACGTCATTTCAAGCGAGCGCAACAGGGCGTTCACGGTGTCTAGGGCGGTTAAGAGCGGCACGTGGTGTTCAATCGCCGTTTGGCGGATGATGAAGCCATCGGAGTTCTTTTCGTCGTCGTGGCCCATCGTGTTGATCACCAGGTCGACGTGCTTGTCTTTAATCACGTCTAAAATAGCGGGTTGCCCCTGTTCGTGGAGCTTAGCGACCACAGTTGGGTGCAAGCCGTTCTCTTCTAAGAAAGCGGCCGTCCCGCTGGTGGCCAGGATCCGGTAGCCAATTGCCAAGAAGCGCTTGGCCAGCGGCAGGATTTGGGCCTTATCGTTGTCTTCGATCGTTAACAGCACGGCGCCGTTATCTGGCACCTCCATGCCGGCCCCGGCAAAGGCCTTGTAGAGTGCCTTTTCGTAGGTGGTGTCCGAACCCATTACCTCCCCGGTCGACTTCATTTCCGGGCCGAGGTAGGAGTCAACGTCCCCCAGCTTCGAGAAGGAAAAGACCGGCGCCTTAACGTGAATCATCTGGCTTTCCGGCGCCAAGCCGCTTCGGTAGCCTTGTTCAGCCAGGCTGTGGCCAAGGATCACCTTGGTGGCTAGCTGGGCCATTTCGATTCCGGTCACCTTGGACAAGAACGGCACCGTCCGGCTGGCCCGTGGGTTAACCTCCAAGACGTAGGCCTGGCCGTCGTGGATGATGAATTGGATGTTCATGATCCCCACGCACTTGAGGGCGACGGCCAGCTTCTTGGTCGCCTCTTCGATTTGAACCTTTACCGCGCCCGAAAGTGATTGCGGCGGGTAAACGGCCATCGAATCCCCGGAGTGAACCCCGGCGTGTTCGATGTGTTCCATGATCCCTGGTAAGAGGACCCGTTCCCCGTCACAAATAGCGTCAACTTCACACTCCGCCCCTTCCAAGTAGGCGTCCACCAGGATTGGGTGGCTACCGGTGACGTCGGCGTTTTGGTTTAAGTAGTCCTCCAGTTCGGCTTGGCCGTAAACGATCTCCATCGCCTTACCCCCCAGGACGTAACTAGGCCGCACCAGGACCGGGTAGCCGATCTCCTTAGCGGCGTCTAGCACCCCCTGGCGGGTGGTAGCGGTCATCCCGATTGGTTGGCGCAAGTTCAGGTCCTTGATCACCTGGTCAAAGAGCTCGCGGTCCTCGGCGGCGTCCAGGTCGGCCACGGTCGTCCCCAAGATCTTGACCCCGTTTGCCTCCAACCCGGCCGCTAAGTTGATGGCGGTTTGGCCACCGAACTGAACGATGGCGCCAACTGGTTGCTCTAAGTCGGTAACGTTTAAGACGTTTTCTAGGGTCAGCGGTTCAAAGTAGAGCTTATCGGAGACCGAAAAGTCAGTCGAGACCGTTTCGGGGTTGGAATTGATGACGATCGCTTCGTAACCCAACTTTTGCAGGGCCCGGACGCAGTGGACGGTCGCGTAGTCAAACTCGACCCCCTGCCCAATCCGGATTGGACCCGAACCGATCACCAAGACGGACGGCTTAGCGCTGCGGCGGCTTTCGTTTTCCGTTTCGTAGGTCGAGTAAAAGTAGGGCGTTGCCGAGTCGAATTCGGCCGCGCAGGTGTCGACCATTTTGTAGACCGGCACGATCCCGTTAGCCTTGCGGAAGGCACGGATGGCTGCCGGGTTTTGGCCGAGTAGGGTCGCCAAGGTCGTGTCGGCAAAGCCGTCGCGCTTGGCTTCGTAAATTACCTCCTTGTCCAAACCAGCGGCCTTGATCCGCCCCTCTTCTTCAACCAACCCGGCCACGATGTCTAAGAAGTAGTGGTTAATCCGGGTCAGTTCGTGGAGGTCAGCCAGGGAATAACCGCGCCGAAAGGCCTCGGCGATGTAAAAGAGGCGGTCATCTTGGGCGTGGACAAGTTTGTCTTCTAGTTGGCGATCACTAGCGGCGGCGGCTTCTTTTGACAAGAGGTCCTTTTGGTCGATTTCTAAGGACGCGACCGCCTTTAAGAGCGCTTCTTCGGCGGTCCGGCCAATCGCCATCACTTCCCCGGTCGCCTTCATCTGGCTACCTAGGCGCCGGTCGGCCTTGGTAAACTTGTCAAAGGGCCAGCGGGGGATCTTAACGACCACGTAATCAAGGGCTGGTTCAAACTCGGCGTAGGTCGTCTTGGTGACCGGGTTCTTGATTTCGTCGAGGGTTAAGCCCACCGCAATCTTGGCGGCTAGCTTGGCGATCGGGTAGCCGGTGGCCTTAGAAGCCAGGGCCGAGGAACGGCTGACCCGCGGGTTGACTTCAATCACGTTGTAATCGTAAGAGTTGGGATCGAGGGCCAGTTGGACGTTACAGCCCCCCTCGATCTTTAAGGCTGAAATCAGTTTTAACGCGCAGTCCCGTAAGCGTTGGTACTCGCGGTCGGCCAGGGTTTGGCTGGGCGCAAAGACGATCGAGTCGCCGGTGTGGATGCCGACCGGATCGAAGTTTTCCATGCAACAAACGACCATCGTGTTATCGGCGGCGTCGCGCATGACCTCAAACTCGATTTCCTTGTAGCCGGCGATCGACTTTTCGATCAAGCACTGGGTGGCCGGCGATAGTTCAAGGCCATTCTTGGCGATTTCGGTAAGTTCGGCCTCGTTGTTGGCTAACCCACCCCCGGTCCCGCCCATCGTAAAGGCGGGGCGGACGATCACCGGGTAGCCAACGGTTTTAGCAAAGGCCAGGGCCTGTTCAACCGTGCTGACGGTCAAGGAGGCCGGGACCGGCTCACCCAGTTCTTGCATCAATTCCTTGAACTTTTCGCGGTCCTCGGCCTGGTCAATCGAGGCCAGTTTGGTCCCCAGTAGTTCAATTCCCAGTTCGTCTAGGATCCCGGTCTTTGAAAGGGCGACGGCTAGGTTCAACCCAATTTGCCCCCCTAAAGTGGGTAAGAGGGCGTCGGGGGCCTCCTGGCGCAAAATCCGGGTCAAGGCCGCCACCGTCAGCGGTTCGATGTAGACGTGGTCGGCAATCTCCTTGTCGGTCATGATCGTGGCCGGGTTGGAGTTGACCAAAACGGTTTCGTAACCCTCCTCCTTTAGGGCTAGGCAGGCCTGGGTACCGGAATAGTCAAATTCAGCGGCTTGGCCGATGATGATCGGGCCCGAGCCAATCACCATGATCTTGTGAATATCAGTGCGCTTCGGCATTAGTTTCGTCCTTTCTTGCGTTGGTCGACCAGGTTAATGAAGTCATCAAAGAGCTGCTCCGCATCGTGCGGTCCCGGGGCCGCATCCGGGTGGAATTGGACCGAAAAGGCCGGGTAGTGCTTGTGGCGAAGCCCCTCGACGGTGCCGTCGTTAATTTCGACGTGGGTGATCAGTAACCGGTCGGGGTCGATGGAGGTGGCGTCGACGGCGTACCCGTGGTTTTGCGAGGTGAAGTTAACCTCGCCGGTCGCCACGTTTTTGACCGGGTGGTTGAAACCGCGGTGGCCAAACTTCATCTTGACCGTCTTGGCGCCGTTAGCTAGGGCCAAGATCTGGTGACCCATGCAAATACCAAAGACGGGCAGGTGTTGTTCAACTTCTTTAACCATTTCCGCGGCCGCCGTCATTTCCAGTGGGTCGCCGGGGCCGTTGGACAAGAGGACCCCGTCGGCGTGCAAATTTAGGACCTGGGTGGCCGTCGCGGTGTGGGGTAAGACGATCACGTTACAGTCGCGCTTAGCCAGTTCCCGTAAGATGGAGTGCTTGATCCCAAAGTCGACCACCACGATGTTGCGCTTGGTGCCCGGGTTGGGATAGGGGCTCTTGGTGGAAACGAGCGGGATGATGTTTTTCATCGGGGTGGCTTGCTTTAATGCGGCCACTACTTGGTCCAGGTCGGTTAAGTCATCGACCAGCCGCCCCCGCAGGGTTCCGTGTTGGCGCAGCTTTTTAACCAGGGCCCGGGTGTCGATCCCCTCCAGCCCCGGAATCCCCCGCTGGGTCAAGAAGTTGGCCAAGTCGTCTTGCATCCGCCAGTTAGTGGCGACGCGGGCCAGTTTGCGGCAAACAACCCCTTTGATCTCGGGAAGCAGGGATTCGTCATCATCGAGGTTGACGCCGTAATTCCCGATCAGGGGGTTGGTGAAGACCAGAATCTGGTTGGCAAAGGACTGGTCGGTGATCGCCTCTTGGTAGCCGGTCATGCCGGTGGTAAAGACCACTTCACCGGTCTTGGCTTGGTCGGCCCCAAAGGCGGTGCCACGGTAAGTTGTGCCGTCTTCTAAGACGAGGTAGCGTTGCACGTTAGTTCTCCTTTCGTTGGTAAACCACTTGGCCGTCAACCATCGTCATCACGGTTTGCCCGTAGACGGTCATCCCGGTAAAGGGTGAATTGATTCCCTTGGACAGGTAGTCACGCTGGTCGATAACGTAGGGGTGGTTGAGGTCAAAGACGGCGATGTCGGCGGGCTTACCGACCTCTAAGTGACCGGCTTCGGTCAGGTTAAAGGCTTCGGCGGGGTTGGTGGCCATCAGGTCCAAGAGCCGCTCTAGCTTCAAGAGCCCGGTCTTGACTAACTTGGTGTACAACAGGGCGAAGGCCGTTTCACTGCCGGTGATCCCGTTGGCCGCGCAGCAAAAGTCACGACCCTTATCTTCTTCGGTGTGCGGGGCGTGGTCGGTAGCGATCATGTCAACCGTGCCATCGTTTAAAGCCGCCACCAGGGCGCGCCGGTCTGCTTCGTGGCGTAGTGGTGGGTTCATCTTGTAGTTGCTATCGTGACCGTCAATGCACTGGTCGGACAAGAGCAGGTGGTGTGGGGTCGCCTCGCAAGTCACCCGGACGCAGTTTTGCTTGGCGAAGTGGATCATCGCCAGGCTGTCCTTGGTGGAGACGTGACAGACGTGGTAGTGGACCCCAGTGGCCTTGGCCAGGGCGAGGTCGCGAGCGACTTGGGCGGATTCGACTACTTCCGGGGCGCCGGGTAGTCCCAGGTAGCGGGACCGGTCCCCTTCCGTCATCACGCCGCCAAAGAGCAGCGATTCGTCCTCCACGTGGGCGGCTAACGGTAGGCCCACCGCCTTAGCGGCCTGCATGGCCCGGTACATCGTCCCCGCCGCTTGGACCCCGTTACCGTCGTTGGAAACGGCGAAGGCCCCGGCCTGCTTGACGCCGGCCATGTCAACCACCTCATCGCTAGTCCGGTCGGTCGTGATCGCCGAGTACTGGGCGATGTGAACCAGGCCGTCCTGCTTATTTTTAGCGACTATCTGGGCCACCTTGGCCGGGGTGTCCGGTACCGGGTCGACGTTTGGCATCGCCCCAACCGTGGTGAAGCCGCCGTGAGCCGCGGCGGCCGATCCGGTCTTGATCGTTTCCTTTTCAGTTTGGCCCGGCTCGCGGTAGTGGACGTGCACGTCGACTAAACCGGGGCTGACCAGGAGGTTGCCGGCGTCGAGTTCGTCGTAATCATCGTCTAGGTACTCGTGGAGGTCCTTGCCAATTGCCCGGATGATCCCGTCTTCCACCAGGACGTCTTCTTTAACCAGGCGGCCATCGTTGTAGACGGTCCCGTTTTTAATTAGGGTTTTCATTATTCCAAGCCCCCCAGTTTGCGACCGCGCAGTACGGCTTCTAACATCGCCATCCGCATGAAGACCCCGTTTTTCATTTGGGCGACGAAGGCCGACTTTGGGGCTTCGACTAAGGAGTCGGCTAGTTCAACGCCCCGGTTAATCGGGCCCGGGTGCATGATGATCGTGTCCGGCTTGAGCAGGGCGTAGCGTTCCTCGTTGATCCCGTATTGCTTGTGGTAGTCCGCCGCCGAGAAGTCCCCTTCGTAAGCATCGCCGGCGTGGCGTTCGTGTTGGACCCGTAAGAGCATCATGACGTCGACTTCTTCGACCAGTTCGTCGATCGGTAAGAACTTGCCGTACTTGTCAAAGGCGTGGTCGTACCAATATTCCGGGCCGGAGAAGTACACTTCGGCGCCGAGCTTGTTTAAGATTTCCATGTTGGAGCGGGCCACCCGGGAGTTGGTGATGTCGCCGACGATCGCCACCTTGAGGCCCTTAAAGTGGCCAAAGTGTTCGTGGATGGTCATGATGTCTAGCATGCATTGGGATGGGTGTTGACCAGAGCCGTCACCACCGTTCACGATCCCCAGGCCTAGGTAGTGGCCCGCCCCCGGGTTGATCAGTGGCAGGTAGTAGTCGTTTTCGGGCGCCCGGATCACCGTTAGGTCAACGCCTAAGGCATCCAGGGTTAAGCAGGTGTCATAAAGGGTTTCGCCCTTTTTAATCGAGGAGTGGGACGCGTCGAAGGGGATTTCGGTTAAGCCCAGCTTCTTTTCGGCCATCGCAAAGGAGGTGTGGGTGCGCGTCGAGTTTTCAAAGAACATGTTGGTCACGTAAACCGGCTGGCTAAGTTTCGGTGTCGGCGCGCCGTTCTTGAATTCTTCGGCCCGGGCAATCAGGGCGTTGACTTGGTCAGTCGTTAAATCCTCCACGGAAACAAAGTGTGGTAAAGAAACCAGTTGTTCAACGAGTTGGGTGGTCATGAGACATTCTCCTTTTCTGTACCCCAAAGAAAAAACCTCCCCGGGGCAACTTGGCGCTGCTCCAGGGAGGTTAATCGTTACCACTACCGTCTTTAATCCGGAAAGCGTAACCATTTTGCCCTCGCTGGAGCAATTTGATGGTTTATTCTCTGCTGTCCCAAAAGAAAACCCTCCACTCGCATTCCGCAAGTGAAGGGTTCAACGGTGGCCCAAACTGGGCAATTTCTCCGTTACCTTTCTAGCCTCACGGGACTAGCTTAAAGGACATCTGATTGCTAATAATGTACCCCTTCTATAGGGGGTTGTCAAGGCTTGGTCATCAAAGTTTTGATTGATCACCCGTTAACCTTCAGGTCGGCGTTTAACACGTCGGTGATCAACATGTGGCCCGGGGCGTGGGTAATCACCAGCGGCAGCTTACTTTGCATGATCGCGTTTTGCGGGGTCACCCCACAGGGCCAAAAGACCGGCAGCTCCCCGTCTTTGATTGTGACCGGATCACCGTAATCGGGCTGGAACAGGTCTTTGATCCCTAACGAAGCGGGGTCGCCAACGTGGATCGGTGCCCCGTGGACCCTAGGCATCGCCGCCGTCACCTCCACCGCCTTAGCTACCTGGCTAGCCGGGATTGGTCGCATCGACACCACCATGTTACCGTGCAGGGCGCCGGCACCTTGCAGGGGTAAGTTGGTGTTATACATCGGCACGTTGACCTCCTCGGTGATGTGGCGCACCTCGATGCCGGCTGCCAGCAATTCGGCCTCAAACGAAAAGCTACCACCGATCAAAAACTAAAAAACGACTGATACTCATCAACGTTAGTATCAGTCGTTTCCTATTTATCTAGAAATCATAAATATGCAATTCTTATCTTAAATCTGACAAAATCTACTATATTCTTTCTAAATCTAATCGTCTTCAATATTAGCATAATAATCAGCGGAAGACATCGTTTCTGGCAAAGCGGTGTTAAATGCTTTATTATTACTATCATTTAAGTAGGCATAATCGCCATTAGCTAATTTAACAGCTAAGCCTATTCCAATGTTTTGTAGAGAAGTACCATTTTGATATTTAGCACTCCATTCAGTAATATGAACTGATGGATCTGGAGCTACTCCTGTTGAAACGGCCTTTGTAGTAAACAACTCAGGATATTTTTTTTGAAGTTCATCCAAGTATTTACCACCATAGTTCTTTTGTCCTTCACCACCACCACGAGTGTAGGCAAAGTAAATTTGATTAGCAAATGTCTTACCATCTACAGTTAATTGTTTAGTATGTGCGTCGGTGCGAGTAACTGTTACAGCTTCCTGACCAGAAAAACCTATCATTTGGTTCATTACTAAGTCTTCTTGTACCTTTAATCCAGCATCATGCAAAGCTGCTATTGCATTTGAAAGTTCTTCACCACTACCATACTTAGTTGGATTTGCTTCAGTTCCCAAGTTATAACGATCAGTCATTGAGTAGCCTTCATTATACCGACTCCTATTAAATGGCGTGTATGCAGGTGCCATCCAGAAATCAGTAATTCCTAATTCATTAAATAGTGAGGCATTATCTGCAATAATATTATATGCATGTTCTGCCTTTGACGTTGGCTCTGGTTGGAATAAACTAAAGTCTTCGTAAATCACGTGTGAATCTAATGCTGCATTAGAGCTGTAAGTTTTATCACTTTGATTAGTTACTTCACTTGCCTTAGTAGTAATATTAGCTCCACCATTTAGAGGCACCCAAACCCCTAAATAACCGCTGACATATGGATTACTATATCCTTTTACTGTAACATTCAAGACTCCATTGCTATCTGTATGGTAAATTGTAGTATCACTAGAGGTTAATCCAGAATCTATTGTTCCCAATAATTGTTTATAAGCTTGGTTAGCGTGAGCTTTCCCCATATTAATACTGATAGTTTGGTTAGCCATTTGAGCGTCATTTCCTACAACAACTGCAATACCCGAATTTCTACCAAGTATATCTGTCATTGAGACATTACCATCAATTATTCCTTTACCATATCTAACACTAGTAAGTAAATGGTCGTTGATCTTAATCATAGATTGACCACCACTTACATACGACTTACGAGCTTTCATCAAAGTGGTGATTGCATCATAGTACACCGACTTATTTTGCATATATTGATCGGTTTCATCATATAAATCACCATAGTAAACCTGAGGAACGGTATCCTTGTTAGTCAAGAGTAAAGCATATTGGGCAGGCAAGTTATATTGAGTATACTTTTTATCTGTCCTTGCTTGGTCAGCATAGAATTCTTTCCATGCTTGGTTTACATATTCAGCCTTATAACCGTCACTCATAATATCGGCAACCCCAGGATGATCATCAATTACAATTTGATTAATTAAATTCTTACGTTGATCATGGTTAGTAACAAATGACCAGTTTGGTGTAGCAACATTTTCACTAACATCATTTTGACGGTTAACAATACTATTTGTAATTAAATTATTAATATCGTCACGATCACTAGCACGTCCTAAGACATTTTCAAGAGTATAGAAATAACCTGAATCCATATACAATTCAGGATTGCTCTTTCGATCTAACATATTAGCTGCTCCTGAATGATATCCTTCATTGTAGATCAAATGATCGTTTGCATTAGCCTGATTACCCTTAGTATTGTATATACTATTAATCAATTGAGCTGCTTGGTCTAAAACATCCGCATCGATATTATCAGCAGCATCAATTCTAAAACCATCAAAATTACCATTTGGATTATAATTCATGAATTTACCATAATTCAAAAGGAAATATTCCCAATTAAGATTTTCAGCTTGAACAACTGGGTTAGAATTGTCAATATCATTACCAACCAACAATTCTGGACTGTCATCGCTATTATTATCCCCATTTTGATTATTAATTGTTCGATTCATTAATCTGTAATTACTATCAGCATAACTTGTATTTCCGATTTTTTGATTCTTAGAATCATTATTAACAAAAATTACTTGATCATCATCAACGCTTCCACTGTAATCCGGTTGATATCCATAACGATTAACTACCGACAATTCTGAAGCCTTTGATAATTCTGGAATTGTAGTTATAAAATTATTTATATCATTAGCAAGCTGACTTGTGCTCTTAGCTGCTACAATATGTTGTTCAATTACATAACGTAAGTTTTGAGCAACTTCATTCAATTTAATAGAAGCAGTGTTTTCAGACAAATCTTTAACTGAACCAGCTGTTAAACCATAATTACTATTTTCATAACCATGATTTACAAAGTACTGAATAAATTTAACTTGAACATCTTTGCTAGGCCAAACGTACATTAGAATTGGACGCCAATCAGCTACTGTGGTTGGATACCAAGTCTTACCATCCTGGCTTGTACCATATGGACGATACCAACCAGTATAACTAATATACCCATCAATATTATTAATAGAGTTCGAATCCATACTATACGCCATATTTTCCCATGGACCTGCTTCAACTGTCTTAATTAAGGAATTGTCAGCAAGGCTATAAATATTCAGCTTACCGTTTTCAATCTTTCCATAACGATTTCCAAGTAAATACCCATAATTACTGAATTTGTATACTTTACCATCAATCGTCTGTTGCCCTGTTACAGCCGCACTATCATTGCCAAAATAGTACGTATTTCCATGAATAGTTCTAAATTGGTTTGAAATTTCTTTTCCTTGATCATCAAAATAATAAAGACGATTATTAATTGTGACTAGCTTAGAGATGGCTTGTGCACCATCTTCATCATAATAATTACCGTCTACCCACTTATTAGTAACTTTTAAGTAGGTTACTGGATCAAAGTAGTACCATTGATTATTCTTATCCCATTTGTATAGTCCCGTGGCAATCCGACCATCTTTACCAAACATGTACCAGTCGCCCCATTGCGATTGAACATAATTATCATCTACACGTAAATGTGTCTGCGGATCAAAGTAATAGTAGGTACCGGCCCACTTAGCAACTCGACTGGCTGCAGTACCATCTGCAGTAAAGAGATACCAGTGACCGTCATTAGCCTGAATATAATTATTCGTTACAGCCAAGTACGTTGTCGGATCAAAGTAATACCATTGATTATTTTTATCCCACTTATACAAACCGGTAGCAATCCGACCATCTTTACCAAACATGTACTTTAAGCCCCATTGTGAGGTAACATAATCATCATCCACTCGAAGATAAGTAGTAGGGTCGAAATAGTAATAAGTTCCTGCCCATTGTTGAACACCACTCAAGATTCGACCATCGTTACCAAATAAGTACCAATCACCCCATTGTGATTGACGGTAGTCATTATCTACACGGAGGTAGGTCGTTGGATCAAAGTAGTAATAAGTACCAGCCCACTGTTGAACACCAGATTGAGCAATACCGTCCTTTACAAAATACCAATTCGTATTTCCTTGAACATTTGTATCTGGAATTGTAGGTAATTGAACATATTGTGTTCCCTTCAAATCTTGATCAGTTTTACCATTGTATACCCACTGGTTATTAGCATTTTTTTGCCAATCAGTTGTTTGCTGGCCTTTATTCTGATCGTTGTTACCTGTAGATCCATTATCATTGCCAGCGCTTTCTTTTTGATCTTGTCCATTTTGAGACTGATTCGTTTTACCAGAATTATTTGGCTGAGGGACAGTATTTCTTACATCCCCAGTATTACTAGTTTTTCCTTGATCAGAAGCTGGCTGACTAGTATTAGTTATACCCTTCTCTTGATTTACTTGGGCTTGAGGAGTTGAACCACCAGTAGTTAATGTATCCGCTTGATACTGATTCGTTTTACCAGAATTATTTGGCTGAGGGACAGTATTTCTTACATCCCCAGTATTACTAGTTTTTCCTTGATCAGAAGCTGGCTGACTAGTATTAGTTATACCCTTCTCTTGATTTACTTGGGCTTGAGGAGTTGAACCACCAGTAGTTAATGTATCCGCATTAACAGTAGTATTGCCAGCTACTAAACCTAATGTTGCGGTAAATGTTACTACTGCCGCAATACACCATTGCTTGCCACTTTTGTAAAGTTTAAAGTGTTTCTTAAATTCCATAACTATTCCTCTTAAATTTAATTATTACGTTATAAATATAACGCAAAAATAGACCGTTTTCAATTGAAAATCTAATCGCTTTTGAACTTCTTCTACTGTTTCTAGAGGTGCACCACTAGAGGTTGCCACAGTTCTTGACCATCAACGTTGCTCTTTTTCCCCCAGAGTGCCTTAACTTGTTTAGATAGTTCTTTCATTACTCAATCCCCAATTGTTTTAAAATCGCTTTCACATAACTTTTGTATTATAGCAAAATTTTTATCAAATTTCATTCCGCCTTTTCTTTACTACCACCTCCCTTAATGACTATTCTCCCACACCACTTTGACATATCATGTCGCTAGCCAAAAAAAGCCCAAATTTCCGACGAATTGTCAAATCAAGCGCAACTTTGTCCCGAAGAAAACTTCAAATGGACTCTTCCAGCCTAAGACCTTACGTGGTCGGTGATTTAAATCCCTGACAAACTTGTCGATATCTTGATCAGTTAGTTGGTCTAGGTCGGTTCCTTTGGGGAAATACTCACGGATAAGCCCGTTGGTATTCTCATTGGTTCCCCGTTGTTGGGGCGCATGGGGATCGGGAAAATAGACTGGAATGCTTAGTTCTTGGCTAACTTCACGGTATCCTGCGAATTCAGTTCCACGGTCCGGCGTAAGCGTCCGAACGCGTTTAGGCGTTACGGTATGCAGGAGGTCAATCATCGCTTGTGTGACGTTCTTGGCGTTTACTTTGAGAACGCGCTGAGATAATAAATACCGAGATTTACGGTCCACTAAGGTTACCAGGGCTGAACGCCCGGTTTTACCGCGAATTGTATCACCTTCCCAATGACCAAACCGGCTTCGATTCTCACATGAAACCGGGCGTTCATGAACGGAAGGGACGTCGTTAAATCGTCCTCGACGTTCCTTAATGGTTCCCTTGACCTTTCGGGTTTTACCACGGTGACGGAGCTTACGGGCAAAGCCACGAGCCCCGTGACTCTTACGTTTGATGCCTAAATTATCGCGTTCAATCCCACGATAAATGGTGTTATAACTGATACGCCATTCGCTGTTTTCGTGGGCTAAACGACCTGAAATCTGTTCCGGGGACCACTGACGTTGAACAATACAGTGAAGGATAAAATCCCGTAACTTCAAGTTAGTTAGAAGCCTAGGACGTCGGCTTTTTAGTCGACGTCCCTGATAGTTCTCTTGGGCCTTGACGGCTGAGTAAGCCTTACGACCGCCATTGCGTTTGATCTCGCGCGATACGGTGGCTTTAGAACACCCAACCCTCTGCGCAATAACTTGATAGGTGTCCTTCAAAGTGACGCCTAATAGTATGCATTCTCGGTCTTTTAAGGTAAGATGGTTGTACGAACTCATAGCCTAAGATCTCCTTTAGATGTTTGTTGTGGTGACTTCATTTTACAGGACTCAGGCTATGAGTTCTTTTTTATTTTCTTCTTACTTGTTGCACTTCAATTGTAAATTCGTCCCATAAAAAAAAGAGACTGGAACAAATTCCAGTCTCTTTAGTAGGCATTGACCTAGTCAAGAGTTTACTTGTCGCGACGACGTTCAGCAATGCGGGCACTCTTACCAGTCCGTTCACGGAGGTAGTAGAGCTTAGCACGGCGTACACGACCGTAGCGTACAACTTCGATCTTTTCCACCCGTGGTGAGTGAAGTGGGAAGGTCCGTTCAACACCAATCCCGTTACTGATCTTACGTACCGTGTAGGTAGCGGAGATACCAGCACCGTGGCGCTTGATAACAACCCCTTCGAAGATCTGAACACGTTCGCGGGTCCCTTCAACGATGAGGGCGTGTACCCGAACGGTGTCACCGGCGCGGAAGGCCGGAATGTCACTGCGTAACTGACCAGCAGTTACCTTTTCGATCAATTGATTTTGACGCATAATATTTCTTTCCTTTCGCCGACATTCATTAATTCCCTTGGAACCAGCGGAATACCGTTTATGCGGCTTACATAGCCAACAACTAATGTACCATTTCTCCCGCTAAATTGCAAACGGAATTTAGCCCTTCTTAGCCAAGGTGGAGTGGCGAATCCCATACAAGAAGTAGACTAGCAGGCCGATGGCAAACCAACCGACCATCATCCACTTGGCATCGACGTTTAAGTTCCAAAAGATGACGGCCGAAAAGATCACCGATACCGCCGGCAAGATCGGGTAACCCGGCATCTTGAACTGGGCTTCGGGTAGGTCCTTCCCTTCGCGGCGCCGCAGGGCGTAAATCCCCAGCGAAACGAAGATGAAGGCCACCAAGGTTCCGGCCGACACTAAGGTTGCTAAGAAGGTGAAGGGAAAAATCGACCCCAAAATCATCGCCAACACGGTGATCGTCCACAGGGCTCGGTTTGGCACCCGCTTGGCGTCGACGTGACCCAAGAAAGACGGCAGAAGCCCGTCACGGCCAAAGGCGTAAATTAGCCGTGAGGAGGCCAGTAAAATGGCAATCAAGGCCGAGAAGATCCCGATCAAGGCGACAACGGATAAGAGGTTGGCGGTCAGGTAGTGGCCAGACTCGCGCAAAGCCCAAGCAGCTGGTTCGGCATTGTTGGCGTAGCGCGAGTACTTAAACATCCCCACCAAGACCAGCGAAACGACGATGAAAAAGCCAGTCCCCAAAACTAAGGTGCCGATCAAACCACGCGGCATCGTCTTTTGGGGATTCTTGGTTTCAGCGGTATTGGCCGCGATTGCATCGAAGCCAACGTAGGCAATGAAGATCTGCGAGGCCCCGGCCATAATCCCGGTCCAGCCGCCAAACGTGGTTCCCGGCCGGTGTGCGGGAATAAAGGGGTGGTAATTTTGGGTGTGAATGGCCGTCGCCCCGACCACGATGAAGAGGATGATCACCAAGAGCTTAATGGCGACGATCGTGTTTTCAATCCGGGCGACCTGGTGGACCCCGTGGGATAAAAGCCAACCAACTGCTAAGATTGCGATGGCGGCGAAAATATCGACGTACGAACCACTGGCAGGGTTAAAGCCCCCGGTCAGGGCGGTGGGCAGTTTAATCCCAAACGAAGCGAGAAAGCCCTGCATGTAAGCCGACCAGCCGGAGGCGACAAAGGCAACTGAGATAAAGTACTCGGCTAATAGGGCCCAGCCGGCAATCCAACCAAAGAATTCGCCGAACAAGACGTTCATCCAAGAAAAGGCCGAGCCGGCAAAGGGAAGTACCGAGGCGGTTTCTGCGTAGGCCAGGGCCGACAGTCCAGCCCCGATGGCCGCCACGATGAAGGCTAACGGCACAGCCGGGCCGGTGTGTTCGGCAGCCACGATCCCGGGCAAGGTGAAGATGGCGGTTCCGACCACCATCCCGGTCCCTAGGCCAATTAAGTCGATGGTGCGTAGGGTTGGCTCCAGTTGGCCGTCCTTTAATTGGTAGACGCTGGGGTCCTCTTGTTTTAAGAGACGAGCGATTAATTTTTTCACGCTGGGCCCCCTACTTCGGTGCGTCCGGATCCAAGTCGAGCTTGAGGTCTTGCAAGATGATCTGTTGTTCCCGACTCAGCTTGGCGTTTTTTAATAAATCGGGGCGCCGTTCTAGCGTTCGTTTCAATGATTCACGCATCCGCCACTCCCGAATCTTTTCGTGGTTACCGCTGGTCAAGACCTCCGGCACCTTCATCCCCCGGAAGTCAGCCGGACGGGTATACTGCGGGTATTCGAGCAGCCCGTTGGAAAACGAGTCGCCCATCGGAGAAGACATGTTCCCCAACACCCCGGGAACAAAGCGGACGGTGGCGTCCACCATCACCATGGCGGCCAATTCACCCCCGGTCAAAACGTAATCCCCCAAGGAGGCCTCGTCGGTCACCAGCTGGCGGATTCGTTCGTCATAGCCCTCATAGTGACCGCAAATAAAGGTCAGGTGTTCTTCTTGGGCCAGTTCCATGGCAAAGTCCTGGTCAAAGCGCCGCCCGGCCGGGTCCATCAGGATCACGCGGCCCTTGGGATAAGTGTCCTTGGTTTCTTGTTCAATGGCGTCCATGGCGTCAAAGATTGGCTGAGCTTGCAAAAGCATCCCGGCGCCCCCACCAAAGGGGGCATCGTCAACGTGACGGTGCTTATCGGTGGTGTACTGGCGAAAATCAGTCACCTTAATATCAACAAAGCCATCGTCTTGGGCCCGTCCCACGATCGATTGACCCAACGTAGCGTCAAACATGTCCGGGAAGAGGCTTAAAATATCAATCCGCATTATTCCAATCCCTCCAAGAGTTCCACGATCACCTTGCCACCAGCTAAGTCGACTTCTTTAACCACGTCATCGATCACCGGCAACAAGAGGTCGGTCTTTTGTTCGCGGTCGACCACCCAGACGTCGTTAGCACCCGGGGCCAGGATTTCCTTGATCTTCCCCAGCACCCGGCCGTCAACGGTTTCCGCCGTCAAGCCGATGATTTGGTGGTAGTAGTACTGCCCCTCTTCTAATTCCGCTTGGTCTTGATCCGCCACCTTTAACTCGGCGTCACGGAAGTGTTGGACTTCGTTAATGTTATTGAACTGCTTAAACTTAACCAACACCAGCCCCTTGTGCATTCGGGCGTGTTCCACCGTCAATTCGACGGGCGCTTGATCCTTTTTCACCAGGTATAAAGTGGCGCCATCGGCAAAGCGTTGATCAACGAAGTCGGTGGTTGCGACCACCTTGACTTCCCCCCGAATGCCGTGGGTATTAACGATTTTTCCAACCGTATAGAGTTCCATTCGCTCGTTCCTCTTTCTTTTATCTACCTTAATGTACAAAAAAAGGCAATTCATCACGTCCTTAAAAGAACGTGTTTCCTTGCCCGCTTTCAAAAAAACTCCCACAAAGGCTTGTGGGAGTTTTCTAATGACGGTGGTCATGAATGATCAGCCGAATTTTCTTGTCATTCACCCGCTTATCACGAGCCCCTTCGACAATGGTCCGCAAAGCTGCGGCAACGTGTCCTTGACGGCCAATCACCCGGCCAGTATCCGTAGACGCAACGGTCACCCGGAACTGATGGTAGCAAGAAGTATTTTCTTCTTCTACCTTGACCGCCTCAGGGTGTTTCACTAGCGGTGCCACTAAGGCAACCACTAGCCCCTTAAAATCAACCTCTTTCATGACCGATCACACCATTACTTCTTAGCGTACTTGGCTTCGTGGTACTTCTTCATAACACCGGCCTTTTGCAGCATGTTGCGAACAGTGTCGGAAGGTTGCGCACCCTTTTGTAACCATTCCATCACAGCGTCCTCGTCGAACTTAACTTGCTTTGGCGTGGTCAGCGGGTTGTAAGTACCAAGAGAAGTGATGAAGCGACCATCACGTGGTGAACGTGAGTCGGCAACAACGATCCGGTAGAATGGACGCTTCTTGGAACCCATCCGCTTTAAACGAATCTTGACTGACATAGTGACACCTCCTTAACCTTTTTTCTAACAGGTAATAATATACCAAGTTTTCCAAGGATTGTAAAGTAGTTTTTCTTGACAGCCTCGGAAATTTTTCTGGTTAATGGTTAGGCGCCCCTACGACATTGCCTACTTAGCTTCACCTAGCTTACGCTTAACCAGGTCCGGGTCGGTCTTGCCGGGATTTAATTCGACTAACTTCCCAGCGCCAATGTAGATGACCCACTCGGCCAGGTTAACGATGTGGTCGCCGGCCCGTTCCAGGTTCCGAATAACGGTCATGTAGGTTTCCAGGGCTGGAATCGCCGCCTGGTTTTTCATCATCGCCGCTAAGACCCGCTTTTGTTCGGTCACGTAAATCATGTCGACCTTCAAGTCCTGGTCCGCTACTTCGTAAGCCGCCTTTTCGTTGGTGTAAACGTAAGCGTCCATCACCTTTTCCAGCATCTGGCGCACAATCTCAGTCATCTTTTCAATTTCTTTTTCGATCTCACCGTTGTGGTTTTTCTTGTCGAAGTTGATGGCGGAGCGGGCGATGTGGGTGGCGTAATCCCCCAGCCGTTCGACGTCGTTAGAGGCCTTTAAAATCGAAATGATCTTCCGAAAATCGCTGGCCAACGGCTGTTGCAGGGCCATTAGCTTAAGGGCCCGCTTTTCCAGGCTGATTTCTTCGTCATTGATCTGGGCGTCCGTGGCCAACACTTCCCGGGCCAGGGCGCTATCGTGATCGGTAAAGGCCTTGGCCGCCTTATAAATCTGCTCGGAAGCGTCGATCCCCATTTCCATAAAACGGGTCCGCAGTTTCTTTAATTCTTCGTCAAAAATTACACCCATTGTTATTTCCCCCTTTAGCCAAACTTCCCGTTGAGGTAGTCATTGGTTGCTTGTTCGTGTGGATTCATAAAGATTTCCGTCGTTTGGTTAAATTCTATCAGCTTTCCTTGGTGCATAAAAGCGGTCCAGTCAGAAGCCCGTGAGGCCTGTTGCATGTTGTGAGTCACGATGATGATGGTGTAGTTTTTCTTGAGGTCCATCATCGTGGCTTCAATCTGGGTGGTTGAAATCGGGTCCAGGGCGCTGGTCGGTTCGTCCATCAAGATGATCTCGGGCCGGGTGGCCAGCGTCCGGGCGATGCACAGCCGCTGTTGCTGACCCCCGGAAAGAGAAAGGGCGCTAACTTTCAAGCGGTCCTTAACTTCTTCCCACAAGGCGGCCTGCTTTAAACTCTCTTCGACCCGCTGGTCTAGCACCTGACGATCCTTTTCACCGGTCAAACGCAAGCCGTAGATGACGTTTTCGTAAATCGACATCGGGAACGGGGTCGGCTGCTGAAAGACCATCCCGATCTCTTGGCGGACCTTGTAGACGTTAACCTTGGGTTGGTTGATGTCGACGTCATGAAAGAGAATTTGCCCGGTGACGTTGGCAATCCCATCGTTCATCCGGTTAATGCTCCGCAAGAGGGTCGACTTCCCAGACCCCGAGGCCCCGATCAAGGCCGACACCTGATTTTTCTTGAACTTCATTGAGACGTTGTGAACGGTCGGTTCGGCCCCGTAGGCCACGGAAACGTCCTTTAATTCAAGTGCAATGTTTTCTTCCATTACTGTTCCTCCTTATTGACGGAAGTGCTTAGCAACCAGGCTACCGGCGAAGCGGGCCAAGAGGTTGAATGCCAAAATGGCTAGGATTAAGACGGCGGCGGCTCCGGCCGAGACCGCCGTTGCGTCTGGAATCAGTCCCTCGGTGTTGAGCTTCCAGATGTGGACGGCTAGGGTTTCGGCCGGGCGCATCGGGTTTAGAAAACTCGTTTGACTGAACGGGTTCCAGTTGCTGTAAGAAACGTTGATCGAGCTCTGCCCGGCCGTGTAGATTAAAGCGGCGGCCTCCCCGAAGATCCGGCCGGCCGATAAAATCGCCCCGGTCATGATCCCCGGCAAGGCAGCTGGCACCACGATCCGGGTTGTCACCCGCCACTTGGCCATCCCCAGCCCCAGACCCGCTTGGCGTTGCAAGAAGGGCACCTGAGACAGGGCGGTTTCACACGAACGGGTCAACAACGGTAAGTTAATGATCGTCAAAGCGAGTGCCCCGGCCAACAGGGAGAAATCCATCTTCCATTGCAACACGAAGACCAGGTACCCAAACAAGCCAACTACCACCGATGGCAATGACGAAAGGACTTCGATTGCCAACCGCAGGGTATTGGTGAGCCGGTTTTGCGGCGCGTACTCACTCAGGTAAATGGCCGCCCCCAAGGATAACGGCACCGAAACGATCAGGGTTAAGACGACCAGGTAAAAGGAGTTAAAGAGCTGGTCGCGAATCCCCCCGCCGGCCGTAAAGGAACTGGCCGGGCTGGTCAAGAAGTGCCATGAAACGTGGGGCAACCCAATCGCCAGCAGGTAAACCACCAGGGTTAACACGATCAGGCTCACAATGGCGGCAAAGAAAAGGATCACGCCGGTCGCCAGCCGGTCACTTTTTTGTGGGTTCATGCTAGCCCTCCTTATTGCGGTTGACCAGGCGCATGGCCAGGTTAAAGAACAGTGACATCACTAACAGTACCAGGGCCAGGGACCACAGGGCGTCGTTGGCCGCGGTCCCCATGACCGTGTTCCCGATCCCGGTGGTCAAGACCGAGGTCAGGGTGGCCGCCGAGCTCATCAGGCTAGTTGGCATAATCGAGGCGTTCCCGACCACCATTTGCACCGCCAGGGCTTCCCCAAAGGCACGGGCCATCCCGAAGATCATCGCCGTCAAGACTCCCCCGGTCGCGCTCGGTAAAATGGTCCGGTAAATGGTCTGCCACCTGGTCGCCCCGAGACCCCGCGAGGCCATCCGGTAGGATTCCGGTACCGCTAGCAGGGTGTCGATCGTCATCGAGACCATCGTCGGGACGATCATCAAGAACAAGACGACCGTGGCCGCTAGCATCCCAAACCCGGTGCCGCCAAACCACTGGCGCAAGACCGGGATGATCACCGTCAAACCGACGAACCCGTATACAACTGACGGGATCCCGACCAACAGTTCAATCACCGGCTGGGTGACCTTGCGGAAGGTGGCTGGCAAAATTTCCGTTACCGCCAACGCTACCATCAGGGCTAATGGCAGGGCTACGACCCCGGCCATCATCGTCACCCCAAAGGAGGTTACAATCATTGGCAGGGCGCCGTAAAAGCCCTTCTTCGGTGACCAATCGGTGCCGGACAAGAAGTCCCACACGTTGACCCCGTACTTAAAGAATAAGGACAGCCCCTTGCTAGCTAAAAAGACCAGGATGGTCACCACCAGCAAGCCAATCACGGTGATCGACAGGGTCGTCAACACCCGCCCTAGCCGCTCCTGATTGGTTTCCTTGGAGGGACCAGTTAATCGCTTTTCCCAATCGTTCATTACTTCTCTCCTATCTTTGTGACGACCCCGTTAGCATCCCGTTGGACCTTCATATCGTGAATCGAGATGTAGCGGGCTTCTTTGACCAAGTGGGATTGAACATCGCTGGACTGCAGGTACTTGATGTAATCCAAGGTCGCCTTTTTGGCGTGTTTAGTGGTGTACATGTGCTCATAAGACCACAGTTTCCACTTGTTATCGCTGATGTTTTCACTGGTGGCGATGACGTGGTCAATCGTCAGGGCTTTGACCTGGTCATTTAAATAGGCCGAGGAAACGTAGGAAATCGCTCCGGGGACGTTAGAAACAATTTGCTTAACCGTCCCGTTGGAATCTTGTTCCTGGGCCTTCATGGTTTCCTGCCCGTCCATCACCACTTGCTCGAAGGCCAGCCGGGTCCCGGAACCGGAGGCCCGGTTGATGACGGTGATCTTTTCGTCCGGGCCACCGACCTCTTTCCAGTTAGTAATCTTACCAGCAAAAATATCGCGCAGCTGGCTCATCGATAGGTTGTCCACCCCTAATTTAGGGTTCACAATCGGGACAATCCCGGTCACGGCCACAATGTGGTCAACCAACTTGTTGGCGTCAATCCCGTTTTGCTGGGCGGCAAAAACGTCGGAGCTCCCGATGTCAACGGCGCCGGCCTGAACCTGGGATAAGCCGGTCCCCGAGCCCCCACCCTGAACGGTGATGTTAACGTCCGGGTTGGTCCTATTAAAACCAGGGATCGCCGCTTCTGCCAAGGGTTGCAGGGCCGTTGATCCCACGTCAGTCACCTTGGTGATGGTGGCGCCATTGCCCCGGGCGGAAAACCAGCCCCAACCGAGCAAGAGCACCAATATGACCCCAAGGCCCCCAATGATCTTCTTCATTATCAAAATCCTCTCGTTTGGCTTACAACCATCACCCTAGGCGGCAAATCGGCCGATTTCCCCCCGCCGGGTAAGCATGGTGCTATAATGACAATTGTAAACTTTTCTTAGTCTAACTCTGGGCGCCCTGCCTAACCGTGCCGGGTTACGCGACGCCTCGGGGGCTGACGGGTGCCGACCATCCGCCCTCGCATTTCTACTATAATTTAACAAGGCCATGTAAACCTTCCACCTTCATCGTGTAAAGCTTTTGTAAATTCAGGGGGGAACGATCATCAAAAACTTTCTGCTCATGACTAAGGATCAAACCTTTGCGACCGATTTAGCCCACTTTTGCCACCACCAGCACTGGGACCTCGACCGGGTCACCACCGCTACCGCCCTGGTGGTTAACCTCGAGCAAAACTCCTACACCGGTATTTTGTGGGACCTGGCTGCCACCAACTTAGACACCACCATCGCCACCATGACCCTGATCCGCCACCAGCAAAACGGCCCGCTGCTGGTTTTCTCACCCAACCTCGATGACCGGCAGCGACGCAAGCTTTTCCGGGCCAAGGTCGACGACGTATTGGAAAAAGACCTCGCCCACGACGTTTTACGACCACTAATCGAACAACGCTGCTGGCTTTACCAACACGCCACGGTAGCCGATGAAGACGCCACCACCAATGATGATGACGATGAACCAATCATTGAAGACCGGATTAAGATCGGCGACTGGGAAATCGATCCAAAAAAAGTCCGGGTCACCAAGGCCGGCCAAGAGGTTAGCCTGACCCGCAAGGAATTTCAACTCTTAGCCTTTTTGGCCGACCACCAGGGCCAAGTCTTGTCCCGCGAGCAACTACTTGACGGGGTTTGGGGCTACGATATCCTGGGGAGCTCACGAATCGTGGACATCCACGTTTCCCACCTCCGCGACAAACTGGAGGACGATTCGCAAAAGCCCGTCCACCTAACGACCGTCCGCGGCTTTGGCTATAAACTGGAATAAAAAAACGCTCCCCCCAGTGGCGAGCGTTTTTTGTTTAGTTTAGTCTTTTCCGTAGAGTTCCTTATAAGCTTCACTTACTTGTTCCATTCCCTGCTTACGTTCTTCAACCGAGTAACCAATGGCGTTCGGCGCCCATTCAGCGGCCTCACCTTCCCCATCCGTTCCAACCAAAACGCATGACTTATAATCATCTGCCCAGACCGGCTTAAAGGTATGACCCATGATCGTATAGGTCTTGTTCAACGCTTCCTGACTAACGCTAGCCGAACTAGAACTGGCGCTACTCGTCGAACCGGCCCCATCCCGTTGCTGGGCGTGCATCGTCCCAGTGGCGATCAACTGGTCTAAGGTGTCCTTGTACTGCCCGTATTCCTTAGCCAACTCGGCCTTGGTGTAGTTGACACTGGCGTTCTTCTCCCCCATCCCGTTGCTGGTCGCTGAGTCGTAGGCAACCAAGACGTCGTTGTTATTGACGGTCATGGTCGTGCTGTGACCCCCGAAGTCGACTGAAAACTTGTTGTCCTTTTGGTACCAGTTCATTCTGTCGGAATTGCTATGTAAATTGGCCATTCCCTGCCCATCGAGTTTTTCGTAGGCCATCAGGGCGTACTCGGCATCCGTGTAGGTTTGCTGTTTGCTACTGCTGGGCGCGCTGCTCGTTGAAGTGACTTTTGACATCTGGCTAGAACTGGTCTGCGCCTGCTTAGTCGAACTTGAAGCACTACTTGTCTTTTGGTGCCCAGACGGCGTACTCCCACACGCCGTCAATCCCAATGCGACCACCGTTAGCGTTCCCAATAAGAGTGTTTTTTTCATTCTGATTCCTCCCAAAACCAAACTCCTCTGCGTTTTCCTCCCATTCTAACTGGTGATCGTTTGATTAACAAGTAGTCTAGTAGACGATTAGGTCTGGGTCTGGTTGGTCCACCATAAAGTCAAACAGGTCCTCCCAGTTCCCGTCAACATCTAGTTGTTCCAACTGCTTGACCAGTTCGGCCATCGCCGGGTCGTCCTTGGCTAACTTGCGGTACTTTTCCAACCGCTTCAAGAATTCGGCCCGGCGTGCGGCCTTGGCAAAGAGGTCGGCGGTGACCCGTTTTTGCGCTTCCTTAATGGTGGCCGAACTAGGCGTGAAGGTGGCAAAAACCTCCTTGATCTTAAAGGAAAAGCTTGCCTCCGGTTTGTCGACGATTTCAATTACCACGGCCGGCAAAATCTTCTCAGCTTCACCGTGCGCTTGAAAGGGTACTAGCACCCAATCGCCCAGCTTGAGGTCTTCCTCCTTATACATGGGGGTAAAGCCCTGGCGCGGGAAGTCCTTGAGCCCGGCGCCATCTTGTTTCAGATTAGCGACCAGTAAGTCCCGGTAGTCATCGGCGTCTGATTGTAGTGTCACTTTTACTAACATTTTCAATTCCTCCTTTCACTCTCTATTATTCTCTATTATTGCAAACGACCTGGACGTATTTTGTCGTTAACTAAAAAAATCGTGGATTTCCACGATTTTTTTCTTAGCGCTTCTTTTTCTTCAGGCGCTTCTTTTTATTCTTCTTCATTTGCCGGGCCATCCGGTTCATCGCCAACTTACCGAGGCGACCGCCTGGCATCTGGCCGCCCATCAGGTTTTCCATCCCGCTGAGGTTCCCGTTGGTGACCTGGCGCATCATCTTGCGCATTTGATTAAACTGCTTGATCATCCGGTTGACTTCAACGATTGGCCGCCCGGACCCGGCTGCTAACCGCCGGCGCCGGCTTGGGTTCATCATGTCCGGGTTTTCCCGTTCCTCGGGGGTCATCGAGTAGATAATCGCCTTGATGTGGGCGAACTGCTTCGGGTCCAGGTTGATGTTTTGTAAGGCCGGGTTGTTGGCCATCCCCGGCATCATTTTCAAGAGGTCTTCCAGCGGTCCCATCTTAGTGATCTGGTCCATTTGGTCCAAGAAGTCGTTGAAATCAAAGGAATTTTCCTTCATCTTAGCCATCGCCTGGGTGGCTTGTTCCTGGTCAAAGTTTTCCTGGGCCTTTTCGATCAGGGTCATCATGTCCCCCATCCCCAGGATCCGGGAGGCCATCCGGTCTGGATGGAAGACGTCCAAGTTGTCCATCTTTTCCCCTTCACCGACAAACTTAATTGGCTTACCGGTGACGGCCCGGATGGACATGGCGGCCCCACCACGGGTGTCCCCATCCAACTTGGTCAAGACTACCCCAGTGATGTCTAACTGGTCGTCAAACCCTTGGGCAGTATTGACGGCGTTTTGCCCGGTCATGGCGTCGACCACCAGGAGGATTTCGTCTGGCTTAGCGAGTTCCTTGATCTTAGCCAGTTCTTCCATCAGTTGTTCATCGATTTGCAGGCGCCCGGCCGTATCAATGATCACGTAGTCGTTGTGCTTTTCCTTAGCGACTTCCATCCCCTGGCGCACGATTTCGACCGGATCGACGTCGGTCCCCATTTCAAAGACCGGCACGTCAATGCTAGCGGCCACTTGTTGCAACTGGGTAATGGCGGCTGGCCGGTAAACGTCGGCCGCAATGAAGAGTGGGCGGGCGTTTTCTTCTTTTTTAAGGCGCTTGGCCAACTTACCGGCCGTCGTCGTCTTCCCGGCCCCTTGCAGCCCGACCATCATGATGACGGTCGGGATGTGGGCGGATTTATTGAGGGGTGTTGCCGTTTCACCCATCATTTCGGTCAGTTCATCGTTAACGATCTTGACGATTTGCTGAGCCGGATTTAAGCCCTTTAAAACCTCCGCGCCGGCAGCCTTTTCGCGCACCGTCTTGACGAAGTCTTTAACGACCTTAAAGTTAACGTCGGCTTCCAGCAGGGCGAGCCGGATTTCACGCATCGTTTCGCGTAAATCGGCTTCGGTCACCTTGGGCTTACGCCGCAGTTTTTCCATTGCCTTTTGCAGGCGTTCCGTTAAACCTTCAAATGCCATGTGTTTCTCCCCTAATAATTTCAAATTCGTGTGGCAACTTTGCCAAAACCATTTCTAATTTTACTACACCCGCCCCGTTTTCTCCATCTAAACAAGGGGGCGGAAAATTCACAAAAACAAAACCAGGTTGAGAGAAAACCCTTCTCCTAACCTGGTCGCTGTTCTAATCTTTTCTACTCACCAAACTTACTTCGCTTCCAGGTTCTCCATCCCGTCAATTAAATCCCTCAGGGTCTGATCGGTCGGGTAGTGGCTTAAAACGTAATCACGGATCCGATCGGCCTGCTGATTGCGGGCTTTAAACTCCGCGTACAGATGTAACTTTTGCTCGTAGCCCTCCAAGATCTTTTCGGTCCGCTTAATGTTATCGTAAACGGCCTGGCGCGATACCGAAAACTCGGTGGCAATTTCGCCCAGCGAGTAATCGTCGGCGTAGTAAAGCTGCAAGTAGTCGTTTTGCTTGGCCGTTAGCAAGGGTTGGTAAAAGGCGAAGAGGGCGTTGATCCGCTCGTTTTTTTCGAGTTCCATTACCAAATCCTCCTTGCTAATCGACCGTCACGAGCCCCTTGAAGAGCCCGTAAACGAAGTCTTGGGCGTTGAATTCTTCTAAGTCGCTCACCTTTTCACCCAACCCGACGAACTTGACCGGTAGGTGTAATTCGTTACGGATGGCTAAGACGATCCCCCCACGGGCGGTCCCGTCGAGCTTAGTTAAGACAATCCCAGTCACGTCGGTCGTTTCCTTGAATAACTTAGCCTGGGTCAGGGCGTTTTGCCCGGTGGTGGCGTCTAAAACCAGCAGGACTTCGTGCGGGGCGTCCGGAATTTCACGGGTTAAAATTCGCTTCATCTTGGCCAACTCGTTCATTAAGTTGACCTTGTTTTGCAACCGGCCGGCCGTGTCGACAAAGAGGACGTCGTAATTGTCCTTTTTGGCCTTGGTCACGGCGTCAAAGACCACCGCCGCCGGGTCGCTATTTTCCGGCCCGGTGACGATGTCAACCCCGTCGCGTTGGGCCCACACTTCCAACTGCTCGGTAGCCCCGGCCCGGAAGGTATCGGCAGCGGCTAAAAGCACCCGCTTACCCTGGCCCTTAAAGCGGGCGGCCATCTTCCCAATCGTGGTCGTCTTTCCGGCCCCGTTAACCCCCACGAACATGATCACGGTTGGACCCTGATCGGCCATCGTCAGGGTAGTTTGTTCCCCAGCCCCGGCTTCATCGTAGAGGTCGACCATCTTTTCGATGATCACGTTGGACACGTCTTGCTTGTTCTTGGCGTTTTGCAACCGGACCTCTTCGCGCAGGGAATCGGAGAGCTTCATCGCCATTTCGTAACCAACGTCGGATTCGATCAACATGTCTTCGAGGTCATCGAAGAAGTCTTCATCGACGTGGCGGAAGTTCGCCAGGAAACGGTTTAACCGCGCCCCGAAGCCGTTGCGTGACTTTTCCAGCCCCTGGTCGTACTTCTTTTCCGTTTCGTCTTCTGCAGCTGGTTCCCCTTGTGGCACCGGCTCGTCTTCTGCTTGGTTGTGATCCTCTTTTTGGGGTTGCTCAAGTTCTTCTTGGGCCTCAATCACCTCGGTCGGTGAAGCCGGGGTAGTGGGCTCCGGTTTGGCGATCTGGTTGACCCAGTCCGCCGTTACCGGGGCCACGGATGCGGACGCGGAATCGTCACTACCTTCTTCAGCCACGTCACTAGCATCACTTGGCGCTGGTTCCTCACTGACGGCCGGTTCTTCCGCAACCGCACTAGCCACCACCGTTGGGGCCACTTCTTCTACCGGTTCCTCTGGTGCGACGCTGGCTGACCCTTCCGCCGACGCCGGAGCTTCAACGGCTTGCTCTGGTGTAGCACTAACAGCTTCATCTTTTTCGGGTGCCACTTCCCCTTGGTCGTCAGCTTTGGGGGCCGCGGTTTCTGCGCCCGCTTCCTCTACCGGCGCCGCGCTGGTCGTCTCTTCTTTTTCTGATGCTGGCTGGTCAAGTGTCGTAGCCGAACTGGCTTCTGCTACCGGTGCCTGGTCTTGTGGACTAGTAGCCGCACTGACCGGGGCCGTTGCTTCGGTTGACTGGTCGACTTCCTCGCGCTTCTTGCGCCGAAAAATATCAAATAATCCCATGTGATCCCCTCATTTCTATCCTTGGTGCTGTGCTAGGGTGGTGTTGACGTCAACGGAAACCATCCGCGAAACCCCGGACTCTTGCATGGTAACCCCGTACAAGACGTCGGCGTTCATCATGGTTCCCTTACGGTGGGTGATAACAATGAACTGCGGGCCCTGATCCCCGAAGCGATCGAGGTAGTGGGCAAAACGATCAACGTTAACCGCGTCAAGGGCCGCTTCCGGTTCGTCTAGGATGGCAAACGGCACCGGCCGGACCTTTAGAATCGCAAATAAAAGGGCGATCGCCGTTAGGGCCCGTTCCCCCCCTGATAACAGGGATAGACGCTGGTTACGCTTGCCAGGCGGCTGAGCCATAATGTCAACCCCGGTCGTCAGAGGCTGACTTGGTTCGGTCAGGATCAACTTGGCCTCGCCACCGTCAAAGATCTGGGTGAAGGTTTCACTAAAGGCCGCCGAAACTTGCTTGAAGGTGTTCATAAAGCGGGTCTCGACTTGTTGATCCATTTCGGTCATCGTTTGTTCGAGCTGCTCTTTGGCGGCCACCAAGTCAGCTTGCTGGCCACTCAAGAAGTCGTAGCGCTCCTTAACCTGCTTGTATTCGGCAATCGAAGAGGTGTTGACCTCCCCCAGGTCCGCGATTCCACGGTTCAAGAGCTTGATTTGACGAGCTAGCTCTTCGTCGGCTAGGTCCGCCATGTCCTGACTGGCGGCGTCCAAGGTCATCTGGTAGCGTTCGCTCAGGCGGTTTAAGCCCTGATCAATCGTCGTTTCCAGATGAGCTTGTTCGGCAGCCAGCCTGGTTTGATCACTTAAGGCCACCTTGAGCAGGTCCTGCAGTCGTTGGGCCCGTTCGCTAGCCTGCCGCAAGTCTGCTTCGACTTGATCTAACTGGTCGGTGACGGTTTCGACGGCGGCTTGGTGGTCCTTGAGAGCGGCGCGGGATTCTTCTAAGGCCACCTGGCTGGACTCGTGTTCGGCGTCCATCGTTTGGTCTTGTTTAGATAACTGCGCGAGCGCCCCTTGCGTTTCCGCTAAGGCGGCTTGGACCTCGCTTTGTTGCTTCAACAGCTCACTACGGTGAGATTCGTCCTGTTCCAAGCGGGTCTTTTCAACGGCCAGCCACTGGCTGAGCTCGTGAACCTGTTCGTTTTGGCTAGCGGCGTTGGACTGGAGGGCGGTCAACTGCTCTTGCGCCCGGCTGGTCCGCTCCTTAACCTCGGCCAACTCTTGTTCAACCCGGGCGGCCTCGCAAGCTGCCTCTTGAATCCGGCTTTGGTAGTTAGCCTGCTGGTTGCTTTGTTGGTTGGTTTGGTATTCCAGCGACGTAACCGTTTGGGCGGCGGCCGTTACCTGGTCTTGAAGCCGCTGGGCCTGGTTACCCTGCTCCACGGCCTCATTACGTGCCCGTGCTAGTTCTTGTTCCAGTTCGTCGCGGGTGACCTGGCTGGCCTGACGCGCCCGTTGGAGGCGCTGAACCTGTGCTTCCAACTGACTGGCGGTGGCCTGAGCCTGTTTAACGGCTTGCTCTAGCTCGGCCAACTGTTGGCGTTGGCGAAGTAGCCCCGTCCGCTGGTTACGGTTGGCCCCCCCGGTCATGGCCCCAGAGGCGTTGATCAGTTGGCCGTCTAAGGTGACCACCCGAACCTGGTGCTGCCCGGCCCGGGCAATCTCAGTGGCGTGATCGAGGTTGTCAACGACCACCGTGCTGGCCAGGAGCTGGTCGACCACGACTTGAAAACGAGCGTCATAGGCTATCAACTCCCCGGCCCGGCCCACGTAACCGGGCATGGTCACTAACTTGGCCAAGTTGCGGGGGGCAAAACCGCCACGTAGGTTATCCAGTGGCAGGATCGTTACCCGCCCGCCCCGGCTTTGGATCAAATCCTGAATGATCCGCTTCCCGGTCGCCTGGCTGTCAACGACTAACTGTTGTAGTTGCCCACCCAGGACGGTTTCAATCGCCGTCGTATATTGACTTGGCACCTCCAGGAGTTCGCTAACGGCGCCGAAAAGGCCCGGGTAGGCCTGGCGCTTACGCAACACCTGTTGAACCCCGTGGTAGTATCCGGTGTAATCGGCCGCCATTGATTGGTAACTTTTAATCCGTCCCTCGGCGGAAGAAACGTCCCCCAGGGCTTGGTACCACCGGCGGGAAGTCTGTTCGTATTCCTGCTGGAGTTTTGCTTGGTTGGCCTGCTCCTGGTTATAGCGCTGTACCACCTCTTGGGCCGTTTGCTCAGCCGTTTGGGCAACGGTGGCCTGTTGGTTAGCCGCTTTCGTTAGCTCGGCCAACTTCTGCTTGGCTTCACTGAGGGCGGCGGCCCCGGCTTCTTGTTGGCTCTGGTTACGCTGGTGATCCCGCTTTAAGAAGAGTTGGTTGTTTTGAATCGTCGTTTGTTCCTGCATCAAGTCGACTTGCTTGTTGCGCAGGTTTTCAATCGTCTCCTCTAGCTGGGCGGCCCGCTCTTCGGCGCTCATCGTCTTTAATTGACGCAGCTGAGCCTGGTGGTCCTTGATGGCTTCCTTACGCTTAGTCAGTTCGCCATTGACCGCCGTTATTTGGTCCGTCAGCGCCCGTTGTTGTTCCGTCAGGTCGCTTTGCCGCTTGGTCAACCGGTCCTGTTCGGCCTGGCGCTGTTCCTTGCGAACCGAGGAGAGCGACTGTTGATTTTCGAGTTTAGCGATCACCTGGGTCGCCTCTAGCAACTTAGCCTGGTGCTCATCGCGCGTCGCCAGTAATTGGCGCCGTTGTCCCTCTAGCTGCGCCTGGCGCTGACTAGCGGTGTTGGCGTCCTGATCGTATTGCTTAGTTAGCTCTCGGCCCTTGACGACCTTTTCGTTAACCTGGCTTAGCCGGGCTTGGTTAGCCCTGGTTTGGCGGACCGTTTGGGTACGATCCAGGCGGTCCAGGCGTCCCTTTTGCTCTAGGTACTCCTCGGCCAGGGCGCTTTCCTCGGCTAACGGGGCCAAGCGCCCGTTGATTTCGGCAATGATATCGTTGACCCGGTTAAGGTTATCAGTGGTGGTAACTAGCCGTTTTTCGGCGGCCCGTTTGTTTTGCTTATACTTGGCAACGCCGGCTACCGTTTCGATCACTTCCCGCCGGTCGGTTGGCTTCCCGTTGAAAATGGCGGCTACCCGCCCCTGGGAGATGATTGAAAAGGACTCGCGCCCAATCCCTGAATCAATGAAGAGGTCGACGATGTCTTTGAGCCGTACCGGCCGGTCGTTGACTAGGTACTCGGAATCACCGTTCCGGTACAGCCGGCGGGTCACCGTTAATTCGGTAAACTCGGAATCCAAGTAGTGGTCGCTGTTATCGAGGGTGATCTTAACCTGCGCCCGGTTTAAGGGCTTGCGGTCGGCCGCCCCGTTGAAAATCACGTCGGCCATCTTATCCCCCCGCAGGGTCTTGGCGGACTGCTCCCCCATCACCCAGCGGATGGCTTCAATAATGTTACTCTTCCCGCTCCCGTTGGGCCCAATGATTCCGGTCATCCCCGGTCGAAAATCGATGACGGTCTTATCGGCAAAGGATTTAAAACCTTCAATTTCTAGTGAAAGTAGTCGCATGAGTGATCAACACCTACTTGTCCATTCGTAGTTTTTCTAAGGCGTGTTTAGCGGCTTCCATTTCCGCGTGCTTCTTGGAACTTCCCTGGCCGGTGGCAACCTTTTTACCGTCAACGGTTACTTCCACTTCAAAGACCGGGTCGTTTTCCGTTCCCCCTTCGCTTAGGAGGTCGTATTCGATTGCCACGTCACCGTTTCTTTGCAGGAATTCCTGCAGGCTGGTCTTGGCATCGACGGCGTGATCGAACCACCCCAGGTCAAGCTTAGGGAAGATAACGGTTTGAATAAACTGTTCGACCGCTTGGCGTCCCTGGTCTAGGTACAGGGCCCCAATAAAGGATTCGAAAATATCGCACAGAAGGCTAGCCCGGTTGCGCGCCCCGGCCATTTCCTCCCCCTTACCCAGGCGGATGTACTGGTCAAAGTGGCACTCCTTGGCAAACTTAGAAAAGGAGTCCTCGCAAACCATGGCGGCCCGCAGCCGGGTTAATTTCCCCTGGGGCAGTTCCGGATAGCGGCGGTAGATGTATTCGGAGACGAAGAGCTGTAACACCGCGTCCCCCAAAAATTCAATTCGTTCGTAGTACTTTAGGTTCTCGTGCGGGTGCTCGTTGACGTATGAGGCCTGGGTAAAGGCTTCGGCCAACAGCGCCGGGTTATTAAAGTGAATCCCGTAGGTTTTGGCTAGGTAATCCTGCAATTGTGTAATCATCGTGTCCGTCCTTTCTGATCGGGCCTCTGATAGGGGGTCGTGAGCCCACGACCCCTTATCACAGACCGAATACCCATCTATTTGGTCCGTTTTGCAAAAAAAGGCCGCGATATGTTTTCGCGACCCCCTTTTTTAGCGTACCAGCGTTAGTCCTTTTGGTGGGCGGCGATGTAATCAACCACTTCACCAATGGTACTGAGTTTTTCAGCTTCACTGTCCTCAATTTCCGCGCCGAAGGTGTCTTCGACCTCGAGAACAAACTCCACAAAGTCAATGGAATCCGCGTTCAGGTCGGTCTTCAAATTCAGGTCATCGGTGATCTTGGCCCGATCGACATCAAAGTGGTCGGCCACGATTGACGAGACCGTATCAAAGATTTCCTTCTTATCCATTCTTTCAATACCTCTTTTATCTAAACTAACTACCTTATTCTATTAGTTTTTGCTTGGCTTGTCTATGTTTTCCTCAGATTGGACCTGACCAAAGTAGGAGACCGTTTTTTCGATTACCTTGCTTTCGATCATCGTGTGGATTTGGGCGATCGTGTTTTCAACCGCTAAGGCATCAGCCGAACCGTGGGTCTTAACTACCGGCGCTTTGAGCCCCAATAAGACGGCGCCCCCATAGGTTGACGTCCCCATCAACTTGGCAATCTTTTTGAAAACCGGCTTTAAGAACAGGTAGCCCAGCTTGGCCCGCAGCCCACCGTTTTCGATCCCGTTTTTAATTAAGGTCAACATCATCTTGGCGGTCCCTTCGGTAGCCTTCAAAGCGGCATTGGCCGTCCACCCATCTGAGACAATTACGTCGGCTTCCCCAGCCAAGAGGGCGCTCGCTTCCACGTTGCCCACGAAGTTTAGATCCCCTTGGGCCTTAAGTTGTTGGTGAACTTCCTTGTGGAGGCGGTCCCCCTTATCTTCTTCGGTCCCGTTATTCAACAGGGCAATCCGCGGGTTGTTGACCCCTAAGACGTTTTCGGCGTAAAAGCGCCCCAGTTGGGCAAACTGGAGCAAGTTTTTTTCCTTACTTTCGGCGTTGGCACCGGAATCGAGGTAAACAAAGTTCTTTGCCCCACTGCCTGGTTTGGCAATTGGCAGGATCGAAGTCAACCCCGGCCGGTCGATTCCCTTGATTCGGCCAACGATGAATAACCCGGCCGCTAAAATGGCCCCGGTGTTGCCGGCCGAAAAGAAGGCGTCGGCTTGGCCTTCCTTAACGGCGACGGCCGCCCGGACGATCGAAGAATCCTTTTTCTTGCGGATGGCCCGCACCGGTTCTTCACCCATCTCAATCATTTCCGTCGTTTCGATCAAATTAATCCGGGTGGCGTCCTTAATGAGGGGCCGAACCTGATGGGGATCCCCGAACAGGTCGAATTCAATGTCTTTAAAACGGTCCCGGGCCCGTTCCACCCCTTCCACTACAACGGCTGGGGCGTTGTCTCCGCCCATGGCATCAACTGCAATCTTCATAACTCTTCTCTCCTAATCAAAGTGTGTTTCTAACTGGTGACGCTGTAAGTACAACACCAGTGGCTGGTTTTCATCCTTTTGATCCCATCCCGGGGTAGCCAGGAGGTTGCCGGCGTCTGCCCGAGCGATTTGAAGCATCTTGAGGTCGCCCACCGGGTCACCCACCTTAAAATCGGGCATCCCGGACTGGCGGTCCCCCAGTACGTCCCCGGCCCCGCGCAACTCGAGGTCCTTTTGGGCCACTTCAAAGCCATCAGTGGTGGCGACCATCGTTTCCATCCGCGCCTTCCCCTCGTCGGTTTTAGGGTCGGCCACTAATAAGCAGTAGGATTGCCGCTTACCCCGGCCGACCCGTCCCCGTAACTGGTGGAGCTGGGCCAGGCCAAAGCGGTCGGCGTCGTAAATCAACATCACGGTGGCGTTGGGGTTGTCGACCCCGACTTCGATCACCGTAGTGGCGACCATCACTTGCACCTTGCCCGCTTGAAAGTCCTTCATGACCACCGCTTTTTCGTCGTTATTCATCCGGCCGTGCAAGAGCCCCACTTGGTAGGTAGGACCAAAGTGTTCCTTAAACCTAGCGTAGAGGTCGGTAGCGTTTTTGACGTCCAAGTTTTCCGATTCTTCAATTAAGGGCGACACAACGTAGGCTTGGGCGCCGGCCATTAGTTGCTGATCCAAAAAGTCCAGGGCACTTTGCCCCTGGTTTCCCTTGAGCCAAGTGGTTTTAATCGGTTGGCGCCCGGCCGGTAATTCGTCGATCACCGAGACGTCCATTTCCCCGTAGGCCGTAATGGCTAGGGTCCGCGGGATTGGCGTCGCCGTCATCGCTAAGACGTCGGGGTGCTCCCCTTTTTCACGCAACTGCTGGCGTTGGTTGACCCCAAAGCGGTGCTGTTCGTCAATGATTACCAAACCGAGGTTGGCGTAATCAACCCCGTTTTGAATCAGGGCGTGGGTGCCGACGATCAAATTGACGTCACCGGCCTTGATGGCCTTGGCCAGTTGGTCATGTTGCTTAGCGGTTAAAGCCCCGGTCAACAGGGCGACCTCAACGTGGGTACCGGAAAAGACCTTCGCCAACTTTTCGGCGTGCTGGGCGGCCAGGATTTCGGTGGGGGCCATCAGGGCCACCTGGTAGCCGGCCAGGACGGCCGCCATGACCGCAATCGCCGCTACAATCGTTTTCCCGGACCCGACGTCCCCTTGCAAAAGCCGGTTCATTTGGTAAGGGGCCCGCAAGTCGCGGCAGATTTCATTGACCACCCGCTTTTGGGCCGCCGTCAACTCAAAGGGGATCGTTTTGATAAAGTCCCGTAATTCCGTGTTATTATAGAGGATCTGGAGCCCCTCTTCCTTGCGGTTCGCCCGTCGGATCGCTTGCAAGCGTAACTCAAACAAGAAAAATTCCTCAAAGGCGGCCGTTCGTTTGGCGGCTTCAGCCATCGTGGTGTCGGTGGGGAAGTGCATCTGCTTGATCATCTCGCGCCTTTCCATCAGCTGGTAGCGTTGGCGCAGGCTAATTGGCAGGAGGGTCGCGATCACGTTTTGGTACTGATCAAAGGCCTGCCGGATCAGTTTCCGTAGGGTGGTCTGGCGAACGTGCTTATTGGCCGGGTAGGTTGCCCCGACTGCCTCGGCCTTACTGTCGGCAACGACTAATTTGGTGCCCAGAATTTGCTGGCGGGGGGCGTCCCAGGTCCCCAGTACCGTGACGTCGTGGTTGGGCTCAACTTGTTGCTTTAAGTAGGGTTGGTTGAAGTACACCACGTTGACCACCCCGGCTTGCCCAACCACCAAACGAAAGGACATCCTGGAGCGCCGGTAGCCGTACCGTGACATCAGCGGCTCAGAAACCACCGTCCCCTTAACGGTTACCTTTTGCTTGTCCTTAGCCACGGTTAAATCAGTGGGGGCAAAGTCATCGTAGCGTGACGGGTAGTGGGTTAACAAATCCCCCACCGTTTTGATCCCTAGCGTGGCTAGGTTCTCCACCGTCTTGGGCCCTACACCCTTCAATTGACCAACTGAATCCTGTAGCGACCGCACGATTGCACCCCCTTAAACACCAGAAGCGGGGTTGCCGCGTGGACCACCCCGCTTTTGCGGTTAGCTATTCAACTGAGATCAGGTATGGGTAAACTGGCTGATCCCCTTCGTAAATTTGTACTTCGACTTCGTCATCGACGTCTTCGATCGCCTTGGAAATCCGTTCAGCGGCTTCCTTGGTTCCATCCTGACCGTAAAGGATGGTGACAATTTCACTGTCCTCATCTAACATGCCAACCACCATTTGGGCGGCGGCGTCTTCAATTTCCGGCGCCGTGTTGGTGATCTTGCCGTCAACGATCCCCATGTAGTCGCCTTCCTTGATCGTTTGGCCTTCGATCGTCGTGTCGCGAACGGCCACGGTGACTTCCCCGGACTTCACGTTAGCTAAGTTCGCTTCCATCGCCGTTTGGTTAGCTTCCAAGGTGGCCTCTGGGTTGTATTCAAGTAAGGAACTCATCCCCTGGGCAATCGTCTTGGCATGCACGACCTTGGTTGGAATGTTAGCCACCTGGGCAGCTTGATCGGCGGCCATGAAGATATTACCGTTATTTGGCAAGATGATGGCCTGTTTAGCCCCTGATTCATTAACGGCCTTAACCAAGTCTTCGATACTTGGGTTCATGGTTTGCCCACCGCTGATCACGTGGGTCACCCCGAGGGACTTGAACAGTTCTTGGATCCCGTTACCAGAGGCCACCGCGATCACCGCCGTTTCAAATTGCGGTTGGTCGGCCGGCTTGGCAGCCGGTGCCGACTGCTGTGCGGGCTCTTGATCGTGTTCCATGATCGATTCTTGTTGCCAACGCATGTTATCGATCTTGATCGTTTGCAGGTCCCCAAACTGAAGTCCCCAGCCTAAAACCTTATCCGGTTGCTCGGTGTGGACGTGAACCTTGACGATTTCGTCGTCATTGATTACCAGGAGTGAATCACCTAGGTCGGCTAAGTAGTTGTAGAAGGTGTCGTAATCAAACTTCTTGGTAACCGTCTTACCACGGCCAATCCGCACCATCATCTGGGTGCAGTAACCATACTTGATGTCTTCGGGGTTGAGCTTCCCTTGTGCACTCTGACGGTGGTTAACGTTAACCATTTCATCTAGGGTGGCGGCATCCGGCAGGGTGTCTTCGACTACTTGGCCAGTCAAAGCCTCTAAAAAGCCGTGCAGCACCGTTACCAGCCCCTGACCACCAGAGTCAACCACACCGACTTCCTTTAATACCGGTAAGAGCTCCGGCGTCTTTTGGAGGGCCAAGTCGGCAGCGGTAACGATTTCTTGCAGCACAATTGCTAAATCGTCTTCGCCGTTTTTGACTACGTTCAACCCCGCTTGGGCCGACTCGCGGACTACCGTCAGGATCGTCCCCTCGGTTGGCTTCATGACGGCCTTGTACGCCGTCTTTGCCCCGTTAGCGTAGGCATCCACGAAGGCCTTAGCGTCGAGGCTTTCGGCCCCTTCACAGCCCTTGGCAAAGCCACGGAAGATTTGGGATAAAATTACCCCGGAGTTCCCCCGGGCCCCCATCAACAGCCCCTTAGCCAGGGCGTTAGCTAGGTCACCAACGGCCGTGGCCGTGGCGTCCCGTTCGTACTTGGCCCCGGAGGCCATTGACATTGACATATTCGTCCCAGTATCGCCGTCCGGAACTGGAAAGACATTTAGCGAGTTGATGTAATCCGCTTGGGCCGTCAGCTTGGCGGCCGCGGCTTGCACCATCTTGCCAAATTCATGGTTTGTAATTGTTGTAACTACCAAAGTTATTGTTCCTCCCGCTCGGTCACGCTAGTCGCCCAGGACGCGCACGCCCTGAACCATAATGTTCACAGAGTTGGCCGTTACCCCGAGCATTGCCTCTAAGTTGTACTTCACCTTTTCTTGCACGCTCTTGGAGACGGCGGAAATCTTGGTTCCGTAGCCGACGATAATGTACACATCGACGGCAATCCCGTTATCCTGTTGACGAATGACAACGCCCTGGTGGAAGCTGTCACGTCCTAAGATTTGGTTAACCCCATCCTTTAGCGGGTTGCGACTTGCCATTCCGACAACTCCATAGTTATCAGTGGCGGCGCCGCCAACAACCGTCGCGATGACGTCATTTGCAATGTCGATCATTCCAGCAGGAGTTTTAATCTTTACTGCCATCCAAAACGGCCTCCTTTAGTCGTTGAACTCAGTTCGTAAAATTTGTATCCATCATATCTTACCATACAACGCCCCGGGCAACAAAACTAACCCGTTGGCAAGCAAAAAACGGCTGCCAAAAATTGGCAGCCGCATTTATTAGGTTCTTAGTTAACCCGAGTCACTTTCCCTAACTTCAGGGTACGTGCTGAAACGTAAACCTTCTTCGGCTTACCATTAACTAAAATGGTGGCCTTTTGCAAGTTTGGCTTCCAGCTGCGACGACTTGAGTTAAGGGCGTGTGAACGCTTGTTACCAAACCGCGTCCGCTTGCCAGTAATAAAATCCTTAGCCATGATAACCCTCCTCTCCTCATCAAATTATTTTCTCCGCGCATCTGCGGTAACTCACCTAAATAATTTACCATAGGGGCACGGTGATTGCAACATTTTCTTTCAAGTATTTTTCCTTGACAGCTAACGGGCACCCCAATCCCGGCTCTGAATGACGGCAACCACCCCGTCTTGAAAGGAAAAGTGGTTAACCTCACCAACAAACTCGTTACTGGACCACGAAATGGGCACCTCGGCATCAAAATTAGTGAGCCGGTACTTTTCATCTGGCAGGGTTAGGCCCTTGACGGAGGTTAAATTGACGAAGGCCAAGTACTTCATCTCCGGTAACTTCTCAATTGTATACTCACCCGGCCAGTAGTAAGTGACTTCGTTTTGCCGGTCAATTAAGCGGAGCCGGTCCAAGTAGGGCTGAAATTCCTCTAAGAGCGGGAAATAGAGGTTAGACAAAAGCTGATCCAAGCGCCCCCCGGTGGCCCCGTATATGTTAACCCGATCAGGCTGGTAGTCTAAAAAGGCCCGCTTGACCCCTAATTGGGTGTCGGTGTAGTCCTTTTCGGGGGGGAACGTCGTTAAAGAAATTCCCCGCTCCTCTAGCCGTTGCAAGAGGGGCGCCGGCGTTGAATCAAAATCACCCAGTGCCACTTGTGGTGTGATTCCGTGGTCCAACAAGAAGGTGGCGCCGTAATCAACCCCGATCCAAATCTGGTTGGCCCGCGTCCTTAGTTGGTCTAGCGGCACGAGCTCTAGGATCCCCCCGACCATGATGTTGACTTCTCTCACGACCTTACCTCCCCATCAAAAAAGGGCGTGACGGAAATCAGTGATTTCGCTGTCACGTCCCTAAGCGTTACTTCGTTGCGTCCTTGATCTTGTTGATTTGGGCCACTGGATCTTCGTTGTCAAACACAAAGGAGCCAGCTACGGCCACCGTTGCCCCCGCCTTGTAGCAGTCAACAACGGTTTGGTCGTTCACCCCACCATCGATTTCGATGTCGAAGTCGTAACCCAGTTCCTTCTTCAAAGCATCCAATTCGGCAATCTTAGCCACCGTTTCCGGCAGGAACTTCTGGCCACCAAAGCCTGGGTTAACAGTCATCACCAGCACTTGGTCCACCATGTGTAACACAGGCTTGATCATGTCAACCGGTGTTCCCGGGTTAATAACTACTTCGGCCTTGACCCCACCATTCTTGATGATTTGAAGGGCCCGGTGAATGTGTTGGGTGGCTTCGACTTGCACCCCAATGATGTCGGCACCGGCGTCAATGAAGTCCGGTAAAATGTGTTCTGGGTTTTGAACCATCAGGTGCACGTCTAAGACCATCTTAGAGATTGGCCGAATCGCCTTTACGAAGCCTGGACCGTAAGAAATGCTTGGGACAAAACTCCCGTCCATCACGTCGATGTGAAGGACTTCGGCGCCACCCTTTTCCACCATTTCAATGTCTTTTTGCAGGTTCACGTAATCAGCACTCAAAATTGACGGTGCAACTTTAATCATAATCAATTCCCTCATTTCTGATAGTTTGGTTTCTGGTTGGCAATTAACTCGTGGAACTGGAGGTAATTGTCATACCGACTGTTCATTATTTTACCATGTTTAAGCGCATTCTTGACCGCACAGGACGGTTCTTTTATGTGTAAACAACCCCGAAATTTGCATTCGGGCGCGAGTGCTTGCATCTCCGGGAAGAAGTGGGGTAACTCCTCGACGGTCATTTGGAAGTCTTCGTACGACGAAAAACCTGGTGTATCAGCAATCAAGGCGTCGCCCACCTGCATCAAGCTAACCTTACGGGTGGTGTGACGCCCCCGCTTGAGGGCCTGGGAAATCTCCCCGGTCGCCAGGTTAAGATCGGGCGCCAGGTGGTTTAACAGGGTGGACTTCCCCGCCCCGGTCTGGCCCATCATGGTGACCACCTTACCGGCCAGTATCTTACGTAACTCACCTAAGGCCTCCTCACCAAACGAGGGCCGTTGGTAAAGCACCGGGTAGCCAATCATTTGGTAGCCTTTTACCACCAGCATCAGGGCGTCTGCTTCTTGATCCGAAAGGAGGTCCGTTTTAGAGAAGTAAATCACCGGATCAATCCCCTGGCTCTCCAAGGCCACTAGTTGGCGGTCTAATAGGTTCGTTGACAGGTTGGGTTCCTTAACGGCAGTCACGACCACCGCTAGGTCGACGTTGGCCACCATGGGACGGACCAACTGATTCTTGCGGGGCAAGATCTTTAGGAGGTAGCCCTCCCGTTGGTTTTCCGCCTCAAACTCCACTTGGTCACCAACGACGGGCTTTAACCCCCGCTTCCGAAAGTTTCCCCGTGCCCTGGTCCGGTATAGTTTTCCCCCGGACCAAATGTCATAAAAGCCACTCAGTGACTGCTGAATCGTCCCGTTTTTCACAAACGACCTCCTATCGCTTTTAGCCGGTAATGTTCGTTGCACTCATGATCGTCTTGCCGTTTCGGATCACCTTGTAGGCCCCGGTTTGACCGTTGCGCAGGGTGAACGGCACGTTGATCGTTGTTTCCTGGTTAATCGTGATGTCTTGGTATTCCATCGTTAGGTTGTGGTAAGCATCCTCAATGTAAACTTGGACCCGGTTTTCGGTCTTGCCCCCGTTACCATCAAAGGGGATGTCGATTTGGATGCTAGTGGTTTTCAGTTGGGTCCCCGAACTTGCAATCACCACCGTCAGGGTGTCCCCCTTAGCTAAACGACTCCCCGCCTTGGGAGTTTGGCTAATGACCTTGTTGGCCGCTACCGTGGTTGATTCCTGTTGGGTCACCGTCAGTTGTAGGCCATGCTTGCTAGCGTAGTCTTGAACATCGGTAATGTCCTCGTTTTTAAAGTTAGGAATCTTATAAGTTTGTTTCCCGGCCGATACGGTTAGGGTAATCACGTCTTGGGCCGGGTGAACCACCGTTCCCGAGCTCACCGATTGACGAATGATTTGCCCTGCGCTAACGGAAGAGGAATACTCCTTTTTAATCCGTACGGTAAATCCTTTGGCCCGTAAGCTTTCGGCGGTCCCTTGGTAGTCGTTGCCGACCAGGTCGTCCATTGTCCACTTCTTCATCCCGTTGGATAAGATAACGTTCACTTCACGACCATAACGGGCCTTGCTGGCACCATCAACGGTGACAATCCGATTTTTGGCCACTGACGAGGATGTTTCCCGGGTTATATTTCCCAAGCGCAGGTGCTTTTTAGCTAACGCCTTGGTCGCCTGAGCGGTCGTCATCCCGGTCAGGTCCGGCACGGTTACTTCACGGTTGAAATACCACCCCGAACCCAGTAGACCTGCTAAAACAATCGTCAGTAGGCTCACCCACAACCCCTGGCGCCGTTTCTTTTTCGGGACAGGCGGCTGTTCTGGAGCCGTCTCTTGTTGTTCAGGGGCTTCTTTTGCTTCCGGCTCCTGCTTAGTTTTGGCCGCCGCTTCCTTGATTTGGCGGTAATCCAAGACCTTAGTTTCCTCATCCCCTGGGTCTGCTAAGACCAGTGGTGCCTCGTTGGCTCGCTCCGGAGTCAGGACCGTTTTCAAGTCCTTGGCCATCTCTTCGGCGGAACCATAGCGCTGGGCGGGGTCCTTGGCGGTCGCCCGGTAGACGACGTTTTCCAGTGACTGGGGAATCGCCGGGTTCGCCTGGCGTACCGAAGGAACCCGGTCCTGAAAGTGCTTTAGCGCAATTGAAACCGCGGTTTCCCCTTCAAAGGGCACCTTGCCAACTAATAACTCGTACAGGATAATCCCGAGTGAGTAGATGTCCGAACGCTTGGTGGCAATCGAGCCCCGCGCTTGTTCGGGCGATAAGTAATGGACCGAACCTAACAGGGTATTCGTCTGGGTTAACGAATTCCCCGAGCTGGCCGTCGCAATACCAAAGTCAGTAATTTTAATGTTTTGTTGATCGTCAATTAAGATATTTTGGGGCTTGAGATCACGGTGAATAATTCCCTGGGCGTGGGCCGCTTCAACGGCAGCCAGCACCTGTTCCATAATGTTAACCACTTGGGGGAGCGGAAGGGGGTAGTGCTGCTTAATGTACGCCTTGAGGTCCATCCCCTTGACGTATTGCATTACCATGTATTGCATTCCGTGGTCTTCTCCCACGTCGTAAACCCCAACAATGTGGGGATCATTAAGTTGGGTTGCCGCTAAAGCCTCGCGGTGAAAGCGGCGCTGCGTGTTGGGATCATCCCGCAGATCAAGCCGTAATAATTTAACCGATACATCCCGGTCTAAAACCAGGTCGTGGGCCAAGTAGACATTGGCCATTCCGCCCTCACCAAGGGGACGGATGATCCGGTACCGGTGATTTAGCTCGTATCCGGGTTCCATCTGTTATTTCTCCTGGTCGTTTTGGCTAATTAAAACGGTGACGTTATCGTTGCCGCCGGCCGCGTTGGCCAGCTTGATCAGGTCGGCACACTTATCTTCTAAAGACTCGTGTCCCGCTAAAACGGCCGCAATCTGATCACCTTCGACCATTTTGCTCAGGCCATCCGTACACAACAGTAGTTGATCATTTTCCCCGAGTTCAAAGGAATTGACGTCGATTTCAGCGTCAGTTGAGATTCCAATTGCCCGGGTAATAATGTTATTTTGCGGGGAATGTGCGGCCTCTTGTTCCGTTAAGTCACCGTTTTTGACTAGTTCATTGACGAGGGAGTGATCGACGGTGATTTGGGTCAACAAATCCTGGTGGAAAATATAACCCCGGCTGTCACCAATATTGGCGACCACGGCAACGTTATCAATCAGGATTGCCGCAACCATCGTCGTTCCCATCCCTCGGTAGTTAAGATTTGAATTTGCTTTATTTAAAATTAATTTGTTAACCAAGCGGACCTTATCCCGAAACCACGCCTTAGCGGTGCGGACGGTTTTAGGTGCCTCCTGGGTGAAGTAACGACCGAGCGCCGCTACCGTTTCTTCAGCAGCGACGTTGCCCCCATTATTGCCCCCCACTCCATCAGCAATAACCACTAATTGGAGGTTTGGCGCAGCAAAAAAATTATTAACCCGGTCCTGATTTTCGGACCGTTGTTGACCGATATCTGATTGAAATGCAGTCTCCATGAGTTTCTTTTTCCCCTTCTACTGAACTCGTTGAAGGTTACTAATAAAGAAACCATCAGAGCCGTAGTCACTCGGCAACAGGGTGAGCGTCTGGGCTTGGCGGTTGTCCTCCAACATACGTGCGGTGGTGGTTTTTTGTAACCGGAAGTTGGGGTGGTGCTTTAAAAATTCGGCCACCGTCTCGTCATTTTCCTGACGAAGGATCGTGCACGTACTATAGGTAATTATACCGCCCTTTTTGACTTTTGTGGCCACCGAATCCAAAATTGCCCCCTGAATTTGGTGGAGACGTTGGCTGTCGCCCAGTTGCTTATCGTAGCGAATCTCCGGTTTCCGCCGTAAAAGTCCCATCCCCGAACACGGTGCATCAACCAAGATCTGATCAAAGAACTGATCGGCAAATTCCTGGCCAACCTGGCGAGCGTCGAGTTGGCGGGCGAAGACCCGGTTGTCAACCCCCATCCGTTGCGCGTTCTTTTCGATTAAGCCCACCTTATGCCGGTGGATGTCTAAGGCGTAGACCTCCCCGTCAGTTAAGGCCTCCGCAATTTGAACGGTTTTACCCCCCGGAGCGGCACAGGCGTCCAAGACCCGTTCGTGACCGGTCAGGTGCATGCTTTCCACGGCTAACATGGCGGATTCGTCTTGAATCGTTACCACCCCGTTTTTAAAGGCCGCCGTTTTTAACACCGCCCCCTTAGTAACCACTAAGCCATTTTGGGCGACCTCAGATGGTTTGGTTTCCACCCCCGCTGACCTTAGCAGTGCTTGGGCTTCTTCGACCGTGGCCTTGGCCCGGTTAACCCGTAGGCTGATCCGTGCCGGTTCGTTAATTACCTTAGCAAGCGCCTCCGTTTGGGCCAGCCCATACTGAGCGACCAATTCGTCAACCAGCCAGTCCGGCAGGGAGGCTTGGATGGCCAACCGCTGCTTGGGGTCCTCAATTTTTTCAACGTCGGCCACTCCGTTCCTCAGAATTGCGTGCAAAACCCCGGTCACAAAGCGACGAACCCCAGGGTTCCCCCGCCGCTTAGCAATTTCGATCGCCTCATCGGTAGCGGCAAAGTTGGGTACCCGATCCAGGTACTGGTACTGAAAGAGGGTCATTAACAAAAGGGTTTTGACCCAAGGGCGCACCTTTTTGCCGGCGATAAAGGGGGAAAGCCAGTAGTCTAAGGTCCGTTGGTGCTGTAGAGTTCCGTACACTAAGGCTGTTACTAGGCGGCGATCAGCGCCCGATAATTGCCCGCTTTCTAAGGCCTGGTTCAACTGGAGATTTGAATAGGCCCCCGACGTGCGGACCTTATCTAGCGTCGCCAGGGCGATGGCCCGGGCCCCCGTTAATTGTGCTTGTTTCTTAGTCATTGTTAATCGCTTGTACTCCCGGCTTTAAATTTTGGTGGCCGTTTAAGTAATCCGTAATGTCCATCTTGGGCTTTCCGGCTGGCTTAAGGCTGTTAATCTGGTAAGTCGTCCCCGCTCCGGCCGCTATAATCAGGGCGTGTTTTTCCACCCGCACCACCTGGCCCGGTTGCAGATCAGTCGTTTCCGTTAGCGGGGTCACGTCGTAAACCTTAGTTCGTAGGCCATCAATCACCATGTTACCAACCGGGGCTGGGCGCAACCCCCGAACGAGGTCATCAATTCGGTCGGCCGGGAGCGTGAAATCAATCGTTTCTTGTTCGCGGGTGATGTTTGGTGAAAAGACAACCTGGCTTTCGTCTTGTTTGACCGGGGTGATATCGCCGGCGAGCAACTTAGGCAGGGTATCTAACAAAAGGTCGCGCCCCAGTAGTGATAGCTTTTCAAACATCGTCCCGGTATCGTCTTGCTTGGTAATTGGTAAACTAGCCTGGCTGATGATATCGCCGGCGTCCATCTTCTTAACCATGTACATGATTGTGACCCCGGTCTCGGCGTCCCCGTTCATCACGGCGTATTGAATTGGCGCCCCACCCCGGTACTTAGGTAACAAGGAACCGTGAACGTTAATGGCCGCAACCTTAGCGGCGGCGAGTAGCTTGTCCGGCAAGAATTGACCAAAGGCCGCCGTGATAATCAGGTCCGGTGCTAGTTCAATCACCCGGTCCATTTCGGGGCTGTGATTAATTTTTTCGGGGGTCAAAACCTCAATTCCGTTTTCAAGGGCTAGTTCCTTAACCGGAGTGGCCCGTAATTCGCGCTTGCGTCCCACCCGACGATCAGGTTGGGAAACAACGGCTAGTACTTGGTAGTCTTCGCTATCGATGAGGGCCTTCAAAATTGGGACCGCAAACTGGGGGGTCCCCATAAAAACAATTGATTTCATTGGCGTGGTTTCCTTTCTACATCTACAAGAAGTACTGGGGATCCGGGTCAATCATCACCTGGGTCTCCCGGTCAAACTGTTGCTGGGCCCCTTCCATGATCGCGGTTAAGCGGGCATGGAGGGCCGGATCGTGACGGTACTTGATCACAATTTGGTAATAGTAACGGTTTTTCAAGCGGGCAATTGCCCGGGGGGTGGGGCCTAAAATGATCGTTTGCGAATCCAACTGCCCCACCAACTCCTGGCGAACCGCTTGCATCACCCGGGCGGCCATCTGCTCATCGGGGTGGCTGCCCATCACCCGGACCGTGTAATAATACGGCGGGTAGGCGCCGAGTTTGCGCAGGTTCATCTCCTGGACGAAGAAGCGCTCGTAATCGTGGGCCCGCGCCAGTTGGATCACGTAATTATCCGGGTTGAAGGTTTGAATCACCACTTGGCCGGCCTCATCGGCACGTCCGGCCCGCCCGGCCACCTGCGCTAGGAGGTCAAAGGTGCGCTCAGAGGACCGAAAATCGGGTAAATCCAGCCCCGTGTCGGCGTTTAAGACCCCCACCAGGGTCACCCCCGGGAAATCTAACCCCTTGGCGATCATTTGGGTCCCCAATAGGATGTCGGCCTCGTGGTTACCAAACTTAGTTAGTAATTTCTCGTGCATCCCCTTTCGGCGGGTAGTATCAACGTCCATCCGGATGATCCGAGCGGTCGGCAGGTAGGTTTGCAATTCGGCTACCGCCTTTTCGGTACCGGTCCCGTAGTAGCGGATTCGGTGGCCCTGGCAGTTCGGACAGGTGTTGGGGATCCGCTCCTCGTGACCGCAATAGTGACACTTTAGGCTCCGGCTATCCATGTGCAGGGTCAACGAGATATCGCAGTTGGGACACTTAGGAACGTAACCGCAGTCCCTACACATCACAAAGGAGGAAAAGCCCCGCCGGTTAAGCATTAGGATGCTTTGCTGCCCCTTATTAAGCCGGTCGGTCAACAAGTTCAAGAGCGGCAACGAATAATTAGTCTCCCCCCGCGCTTGAACCTCTCTTTTCATATCGACCACTTGGATCGGCGGCAGGGGGCGTTGGTTAACCCGGTGGAGCAAGGTTAAGCGGTGGTATAACCCGGTCGCCGCCCTGGCCCGGCTTTCTAGGCTCGGGGTTGCCGATCCCAAGACGAGCGGGGCGTGATGGTAAGCAGCTCGCCACTTAGCAACGTCGCGGGCGTGATAACGGGGGGCGTCGTCTTGTTTGTAAGACGACTCGTGCTCCTCATCCATAATGATCAAACCAACGTTGTCTAGGGGGGCAAATACCGCTGAGCGCGCCCCCACCACCACTTTCGCCTCGCCACGCTTGATTCGGCGCCATTCGTCATAGCGTTCCCCGTTGGAAAGGCCCGAATGCAGGACCGCGACTTGTTTACCAAAGCGGCCCCGCACCCGGCTGACGATTTGCGGGGTTAGTGAAATTTCTGGCACCAACATCAGGGCGCTGCGCCCGTTAGCTAAGGCCCGTTCAATTGCCCGCAGGTAAACCTCCGTTTTCCCCGAACCCGTCACCCCCTGCAACAGGAAAGTTTCGGCGGTTCGTTGATCGGTGGCCTGGTTAATCCTTTTCACCGCCTGGGCCTGCTCCTGATTTAGGGTCGGCGGGGCAGTTGGTGACGTAGGCAGCGCCCCACTGGGATCGCGGTAAACTTCTGCTTGCCCCTTTTTGAGCCAACCCCGCTTAGCCCCGGTCGTAAAGGTAGCCGCCGAAAGGCCACTCTCTTCTTGGGCTTGCTTGAGTGGCACGGTTTTCCCCGCTAAGCTTTGCAAGTAATCCAATAGATTCCGCTGGGCGTGGGCGTTTTTTAACACCCCTAGTCGCTCCCCTTCGTAATCATCAAAGGACAGCGTTGGGGTAATGGTGGTGATTTGTTTAGCCCGGGCCCGGTCGTGAACCCGATAGTCAATTACCACCTTACCCGCTCGCCGTAGCCTCATCAACTGACTCAGTGCCAGGGGATCAGTTTGAACTTTGGCAAGGTCTAATTCATCCTGATCGGCAAACAGGGCGAGCCTCGTTTGCTCATCAACTTCATCGACCAAGCGAACCAACCGTGTCGTCTGGGCCTTTAAGAGGCTCGGTAACATGGTATAAAAGGCCGTGATTTTAAAGGCGTAGGTTTGATCGGCCAACCAACCCGCTAGTTTCAGTAGCTCGTCATTTAAGACCGGGCTTAGGTCCATCACCCCAGCGAGGTCCTTTAAGTCACCGTCAAATTCACCTGGTTGGTCAACGGCGACCACAAACCCTTGGACCTCCCGGCTTCCCCGCCCAAAGGGGACCATCACTCGCATCCCCGGTTGCACTTGACGCTCGAGGCGTTCGGGCACCCGGTAGGTGTAGGGGCGGTTGGTCTGCATCGTTGGAACATCAACTATGACTTGAACGAGTTCCGCCATTTGTTTTCCCCCCCAATCGTTGACCAATCAGCGCTACCAGTCGCTTTGCCACCGCCGCTTTACTAAGCTTGGGCCAAGTCTGGGGTGTCTGATCGGCCGCCAAAATGGTGACCTGGTTGGTATCGGCCCCAAAGCCACTGCCCACCTTGGTCACGTCATTAGCTACGATCAAATCGGCGTTTTTCTTCTTTAACTCCGCCATGCCGTTTTCGACCAGAGCGGTTGTTTCGGCGGCAAACCCCACCACCAGGCGGTGCCCCTTCTTTTGCCCCATTGTCTTCAAAATATCCGGGGTCTTCACCAGTTTCAGGATCAGCTCCCCATGGGCATCCTTTTTGATCTTTTGGTCACTAACCGCTTCCATGCGAAAGTCGGCCACCGCCGCCGCCATTACGAGGGCGTCCGCCCCTTCAAAAGCCTGATCAACGGCCGCCAACAACTCCTCGGTGGTTTCAACTTGGCGAACAGTGATTCCGGCGTCGTTTGGCAAGTCGACACTCACGCTGCCAACAATCAATTCCACCTGGGCCCCCTGGTTAGCAGCTGCTTTTGCAATCGCAATTCCCATCTTACCGGAGGAACGGTTGCCGATAAAGCGAACCGGATCCAGTGGCTCGCGGGTTCCCCCCGCCGTCACCACCAAGCGCTTACCCGCTAAGGCGTTTCCGGTGGTTAAAAACTCCGCAACCCAAGCGATAATGGTGCTAACCTCGGGCATCCGTCCCATGCCGGTGTAACCCTCCGCCAACATCCCATCGGCGGGTTCCAAGAAGTGAACCCCATCAGCCAGCAGTTGGGTAACGTTTCGTTGCGTAGCTGGGTTTTGCCACATGTGTGAATTCATGGCCGGCACCACCAGACGCGGGGCCTGGGTCGCTAACAGGGCGCTGGTGACCGCATCATCAGCCAGCCCCGCCGCCATCTTAGCAATTACATCCGCACTAGCCGGCACCACCAAGGCCAAGTCGGACCAGTCGGCTAAGTGAACGTGAGGGATTTGCCCCTCTTCGCTCATTTCCCAGAGGTCATCAACGACCGGGTGGTGCGTCAAAGAAGCCAGGGTGGCGGGACCAACAAACTGCTCCGCCGCTTTTGTTTGGGCTACCCGCACCTCGTGACCAGCGCGCTGAAGCTCCCGCACCACGCTTACTGCCTTATAAGCCGCAATGCTTCCCGTTAGGTATACCGCAATCCTTGCCATCCTGTCTTCCTCCTTAAAATAAAAAGCGACCCGGGATCCCCCTGGCCACTTTTCCCGGTTCACCCGGTCATTAATCTTGTAAGTCTTCGTGTTGGTCGGGGTTGATCGTTACCAATCCCGCTTCGATTTCTTCCAGCGCCATCCCAACGGACTTGTTGGAGTCATAGTGGTCCAACAAGAGCGGCTTGTCGCCTTCTAAGCTGACCGTTTCGCCAGCCTTATCCGGGTGGGCCGCCCGCCACTTATCGATCCGGTACTTGTCGATTTCGTGGGCCCGCTTGCTAGCCAACATGATTAGTGAGTAACGGGAGTCAACCCGCTCTAATAGCTTATCAACGGATGGAAATAAGATCATTTCATCGATTCTCCTAACATTTCTAAGTAGTCCGGCATCACGCGCCGCACCCGTAACCGTTCGCTACGGATGATTTCTTTAACTTTTTCAACGGCGTTTGGAACCTCGTCGTTAACCACCGCATAGTCGTAATTTTGCATCATTTCGATCTCACTAAAGGCCTTCTTGATGCGCTTGTTAATTACTTCCATGCTGTCGGTTCCCCGGTGAATTAGACGTTGCTTTAATTCCATTAGATCAGGTGGGGTTAGGAAAATGAAGACGCCATTTGGGCTCTTGGAACGAACTTGCATCGCCCCGTTAACTTCAATTTCCAAAAAGACGTCTTTACCGGCATCTAAGGTATCATTAATCCATTTTAATGGCGTGCCGTAATAATTGTCAACATACTTGGCGTACTCAAGCATTTCGCCGGCCTGGATTTTTTGTTCAAACTCCTCTTTGGAAACAAAGAAGTAGTCCTTGCCATTGACTTCTCCCGGCCGCGGCTTGCGCGTCGTCATTGAAATTGAATACTGAAAGTCGTTTCCCGGTTGGTCAAAGATGGCTTTACGCACCGTTCCCTTACCAACTCCGGATGGTCCCGAAAGGACAATCAACATTCCTCGCTTTGTCATGTTTGCTCTTACCCCTAACCTTTTTTAAAAGTATTGGATATATGATACCACACTTTGCCCACCTGCCGGGGCGTCAATGGCGAATTCTCGCCACCATTTTATAAATACGAACAAATGATCGATTTTACCCTTGCCTTTTTGAACGTCCGTTCGTATAATATAGTCACAAACAAACGTTCGGAGGGAAGCACGATGCAAATTCAAAAGCGTTCTTTAATTAACCGGGGGACCGCCCTTTGGTCTTCTTTATTTGAAACCCCTCAGCAAGCCCAACCAGTGGCACCACGGGTTCTTCCCGTTCAACCCCTCTTTCAGCGGCGGCAATTCCTCGCCCGGGCCATTGAGGAGCACCGGGAGGTCTTCGTTCAACTAATGCCGGTCCACACCGATGGTCAAATCACCAACGTTCGCGGTCACTTATCCCAACTCCGTGTCGGTCAATACGTCATCCAAACCGGTAACCTTTCTTACTTCTTTGAACTCCCCCAGCTTCGCTACATCGCAGGCTAGATTTTTACCTATGG